>NZ_JBVJLO010000019.1:0-166234 GCF_055584685.1 Streptomyces sp. NPDC102258
TCGCCGGCGTTTGAGGCGCGGGGGTCCGGGGGCTGGCCCCCGGCAGCGGCGCGGCAGGTGGGCACGTTGCCCGGCGCCCACGTTCCGGCTCGGCTACCGCCCGCCGCACGGACGGGTGCCCCGCCAGGGCAGCGGCCCGGCGGCAGGCCGGCCACTGAGCCGACCGGCCACGGCAACGGCCCGGCGGCAGGCTGACCACCGAACCGCCCGGCCAGGGCAGGGGCGCCGCCCGGGTGGTCTTGGGGTGCCCGGTCAGGGCTGCGGCGTGGCCGGGGACCCCCCGTGCGGCGGGGCGGGCCGGTGGCCCGATAGCCTTCGGCTCATGACCGCACCGCTTTTCCCGGGTAGGGCCCGCCGCAGCGTCGCGGCCCTCGGAGCCGTGTCCGCCGGCCTCCTCCTCCTGTCCGCCTGCGACAAGCCGACGCCGCTCGCGACCGTGACCGTCGGCAGCACCTCCGTGTCCACCGAGGCCGAATGCCGCGCCGACGGCAAGGACCTCTCCATGGACCGGGTCCAGGAGTGCCTCACCGGCCTCAAGAACGCCAAGACCGTCGACTACGCCCGCGGCGACACGCTGCGCCTCGGCGTGGAGCCCGACGTCGTCGAGGACGGCAAGAAGTGGCAGGCGGTCCTCGACGGGCAGCCGATCACCGAGCCCTCCGCGAACACCTACCGCAGCTTCCAGGGCGCCGACGTCTTCGCGACCGGCGGCCAGGGCGAGGCGCCCGCCTCGAAGATGCTCGGCTTCGTGCAGGTCGGCGAGGACGGCAAGCCGCTCGCCGTCTGGTCCTTCAAGCTCAAGCTGAAGTAGGCCCGCACCCCGTGCGCGCGCTCGTCGTGACCGCGGTGGCCGCGGAGGCGGACTCCGTGGCCGCCGGTCTCACCCCTCATCCGGATCCGGTCACCCCCGAGGCGCGCACCCTGCCCGGCGGCTACCTCATCAGCCGCCGGGACCTGCCCGGGCTCGCCGCCGACGTGCTCGTCGGCGGGGTCGGTCCGGCGGCGGCCGCCGCCGCCACGGCCACCGCGCTCGCGCTGGCCGACTACGCCCTCGTCGTCTCCGTCGGCATCGGCGGCGGGTTCGCGCCCGCCGCCCCGCTCGGCACGCTCGTGGTCGCGGACGCGATCGTCGCGGCCGACCTGGGCGCCGAGACCCCCGACGGGTTCCTCTCCGTGGACGCGCTGGGCTTCGGCCGCAGCGCGCACCTGCCGCCCGCCGACCTCGCCGCCCGCGCCGCCGAGGCCACCGGCGCGCTGCTCGCCCCCGTCCTGACCGTGTCCACCGTCACCGGCACCGCCGCCGGCGCCGCCGCGCTCGCGGCCCGGCACCCGCTGGCCGGGGCCGAGGCGATGGAGGGCTTCGGGGTGGCGGAGGCCGCCGCCGCGCACGGGCTGCCCGTACTGGAGGTGCGCGCCGTGTCGAACACCGTCGGGCCGCGCGACCGGGCCGCCTGGCGGATCGGCGACGCGCTCGGCGCGCTCACCGAGGGGTTCCGCGCGCTGGGACCCGTATTCGTCCATTGGGGAGAACACCTTGAGCAACGCCACGGGCAGCACGGCTGAGCCGCTGCGCATCGCCTTTTCGCCCTGTCCGAACGACACCTTCGTCTTCGACGCCTGGGCGCACGGCCGCGTCCCGGACGCCCCCGCGCTGGATGTGACCTTCGCCGACATCGACGTCACCAACGGCATGGCCGAGCGCGGTGAGCTGGACGTGCTGAAGGTGTCGTACGCGGTCCTGCCGTGGGTGCTGGAGGAGTACGCGCTGCTGCCCTGCGGCGGGGCCCTGGGCCGTGGCTGCGGGCCGCTGGTGCTGACGCGCGAGCCGGGGCTGGACCTGGCGGGGAAGACCGTCGCGGTGCCGAGCGAGCGCTCGACGGCGTACCTGCTGTTCCGGCTGTGGGCGGCGGACGTGCTGCCGGACGGGGTCGGCGAGGTGGTGGTGCTGCCGTTCCACGAGATCATGCCGGCGGTGCGCGACGGGCGGGTGGACGCCGGACTGGTCATCCACGAGGCCCGGTTCACCTATCAGGACTACGGGCTGCACTGCCTGGCCGACATGGGCGAGCACTGGGAGTCCACCACCGGCCTGCCGATCCCGCTCGGCGCGATCATCGCCAAGCGCTCGCTGGGCGCGGACGCGCTGCGCGCGCTGGCCGGCGCGGCCCGGGCGTCGGTGCGGATGGCCTGGGAGGACCCCGAGGCGTCGCGGCCGTACGTACGGGCCCACGCGCAGGAGCTGGACCCGGCGGTCGCCGACCAGCACATCGGGCTGTACGTCAACGAGTTCACCGCCGACCTCGGCGACGCCGGGTACGCAGCGGTCCGCGGGCTGCTGACCAGGGCCGCCGCCGAGGGGCTCGTTCCGGCCATCGGGCCCGCCGCGCTCGACTTCCCGTAACGGTCCGGCCCCCCGCGCGCCCCGGACGCGGCGGTGCCCCGCGGCTCCGGGGAGCGGCGGGGCACCGGCGGTACGGACGGGTCAGACGTCGAGCTGGTCGGCCACCGCGCGCAGCAGACCGGCGATCTTCGTGCCGTGCACCCGGTCGGGGTAGCGGCCGCGCTCCAGCATCGGCGTGATGTTCTCCAGCAGGGTCGTGAGGTCCTGCACGATCGAGGCGAGCTCGTCGGGCTTGCGGCGCTGGGCGGCCGCGACGGAGGGCGCCGGATCCAGGACCGTCACCGAAAGTGCCTGGTCACCGCGCTGTCCAGCGACGACGCCGAACTCGACGCGCTGGCCGGGCTTGAGGGCGTCGACCCCGTCGGGAAGCACCGACGAGTGGACGAAGACATCTCCGCCGTCGTCGCGGGAGAGAAAGCCGAAGCCCTTCTCGCTGTTGAACCACTTGACCTTGCCGGTAGGCACGTCCGTCCTCTGTTCTTGTACTCGTCGGGTCCGGTGGGCCGGTGTGAAACGGCTCCGGACAGCGGTGCGGCGGGTCCCGTGACCCGCCCCCTCCAGGCTAGTGGTCCGGAAACGGGTGACAAGTCGTTCCCCGGTCCTTCCGCTTCACGGCTTCGGCCAGGGAACTACCCTGGTGGGGTGACTGTTACTCCTCATCCCGACGAAGCGCGGCGCGACGAAGCGCGGCCCGGTGACGGACTCGTCCGGGCGGGCGGCATCGTGTTCATCGTCGGCGCCGTGGCGACCCTCGTGACGATGGCCCCGCTGTTCCTCGGCACCGATCCCTTTCCGTCGTACGCGTGGGCCGTGTGCATGCTGATGGGCGTCGGTTTCGCCCTCGCCGCGGCGGGCGTGGTCCGCTCGGCCGCGGCGCAGCGCAAGGCGGCCCGGGCGTCCCAGGCCGCCTGAAGGCGCGTACGGGTGCCCGCGCGCGGGGCGCGTACGGGGCTCAGACCTCGCGGGTGCGCACGTACTGCGCGAGCCACTCCGGCAGCGCGGTGAGGTCGGGCAGCACCACGTCGGCGCCGGCGGCGCGCAGTTCGTCCTCGGGGCAGGGGCCGGTGGGGACCACCACGGAGAGCGCTCCGGCGGTGCGGGCGCCGCGGACGTCGCCGACGTGGTCGCCCACGTAGATCTGGGCGCCGTGCTCGCGCAGGGCGCCCGCCTTGGCCTCGGCCCACAGCCAGCCGATGACGGCGTCGGGCTCGATGCCGAGGTGCTCCAGGTGGTGGCGGGCGTTGGGCTCGTTCTTCGCCGTGACGACGATCGCGCGGCCGCCGAGGGCCTGGACGGCCTTGATGGCCTCGTGCGCCCCGGGCATCGCCGGGGTGGGCTCGATGGCGTGCGTGAAGTACATCTCCCGGTAGCGGTCGCGCATCTCCGGGATCTCCGCCGGCTCGAACCAGTGGGCGAGCTCGTCCTCCAGCGGCGGCCCGAGGCGGGTGATGGCCTCGTCGGCGTTGATGAACCGGCCGGTGGCGGCGGAGAGGGCCTCGTAATTGGCCTTGATGCCGGGCCGGGAGTCGATGAGCGTCATGTCGAGGTCGAAGCCGACCGTCAGCGGAGCGAGCGCGGTGGGCGCGGCGGTCTCTCGGGCGGGGGAAGTCATGTTTCCCATTGTGCAGAGACGCGGCGAAGCGGGGGGAAAGTGCCCGGTCCATCGCCTTTCCGGAAGGTGAAATACGGGGAAATGTCACGCCCCGCGCTTGGCGGCTCCTCCAGGCACTCTCTAACGCGCCGTCGAGCGGCGGCCCGGCCGGCACCCGTACAGCTCCCGCGCGCGGACGAGGT
The DNA here is from genome assembly GCF_055584685.1 of Streptomyces sp. NPDC102258. Lineage (NCBI taxonomy): Bacteria > Bacillati > Actinomycetota > Actinomycetes > Kitasatosporales > Streptomycetaceae > Streptomyces > Streptomyces sp. NPDC102258. The sequence continues at coordinate 4,196 of NZ_JBVJLO010000019.1, forward strand.
CGACGGGGCCGGGGTCCAGCGGCAGGAAGTACGCGCCCTGCCAGGCCTGCGTGCGTTCCGCCTGGCGGCTGGTGGCGGCCACCCACGGCGGGTACACGCGGAAGGCCCGCTTGCCCCCGGCGCCGTCCGCCGACACGATCCCGCGGCGGTGGAGCGCTTCGGCCGGCAGGACGAACTGGCCGAAGCCGTCCGCGTCGCGGGCGCTGACGACGAACAGGTCGACGGGATCCGACAGGTCGAACGGTGCGATCGGCCCGCCCGGCGCGGACCGCTTCCACACGGTGACGAACAGCCCGGCCTTGGTGGGAGTCGTCCGGGCCGACCGGAAGCGGACGGCCAGCGGGCGGGAGCCGTCGGGGCCCGCGGGGGCGCTCAGGGTGAACGCGCACGCGGCGTACGCGGCGCTCTCCGCCTCGGGGACGGGCGGCGTCCAGCCGAATCCGCACGGGCCGTAGACGCGCTCCCGCGCCACGAGCAGGTCCGGCCACGGTGTCGTCTTCGTCATCCGGCCACGGTGTCATGCCCCGGGCCCGCCCCGTCCCGCGCACTCGCCCCCGTCGGTGTCGCACGGCAGGGGCCGACCGGCCGGGCCCGGGGGTCAGTTCGCCGGGCGGCGCCGGAACAGGCGCTTGCCCACGAGGACCAGGGCGGTTCCGGCCGCCAGGACCAGGGCGCCCTTCCCGTAGCCGCCGCCCGGTCCGCCCACCGCGTCACCCGACGGACCGCCCGCGGCGGGCGGGGAGGCGGCGGGCGCGGTGGCCGCCCCCGGCTCCCGCACCGGCACCGCCACCACCTTGCTGTTCGCGCCCTCCGCCCCGAACATCAGCGTCCTGCCGTCCGGGGTGTACGTCACGGACTCCGCCTGGCCCTGCCACGGCGCGTCCACCCGTTCCCCCTCGCCCTGCGGGCGCCCGTCCTTCCACGGGTAGGTGCGGGCCGAGAAGTACCCGCGCAGCGTCAGCCGGCCGCCGTCCGGCGAGAACGCCCCGTCCGTCACCCACGGCACGTCCGCGACCCGCCGGAACACGTTGTTCCCGTCCGCCGACAGCCGCTCCGGCCCCTCGTACAGGCCGCCCCGCTGCTCGTTCTTGCTGGCGATGTACACCCGCCCCGTCACCGGATGCACCATCAGCGCCTCCGCGTCGCGTGGCCCGTCCGCGTACGTCACCGTGAACTGCTCGGCCTTGACGGTGACGTCGTGCAGCTCCTTCGGCTCCGGGAAGCGGTAGATCCACACGTGGTCCCAGGTGCCGTTCCGGTTGTCCCCGATGTCGCCCACGTACAGCTGCCCGTCCGGGCCCAGCGAGATCGCCTCGACGTCGCGCGGGGTGCCGATCCCGGTCATGGTCACCCGGGCCACCGTCCGGCCCGTCGCCGAGTCCACCGCGTACACGTACGGGCCGTCGTCGCTGTCGTTGTGCGTCCAGTAGACGCCCGGGTGGACGCGGCTCGCCGCCAGCCCGCTCGATTCCGTGATCCGCGGATCGCCGATCGTGAACCCGGCGGCCTCCCCCGGCCGGCCGTCGGCCGCGGCGGGGCCCGCGAGCGGGGCGGCGAGCACGAGGGTGGCGACGGCGGCGGTGAGGGCGGTCCGTACGACGGGCTTCAGGCGCATCCTCCCAGCCTGCCAGCCCGGCCCGCGTGTCCGGCATCACAGGAGTACCTGTCGCGCGATCCGCGATGATGACCGGATGCGTTTCATGTTCGTCGGCGACTCCATGACCATCGGACGCGCCGGCGACTACACCTGGCGCTATCGGATGTGGCAGCACCTCGGCGCCACCCTGGGGACCCCCTTCGAGATCGTCGGCCCGCGCACGGCGCTCTTCGACGCCACCGGCTCCGCCGCGCCCGCAGAACCGGCGCCCGCCACCGCCGCCGCGCCCGCCGCCCACGCGTACGCCGATCCCGCCTTCCCCGCCGCCGCCCGCCGCCACCTCGCCGGCTGGGGCGAGGGCTGGCAGCACATGGCCCCGCTCATCGGCCCCGCCGTCCGCGAGGGCCGCGCCGACGTGCTGCTCGTCTCCCTCGGCCTGATCGACCTCGGCTTCTACACCAACGCCGAGCAGACCGCCGGCAACGTCCGCCGCTTCGTCGCCGGGGCGCGCGCCGCCCGCCCGGGGATCCGGATGGTGTTCCTCCCCGTCATCGCGAACGTCCGCGCCGAGCAGGACCCGCCCTTCGCGGCGGAAGTCGTCCGGTTCAACGAACTGCTCGCCAAGGCCGTCGCCGACCTGAGCACCGACGCCTCGCCGATCCTGCTCGCCGACCGCCCCGCCGGGTACGACATCGCCCACGACACCTACGACGGCACGCACCCCAGCGCCTCCGGCGAACACCGCCTGGCCGGCGAGTTCGCGGCCGCCCTGCACCAGGCGTGGGGGATCGGCGGCCCCTACCGGCCCGCGCCGGACGCCACGTAACACGCCCGGCACGAGGGGGTCTTGCCTGGAGCGCACTCCAGGCAGTTGGCTAGTGCCCCATGAAGTACACGCAGCTCGGACGCACCGGCCTCAAGGTCAGCCGCCTGGTCCTCGGCACCATGAACTTCGGCCCCCAGACGGGCGAATCCGAAAGCCACGCCCTGATGGACGCGGCCCTCGACGCCGGCATCAACTACTTCGACACCGCCAACGTCTACGGCTGGGGTGAGAACAAGGGCCGTACCGAGGAGATCGTCGGCACCTGGTTCGCCCAGGGCGGCGGCCGTCGCGACAAGACGGTCCTGGCCACCAAGGTCTACGCCTCGATGGCCGCCGAGGGCGACCCCTGGCCCAACTACGACCGGCTCTCGGCGCTGAACATCCGCCGCGCCGTCGACGCCAGCCTCAAGCGGCTCCAGACCGACTACATCGACATCTACCAGTTCCACCACGTCGACCGGCTGACCCCGTTCGAGGAGATCTGGCAGGCCGTCGAGGTCCTCGTCCAGCAGGGCAAGATCCTCTACGCCGGCTCCTCCAACTTCCCCGGCTGGAAGATCGCCCAGGCCAACGAGACCGCCGCGCGCACCGGCCGGCTCGGCCTGGTCAGCGAGCAGTGCCTGTACAACCTCGCGGAGCGGCGCGCCGAGATGGAGGTCATCCCGGCCGCCGAGGCGTACGGGCTCGGCGTCGTCCCCTGGTCCCCGCTGCACGGCGGCCTGCTCGGCGGCGCCATCCGCAAATCGGCGCAGAGCGGGCGCACCGCCTCCGGCCGCTCGGCGGACGCCCTGGCCAACAGCGCGGTACGGGCGCAGGTGCAGGCGTACGAGGACCTGCTCGACAAGCACGGCCTGGAGCCCGGCGACGTCGCGCTGGCCTGGCTGCTGACCCGCCCCGGCGTCACCGGCCCGATCGTCGGCCCGCGCACCCCGGAGCAGCTCACGTCCGCGCTGCGGGCGGTGGAGCTGGAACTCTCCGAGGAACTGCTCACCGCCCTGGACGAGGTCTTCCCCGGCCCGGGCCCCTCGCCGGAGGCTTTCGCCTGGTAGCGGGCCCTTTCGCGGCCGCCCCGCTGCCGCCCGCTACTGCCCGACGGCGGCCGCCACGGCGACGACGACGAACATCAGCACGAGCACACCGGCCATGACACGGTTTCTGGTCTTCGGATCCACCCGTCGAGACTAACGCGGCAGCCCCTGGCCCTTCCGCCAGGGGCTGCGAGACTTCGGTCATGGTGGTGACCGTGGAAGACGTACGGCGGCTCGCGCTCGCGCTGCCGCGCACCGAGGAACACCTCGTGCGCGACCGGGTGAAGTTCCGGATCGGGCGGATCGTCTACCTCGCCCTGTCCCGGGACGAGACCGAGCTCGGCTTCGCCTTCCCGAAGGAGGAGCGGGCCGCGCTCGTCGCGTCCGAGCCGGGCACCTTCTCGCTGCCCGGCGCCGGAGACATGCGCTACCACTGGGTCCACGCCCGGCTGGCCGCCCTCGGCCCCGCCGAGCTGGCGGAGCTGGTCACCGACGCCTGGCGGATGTGCGTACCGGCGAAGGTGGCCCGCGCCCACCTCGACGGCGGGCTGCCGCCCGCGCCGGGGCTGGAGCGGCTGCGGGAGGCCGCCGCCGTGTTCGGGGCGTTCCCCGGCGTCGACCGGAGCTGGCTCGCGCTGGTCGCCGACACCGCCCCCGGGCCAGACCTGTCCCGGGCCGCGCACCGGACCGCCCTGCACCGCTGGCTCAACGCCTGGGGCTGCCGCATCCGCTATCCCCGCGAGGGCGAGCCCGACCCGCTGGACCGCGGGCTCGCCGCCTGGTGGGAGCGGCACGCGCTGCCCGGGGCCCCGCTCGCGGCGCTGACCGACCGGGAGGCCGCCCTGCTGGCCGCCGCGTACGGGGAGCTGGCGGCGCTGCCGCTGGGCCGCCGCACCCTCGGGCCGACCGCCGCCGCCAAGGCCCTGTTCGCGCTGCGGCCGCGCACGGTGATGCCCTGGGACGCGGCCATCGCGACCCGGCTGCACGGGGGCCGGGACGCCGCCGCGTTCGAGCGCCACCTGCGGACCGGGCGGGCCTGGGCGCGGGCCGCGCTCGCCGAGAGCGGCCTGGACGAGGAGGCGCTGACGGCGGAGCTGGGCCGGCCCGGGCTGCCGCTGGCGAAGGTGCTCGACGAGTACCTGTACGTCACCCTCAGCCGCCGGGGCGACTGACCGGGCCGGGCCCGCCCCGGCCTCAGCCGGCTACGGGGACCAGCGCGGCCTCCTCGGTGATCCGGGCGGCCCTCGGCCGGGCCAGCGCGAGGTAGCTCGCCGGGCGCAGGGCCACCGACACGTCGAGCCGGCCCGCGTTGAACCAGATCTCCTCCTGCTCCAGCAGCTCCGGATCGACCACCACCTCCACGGCCGGGTCGAAGCTCACCGGCATGATCGAGCCGCTGGCGCAGCCCGTCAGCTCCTCCGCGACCGCCCGCACGGCGAAGGAGGCGTTGGTGCCCCCGTACGCCGCGCGCACCGCCTCCAGGTCGACGCGGCGGTGGCCCGGCACCACGGCGATGACGTAACGGCGCCGTTTGCGCCCCAGCGCGACCCGGATGACCAGGCACTTGGCGGCCTCTTCGAGGCGGTGGCCGCGCAGCAGGCTGGCGAGTTCGGTCTGCCCCTCGGGGGCGTGGCGCAGGAGCCGGTAGTCGGCCCCGCCCTCGCCGAGGAGGCGCAGGAGGCGGGTGTAGCTGTCCGCGATCGCGGTCGCAGAGGTCACGGCGTTCCTTTCCGGAAACTTCGGTGGCGGTGACTCAGCGCTCGCGCAGCTCCAGGGTGCAGCACTTCACACTGCCGCCCGCCTTGAGGAGCTCGGAGAGGTCGACGCCGATCGGCTCGAAGCCGCGCGCGCTGAGCTGGGCCTTCAGGCCGGTGGCCGCGTCCGGCAGCAGCACGTGGCGGCCGTCGGAGAAGGCGTTCAGCCCGAAGACCGCCGCGTCCTCGGCGGTGGCGAGGATCGCGTGGGGGAACATCGTGCGGAGCACGGACCGGCTGCCCTCGGAGAAGGCGGCCGGGTAGTACATGACCTCGTCGTCGCCGAGCACGGCCAGGGCCGTGTCCAGGTGGTAGTACCTCGGGTCGACGAGGGTCAGGCTCGTCACCGGCAGGCCGAAGAACTCCTGGGCCTCGGCGTGCGAGCGCGGATCGGTGCGGAAGCCGGTGCCGGCGAGGAGCCGGCGGCCGACGGTGAGGATGTCGCCCTCGCCCTCGTTGATGAACTCGGGCCACAGCAGCTCGCGGTGGCCCCGGCGCTCGAACCAGTCGAGGTAGGCCGGGCCCTCCGCGGTGCGCTGCGCGTGCCGGAAGCGGGCGCCGTAGACCTTGCCGTCGACGACGGTGGCGCCGTTGGCGGCGAACACCATGTCGGGGAGGCCGCCGACCGGTTCGATCTCCTCCACGAGGTGGCCGAGTCCGAGGTACAGGTCGCGCAGCCGCTCCCACTGGCGGATGGCGAGGTGGGGGTCGGTGCGCTTCTCCGGGTGCATCCAGGGGTTGATCGAGTACGTGACGTCGTAGTGCCGGGGACGGCACATCAGCAGCCTTCGCCGGGTGGCCGTGCGGGCGGGGGTGGTGGGCGCGGCCATCGGCTCGGTGAGCGGCACGGGGGCTCCTTCAAGGGTGGCTGGAGGGACTCCGGGTCGTCCGCGAGGTGGTGCGGGCCGACCGGTGGTGCGGTGCGGTGCGGTGCGGTGCGGGGCGTCAGCGGGCGGAGGCGGTCGGTACTCGGCGTGAGCATGCGGGGGCCGCCTCTACTGCTTCTACCGGCGCCCTGTCTACGACCTCGGGTGAAGGGGCCGGGGGCGCGCAGCGGTGGAGTTCCGTTTCGCGGGGGTGAACGTTCGGCTGCGCGGGCTCCCGACCCGTCGGGGCGCGGGCGCCGGGCGGCCCGGCGGGGCCCCGGAACGGGGCGAGCGGCGCCGCGAGGGAGAGGACGGGTTCGCGCCACTCGTGGTGCGGAACGGGCTGCTCTGGGCTGCGGTCAGGGGGCCGCCTGCGGGTTCGTGCCGGTCGCGGTGCGGAACGGGCTGGTCAGGGCCGCGGTCAGGGGGCCGCCCGCGGGTTCGCGCCGCTCGCGGTGCGGGACTGCTGGTCAGGATCACGGTCAGGGAGCCGCCCGCAGGTTCACACCGCTCGTGGTGCGGGACGGGCTGGGCAGGACCGCGGTCAGGGGGCCGCCCGCGGGTTCGCGCCGCTCGCGGTGCGGGACGAGCTGGTCAGGGCCGCGGTCAGGGGGCCGCCCGCGCTGCCGTTACGGGAGCGCGGCGTGCCAGGGCCGGGGCGGGGGCCCGGAGGCGGGCTCTCAGCCCCTGAGGGGCCAGGCGGCGGCGACCTCGTAGCGGGGGCGTTCGCCGGGGATGCCGGAGGTGGGGAGGTTGCTGCGGACCAGGCTCAGGCTCTCGACCCGCCAGGGCGTGCCCTCGAAGCCGGCCAGGGCGTCGACGTAGGGCCGCAGGTCGGCGCCGCCGCCGCTGCGGGCGAGGGTGAGGTGGGGGGTGTAACGGCGGTGCACCTCCATCGGGACCCCGGCCCGCCGGGCGGCGGCGTCGGCCCGCTCGGCGAGCAGGTGCAGGGCGTCGAGGCCGCCGGCGGCTCCGGCCCACAGGGCACGGTCGCCGAAGTGGCCCGCGCCGTGCAGGCGCAGCGCGAAGGGCGCGGTACGGGAGGCCGCGCGGCCGAGGCGGGCGTGCAGGTCGGGGAGCAGCCGGTCGGGGACCTCCCCGAGGAAGGCGAGCGTGAAGTGCCACCCCGGCTCGTCGGTCCACCGCAGGCCCGTGCCCCGGTCCAGCGTGGCAAGGGCTTCCCGCAGCTCCGCCACGGCCCCGGCGGACGGCAGTACGGCGGCGAAGAGCCTCATGCCCCGACCCTATCCCCGAGGAACCCCCGCGCCCCCCGAATTCCGCCGCCCAACCGACTCCCACCGCACCGTGGTCCCCACCCGCACCGGAAACGGGCCGGGGGCTGTGCGCCCCCGGCCCCCGGAGGGGTCAGGCCGCTGCGACGAGTTCTTCGCGGCGGGCCGACGGGACGAAGGTGACGCCGTGGCGGTTCACCCGTAGCCGGAGGTTTCCGACGCGGGAGAGCACCACCGCGATGGCGAGTGCGGCGGCCAGGGAGACCAGGCCGCCGGCGGCCATGCCGAGCCGTGCGCCGTAGGTGTCGGTGATCCAGCCCACGAGCGGGGCGCCGACGGGGGTGCCGCCGGTGAAGACCATCATGAACAGCGCCATGACCCGTCCCCGCATCTCGGGGTCGGTGGCCAGCTGCACGCTGGAGTTGGCCACGACGTTGACGGTCAGCCCGAACATCCCGACCGGCACCAGCAGCGCCGCGAACAGCCAGTAGCCCGGCGCGTACGCCGTCACCAGCAGCAGGCCGCCGAACAGCGCGGCGGCCGTGACCAGCAGCCGCAGCCGGGCCTGCCCGCGCCGGGCGGCGAGCAGCGCGCCGGCCAGGGAGCCCACCGCTATCAGGGTGTTGAACAGCCCGTACGTGCCGGCGTCACCGTGGAAGACCTCGCTGACGAACGCCGACAGCCAGATCGGGAAGTTGAACCCGAAGGTGCCGATGAAGCCGACCAGCACGATCGGCCAGATCAGCTCGGGCCGGCCCGCGACGTAGCGCAGCCCCTCCCGCAGCTGGCCCTTGGCGCGCGGCTGCGGCGCCACCGGGTGCAGTTCGGAGGTCCGCATCAGCAGCAGCGCGGCGATCGGCGCCGCGAAGGAGAGCCCGTTCAGCAGGAAGGCCCAGCCGGAGCCGACGGCGGTGATCAGCACACCGGCGATGGCCGGGCCGACCAGCCGCGCGGACTGGAAGTTGGCGGAGTTCAGGCTGACCGCGTTGGCGAGCTGCGCCGGGCCGACCATCTCGGGGACGAAGGTCTGGCGCGCCGGGTTGTCCACGACGGTGACCAGGCCGAGGGCGAAGGCCGCGAGGTACACGTGCCAGACCTGGACGTGTCCGGCCAGGGTGAGCACGGCGAGCGCGACGCCGGTCAGGCCCATGGCCCCCTGCGTGGCGAGCAGCAGCGGCCGCTTGGGCAGCCGGTCGGCGAGGACGCCTCCGTAGAGGCCGAACATCAGCATCGGCAGGAACTGCAGGGCGATGGTGATGCCGACGGCGGAAGCGGAGCCGGTCAGGGAGAGGACCAGCCAGTCCTGGGCGATGCGCTGCATCCAGGTGCCCGTGTTGGAGACGGCCTGGCCGGTCGCGAAGAGCCGGTAGTTGCGGATCCGCAGCGAGGCGAACATGGAGTTCTTCGGCCTCGCGGGCGCCGCGGTAGAGAGGGTGGATGTGTGGCCGGGTGCGGAGTCTGCTCCGGTTCCCGTACTCAAAAGCGTTCGCCTCCTGGCGTCGTTCCTATAGGTGCGCGAGCTTCTCCAGGACGGGGGCGGCCGCGCGGAGCTTGGCCCATTCGTCCTCGGTGAGCTCGGCCGCGAGCCCGGCCAGGAAGGCGTTGCGCTTGCGACGGCTCTCTTCGAGCATCGCTTCGGCCTCCTCGGTCTGGCTGACCACCTTCTGGCGGCGGTCGTCGGGGTGCGGCTCCAGCCTGACCAGTCCCTTGGCCTCCAGCAAGGCGACGATGCGGGTCATCGACGGGGGCTGGACGTGCTCGCGCCGGGCCAGCTCACCGGGGGTGGCCTGGCCGCAGCGGGCGAGCGTGCCGAGCACCGACATCTCGGTCGGGCTCAGCGATTCGTCGACGCGCTGGTGCTTCAGGCGCCGGCCCAGCCGCATGACGCCGGAGCGGAGGTCGTTCACGGCGGCAGCATCGTCGCCATGGGAGAGGTCATGCATGTACTTAGAATAACTCATTACTCTACCTAAAGAACACCGGGTATCCCCCGTCACTCGTACGGGTGAGTCGGCAGCGGAAAGTGACGCGCGCCCGCACCGTCTGCCCCGACCCTTCTGGCCATGGGGACACATGTGCTGAGCATGCGCATAGACGGGGAGCTGCTGGAGCGGCTCCGGCACCATGCCGCCAAACGCGGAATGAGCGTCCAGGACTATGTCGTCCGGACGCTCATTCGCGATGACTTCGACGAGCGGTTCAAGACCGCGGTCGACGAGACGGAGAAGTTCTACGGGCTGACCTGAGGGGCCGGCCGTACGGGTGGGGCTTACGTGAGGCCGAGCGCCGGCATCGCGTAGTAGAAGACGAACACCGCCGAGACCACGTACATGGCGGCCGGGACCTCGCGGCCGCGGCCGGTGGCCAGGCGCAGTACGCAGAAGCTGATGAAGCCGATGCCGATGCCGTTGGTGATCGAGTACGTGAAGGGCATCAGCACCATGGCCAGGAAGGCCGGGACGGCGATGGTGAAGTCGCTCCAGTCGATGTCCCGGACGGAGCCGGCCAGGATCAGGAAGCCGACCGCGACGAGGGCGGGGGTGGCGGCCTGCGAGGGCACCATCGTGGCCAGCGGCGTCAGGAAGAGCGCGACGGTGAAGAGCCCGCCCGTGACGATGTTCGCGAAGCCGGTGCGCGCGCCCTCGCCGACGCCCGCCGTGGACTCCACGAAGCAGGTGGTGGCGGAGGAGGAGGTGGCGCCGCCGGCGGCCACGGCCAGGCCGTCCACCAGCAGGACCCGGTTGATCCCGGGGAACTCGCCGGTCTCCTTGTCGATCAGCTTCGCCTCGTCGCCGACGCCGAGGATCGTGCCCATCGCGTCGAAGAAGCAGGACAGCAGCACGGTGAAGACGAAGAGGACGCCGGTCAGCACGCCGACCTTGCCGAAGCCGCCGAACAGGCTGACCTTGCCGAGGAGCCCGAAGTCGGGCGCCGCCACCGGGTTGCCCGGCCACTGCGGCACAGTCAGGCCCCAGGCGAGGCCGGGCAGGTCGGCGATCAGCTGGACGACGACGGCGGCCACGGTCATCGCCACGATGGAGATCAGGATCGCACCGGGCGTCTTGCGGATCAGCAGCGCGAGGGTGAGCAGCACGCCGACCACGAAGATCAGCACCGGCCAGCCGTGCAGGTGGCCGTCGCTGCCGAGCTGGAGCGGGACGGTGGTGTGCGCGGCGTCCGGGATGCGGGTGACGAAACCGGAGTCGACCAGGCCGATCAGCATGATGAACAGGCCGATGCCGATCGCGATGCCCTTGCGCAGGCCCAGCGGGACGGCGTTCATGACCCGCTCGCGCAGGCCGGTGGCGACCAGCAGCATCACCACGAAGCCGGCCAGGACCACCATGCCCATGGCGTCGGGCCAGCTCATGCGCGGGGCGAGCTGGAGGGCGACGACGGTGTTGACGCCGAGGCCGGCCGCCAGCGCGATCGGGACGTTGCCGATGACGCCCATCAGGAGCGTGGTGAAGGCGGCCGTCAGGACGGTGGCCGTGACGAGCTGGCCCCCGTCGAGCTGGTGGCCGTACATGTCCTTCGCGCTGCCCAGGATGATCGGGTTGAGCACGATTATGTAGGCCATGGCGAAGAACGTGGCGAAGCCGCCGCGGATCTCGCGGGCGACGGTCGAGCCGCGCTCCGAGATCTTGAAGTAGCGGTCGAGACTGCTGGTGGGGGCCGCGGCGGGTGCCGAGGTGCTCATGCGGTCCTCAAACGGGTCGATTGGTCGTTCGTACGAACGAATCCGGCCGAAGGCAAACCGTTTCAGTATGAACACATGAGCGGCGGCCGGTCCATCTCCGCGCGTAGACCGGAAAAGCGGCCACCTAGACTGGTGCCATGGCGAAGTGGACTGCTCAGCACGAGGCGCCCGAGCCCCTTGAGGGCCCGGTGGTCGCCACCATCATCGGCGGCACGATCCTCTGGTTCGCCCTGTTCCTCGTCCAGCTGCCGTTCTACGGCTGGTTCGCCGACCGGGACCTGCTGTGGTGGCTGTGGACCTGCGCGGCCGGCGGCGGGCTCGGCCTGATCGGCATCTGGTACGTCCGCGGCCGCGAAGCCGCGCTCAAGCGCCACGCGGCCGAACGGGCGGCGACGGCGGCCACCCCGTCCGGCCCGGCCACCCCGTCCACCCCGTCCGGCCCGGCCGGACCGGCGGGTCCGTCCCCGGCGTCCGGCGGAGCCGAGCGCTGAGAGCCCCGACCAGGGGACGATTCCACTCATCCTGAAGTCGCATCTTCCGGTTCCTCGGCGGGTGAAGCGCCCCCGCGCCCTTTACCGTCGAAAACATGACGCAGCGGGCGAGGATCGACCACGACGGACCCGAGCGCTCCGGCGCCGGCCCCGCCATCGACGCGGGCGCCGAGCTGGATCCCGTCCACCCGGTGAAGCCCCCCGCCCCCCGGTTCAAGCCGGGCGGGCTCAGTACCGCCGAGGTCGCCGAGCGGGTCGCCCGCGGCGACGTCAACGACGTGCCCGTCCGCTCCTCGCGCACCACCGCCGAGATCGTCCGGGCGAACGTCTTCACCCGCTTCAACGCCATCATCGGCGTGCTGTGGGTGATCATGCTCTGCGTCGCGCCCTTTCAGGACAGCCTCTTCGGCTTCGTGATCATCGCGAACACCGGGATCGGCATCATCCAGGAACTGCGCGCCAAGAAGACCCTCGACGGCCTCGCCGTCATCGGCGAGGCCAAACCCGGTGTCCGCCGCGACGGCGCCACCGCCGAGATCTCCACCTCCGAGATCGTGCTCGACGACGTCATCGAACTCGGACCCGGCGACAAGGTCGTCGTCGACGGCCTCGTCGGCGAGGCCGACGGACTGGAGATCGACGAGTCCCTGCTCACGGGCGAGGCCGACCCGGTCCTGAAGAAGCCCGGCGACCCGGTCATGTCCGGCTCGTTCGTCGTCGCCGGCGGCGGCGCCTTCACCGCCACCAAGGTCGGCCGCGAGGCCTACGCCGCCCAGCTGGCCGAAGAGGCCTCCCGGTTCACCCTCGTCCAGTCCGAGCTGCGCTCCGGCATCTCCACCATCCTCAAGTACGTCACCTGGATGATGATCCCGACCTCGATCGGCCTGATCATCAGCCAGCTCGTGGTCAAGGGCGACAACGTCAAGGACGCCATCGCCCGCACCGTCGGCGGCATCGTCCCGATGATCCCCGAGGGCCTGGTCCTGCTCACCTCCGTCGCCTTCGCCATCGGCGTCATCCGGCTCGGCCGCCAGCAGTGCCTCGTCCAGGAACTGCCCGCCATCGAGGGCCTCGCCCGCGTCGACGTCGTCTGCCTCGACAAGACCGGCACCCTCACCGAGGGCGGCATGGACGTCACCGAGCTACGCCCCCTCGGCGGCGCGGAGGTCTCGTACGTGGAGAAGGTGCTCGGCGCGCTCGGCGAGTCCGACCCCCGCCCCAACGCCAGCCTCCAGGCCATCATCGACGCCTACCCCGACAGCGCCGAGTGGCGCTGCACCGAGTCCCTGCCCTTCTCCTCCGCCCGCAAGTACAGCGGCGCCAGCTTCAGCGAGGGCGACGGCGAGAACAGCACCTGGCTGCTCGGCGCCCCCGACGTGCTGCTGCCCGCCGGGGACCCGGCGCTGGAGGAGATCGACGGTCTCAACGAACAGGGGCTACGGGTCCTCCTGCTGGCCCGCTCCGCCCGCGAGCTGGACGACCCGGCCGTGGCCGACGGCGTCCGGCCCACCGCCCTCGTCGTCCTCGAACAGCGGCTGCGCCCCGACGCCGCCGACACGCTGCGCTACTTCGAGGACCAGGACGTCAAGGCCAAGGTCATCTCCGGGGACAACGCCGTCTCCGTCGGCGCCGTCGCCGGCAAGCTCGGCCTGCCGGGCGCGCAGCACACCGTCGACGCCCGCAAGCTCCCCGCGGAGCGCGCCGAGATGGCCGCCGTCCTGGACGAGAACGCCGTCTTCGGCCGCGTCACCCCGCAGCAGAAGCGGGACATGGTCGCCGCCCTCCAGTCCAACGGCCACACCGTCGCGATGACCGGCGACGGCGTCAACGACGTCCTCGCCCTCAAGGACGCCGACATCGGCGTCTCGATGGGCTCCGGCTCGGAGGCCACCCGCGCCGTCGCGCAGATCGTCCTCCTCAACAACAGCTTCTCCACCCTGCCCTCGGTGGTCGCCGAGGGCCGCCGGGTCATCGGCAACATCACGCGCGTGGCGACCCTCTTCCTCACGAAGACGGTCTACTCGGTGCTCCTGGCCGTCCTGGTGGTCTGCTCCCAGGTGGAGTACCCCTTCCTGCCCCGCCACCTGACCCTGCTGTCCACCCTCACCATCGGCATCCCGGCCTTCTTCCTGGCCCTGGCGCCGAACAAGGAACGCGCGAAGCCGCACTTCGTGAAGCGGGTGATGCGCTACGCGATCCCGGGCGGCGTCCTCGCGGCCGTCGCCACCTTCGCGACGTACCTCCTGGCCCGCTCCCACTACTCCGGCCCGGACTCCCTCCAGGCCGAGACCAGCGCGGCGACGCTGACCCTGTTCCTCACCTCGATGTGGGTCCTGGCGATCATCGCCCGCCCGTACACGTGGTGGCGGGTGGCCCTGGTCGGCGCGATGGGCTTCGCCTTCCTGGTCGTCCTCGTCGTCCCCTGGCTCCAGACCTTCTTCCAGCTCAAGCTGGTGGGCACCACGATGCCCTGGACGGCCGTCGCCATCGCGGCCGCCGCCTCCGCCGCCATCGAGTACGCCTTCCGCTGGGTCACCCGCCGGTTCCCCGACTGACGGGAGCCCGGGGCCCGGGTGTCCGGGCCCCGGGGCGGGCCGTCAGTCGAACCAGCGGTCGCGGGCCAGTTCCGGGGTGCGGGAGGGGTCCTCCAGGAGGGCGGCCACTTCGAAGCGGCGGGGCCATTGGCCGGCCGACCAGGCGAGGCCGGCCGCCACGCCTTCCAGGGTGGCGGCGTGCAGGGTGCCGTCCGGGGTGCGGCGCCAGTCGAGTTCGGTGCCGCCCGCGACCAGTTCCTCGTGCTCCAGGTAGGTGCGCGGGGTGGCCGGGCCCAGCAGGACGCGGACCGGTTCCGGGACCTCGTGCTCCTCGCCCGGGGTCGTCACCTCCGCCGGGACGGTGTCCGAGAGGCGGCGCACCTGGAGGAGGTCGGCCAGGTCGGCCGCCCGGGACGGGGCCACCGGGAGCAGGGGCAGGCCCGCGGTGAGGGGGAGCAGGTCGGGGGCGTCGGCGATGACCGCGTCGGCCGCGTCGACCACCAGCACCTCCCCGTCGACCACCGCGCGCAGCTCGTCGGGGAGGGTGACCTGCTCGGGGTCCAGTTCGGCCAGGGCCCCGTACAGGCCGTGCAGCTGGTGGCCGCTCACCTCGTGGTCGGGGTCGGCGAGCCGGCCCAGGAGCTCGGCCGCGCCGCCGGGCTCGTCGAGCAGGGCGGCCACGGTGGTGCGTACGCCGAGGGCGCGCAGGACCTGCTCGTCCTCGAAGCCGGTGGCGTCGGCCGGGGTGTAGAGGCCTTCCAGCAGCGGGTCGCCGCCCGCCGCGCGCAGGCCGGCGGGGCGGCGGCCGTCGAGCACGGGGTGGTCGCGCAGCCACCAGGCGGTGTACGGGCGCACCGAGCGGGTGGTGCCGTCCGGGAGCAGGATCCGCACCGGCTGGGTGAGGGCGTCGCGCAGCGGGGGCTGGGCGAGCATCGCGAGGGCCTGGGGCCAGCGGTCGTCGTCGACGAGGTCCAGGTCGCGTACGGCGATCAGCTCGGTGGCCACCGGCGGCAGCGGGGTCTCGGGCAGCTGGTCGAGGAGGTCCTCGCACCACACGTCGACGGCGTCCAGCAGCCCGGCGTCGTCCGGCTCGGCGAATTCCCCGTCGCGCGGCTCCAGTTCGTCGGGGTCGAGGACCACGTCGGTGGCACGCACCAGCTGGAAGGCGGTCAGCACCCCGCAGGCGGCCAGCACGTCGGCGTCCCAGCGCTCGGCGAAGTCGGGGTCCAGGTACGGGATCTCGTCCTCGCGCAGCACCGAGGCCAGCGGGCTCCCGGCGAGCAGGAGTTCCCCGGCCGGGGTCGGTTCCCCGTCCTCGTCGGGCAGGGCCAGCGCGCCCAGCCAGGGCTCGTCGCCCGGGGCCAGGCCGGCGCTGCGGACCAGGGTCAGCACCACCTCGGCCAGCTCCTCCGCGTCGGGGGCGTCGGCGTCCTCGTCCCAGATCTCGCCCGCGTCCAGCGAGGCGGCGACGGCGGCCCGCACCTGCGGGGTCGTCAGGACGGCGCGGGGGGTGGCGGGCAGGGCGCCCAGCTTCTCCAGCAGCGGGTGCGCGGCCTGCGGGTGGGCCACCTTCAGGCCCAGACGGGCCAGCGTCGCGGGGGTGTCCTCGGAGGGCAGCAGGACGTGGCGCGGGCCGATCGTGGTGCGGCCGTCGGCGAGCGGCACCGGCAGCCCGGACAGCCGGTCGGGATCGACCCCGGCGAGGGTGTCGTACAGCCGGTGCCACCACTCGGGGGTGTGCTCGATGCCGGCGATCCGCTCGATGGCGTCACCGAGCGGCAGCCGGCCCACCCCGAGGGTGCGCAGCTCGGGGCGCCGCTCCAGCCCGGCGGGGAGCAGGGTCGGGAGCACCTCGGCGAGGACCCGTACGGTCTCGGCGCCCGCGCCCTCCACCACCTCGGCCTCGAAGGGGCGCAGCGCGGCCCGCTCCTCGGGGGTCTCCGGGGGCGCGGCGGGGGCGAGGAAGGCGGTGCGGGGCAGCCGGGTGAGGACGGCGGCGCGCAGGGCCCCGTCGAGCGCGCCCTGGCCGAGCGGGCCGGGTACGAGGTCCACCAGGGCGGTGCTCACCGGGTCCCAGGAGCCGAGGAGTTCGGCGTACGCGTCCGCCGCGCGCTCCACGAGGAAGTCGGTCAGCGGCCCGGGCGCGGGGTGGCGGCGCGAGGTGTCGAGCGGCAGGGAGGCGATGAGCAGGGCGGGCAGGCCCAGCGGCTCGTCGGTGGGGGTCGGGGCGTGGAAGACGGGCGCGGTGCGGGGGCGTTCGGGCGCGCCCTCGGGGTCGACGGGCACGGCCCAGGTGACGGTCCAGACGGGCCGCAGCCGCTCCTCGACGGGCCGGTCGGCGAGCAGTTCCCGGGCGATGGGGCCGCTGTGGCGGACGGTGCGCCAGCGGTGGGTGCCGTACGCGGAGTCCTCGATGACGGTGTACGGGCCCTCGGTGCGCCGGTAGAGGGTGCGGGAGCCGTCGGCGGGGGTCTCCACGACGATCTCGCGCAGGCCGGGCAGGGTGAGGAGCAGGGCGTCGTCCACGCCGGTCAGCAGCCGCTCGACGAGGTCCTCGGCGGCGCTGTCGCGCAGCGGCAGGACCACCACGGTGTCGTAGCCCTCGGGGGCGGTGCCCTCGGCGGGCAGCGGCAGGCGCAGCAGCGGTACGTGGCCGTCGCGGCGGCGCAGTTCGTCCCCGAGCCCGGGGCTGAAGGCGGAGGCCTCGCGGGCCATCTCACGGGCCTCGGCGAGGGACCAGCGCACGCCGCCGTGCCGCCCCAGCACGGCCGGCTCGTCGGAGACGGCGAGGACGGCGGCGAAGCCGACGCCGAAGCGGCCGACGGCGTCCTGGGCCTCCTCGCGCTTGGCGGAGGCGCGCAGGGTGCTCAGCGACTCCACGCCCGTCGCGTCCAGCGGGGCACCGGTGTTGGCGGCGGCGAGCACCGCGGGGCCGTCCGGTCCGGCGGGGTGCAGGGTGAGCCGCAGCCGGCCGGGGACGCGGGCCCGGGCCGCGGCGTCGGCGGCGTTCTGGGCCAGCTCGACGACGAGCCGGTCCCGGTAGCCGCCGAGCGCGAGGTCCTCCTCGGCGTTGGCGTCCTCGCGGAAGCGGGCCGGGCCCGCGCCCCAGGCGTCCAGCACCGAGCGCCGCAGCCGGGCCGTGCTGAAAGGGTCCACGCCGCTCTGGGCCGCCGTCACTCGCACGTTCACGCCGCTGCCTCCAAGATGTGCTGGGCCATGATCTCCTGCCCCGAACGCTCTGAAGGTATCGCGTGCCGGGAGCGCCCTACGCCGTGCCCGTCGGGTGGGCGGCCCGGGGGAGCGGCCGCCCCGCCAGGGCGGCCGCACGGCGGGTGCGGCCGCTCCGGCGGGCGGGGCGGCGGAGCGGATCAGCCACGGGGGGCCTTGGCGGCGGGGGCGGCGACGGCGGCGGGGGCCTGGCCGGTGTGCGGCTGCACGGTGGCGGTGCGCTTGCCCTCCGTCGAGAACTTCACGGTGTCGAACTTCTTGCCGCCCGCGAAGGCGTCGACGCCGTAGTAGCCGGTCCGCACCCCGTCCGCGACGGTCGCGGTGCCGGTGAAGGTGCCCTTGCCGTCGCCCTTGAGGGCGACGCGGCCGCCGGTGAAGGCGAGCGAGGAGACGTACGCGTCCTTCTCGGAGGTCGTGACGGTGACGGCGACCCGGTCGCCGGGCCGGCCGGAGTCACCGGAGAGCCGGACGGCGGACGGCGCCGGGGCCGGCGTCGTCGGGGTGCCCGCGTTCACGTTCAGCCGGGCGGTGGCCTGGAACCCGGCGCCGTCGGGGCCGGTGCCGGTGAGGGAGACGCCGTAGCCGCCGTCCTGGACCCGGGCGACGGTCCCGGTGCCGGACCAGCCGTCCTTGTCCTCGGTGAGCAGCACGGAGTCCAGCGCGGCGGAGGAGACGCTGACCTTCGAGCCGGCGGGCGCGGAGACGCCGATGCTGATGGCGTCGCCGGGCTTGACCGGGCCGGACGGCAGCGTCAGCCGTATGTCGGCGGCGGTGCGTATCGCGGGGGTGCTGTCGGCCGCGGGGACGACCGCGGTGGCGAAGGCGGGGGCGGCGGCGCCGAGGGCCAGCGCCGAGGCCAGGGCGACTCCGGCGAGGGTGAGTACCTTGCGCATGGTTTCCTCCTGAAGGGGCCGGGGGTTTTTCCGGCACCCCTGACAAGAGGGACATACGGGGCGCGTGGTTGCGACCGCTCCCGGGCCCCGCGGAGGGGCCGCGCCGAAGGTCCCGAGGAGGAAACCGCAGGTCAGGCGCGGTGTGCGGAACATCCCTTTAGGGGTTCTTTGCCCCGATTTTCAGGTCCAAAGTCCCGCCCCGGGAGCCCGCCCGGGGCCCGTGCGGCCCGGGCCCGCGAACGCCGGAGCCCCCGGCGACCTGGGGTCACCGGGGGCTCTGGGAACGGCTGCGGAGAACGGCTCCGGGGAACGGCTGCGGAGCAGCCGCGCACCCGCTTCGCTCAGAGCTGCTCGATCACGTAGTCGACGCACGCGGTCAGCGCCTGCACGTCCGCCGGGTCGACCGCCGGGAACATCGCGACGCGCAGCTGGTTGCGGCCGAGCTTGCGGTACGGCTCGGTGTCCACGATGCCGTTGGCGCGCAGCACCTTGGCGACCGCCGCCGCGTCGATGTCGTCCGAGAAGTCGATCGTGCCGATGACGGCCGAGCGCTTGTCGGCGTCCCGTACGAACGGCGTGGCGTACTTCGACGCCTCCGCCCAGCCGTACAGGTGGCGCGCGCTGGCCGCCGTACGCCCGGTGGTGAACTCCAGGCCGCCCTGGCCGTTCATCCACTCCAGCTGCTGGTCCAGCAGGAAGAGGGTGGCCAGCGCCGGGGTGTTGTACGTCTGGTTCTTCAGCGAGTTGTCGATCGCCGTCGGCAGCGAGAAGAACTCGGGGATGTGCCGCCCGGACGCGTGGACGCGCGCCGCGCGCTCCAGGGCCGCCGGGGAGAACGCCGCCAGCCACAGGCCGCCGTCGGAGGCGAAGGACTTCTGCGGGGCGAAGTAGTAGACGTCGGTCTCGGTGATGTCCACCGGAAGTCCACCGGCACCCGAGGTCGCGTCCACCAGGACGAGGGAACCGGCGTCGGCGCCCGCGACGCGCTTGATCGGCGCCGCCACACCCGTCGAGGTCTCGTTGTGCGTGTACGCGTACACGTCCACGCCCGCCTCGGCGGCCGGCTCGGGGTGCGTGCCCGGCTCGGAGGAGATCACCGACGGCTCGTCCAGCCACGGCGCGAGCTTCGCGGCCTTGGCGAACTTCGAGGAGAACTCGCCGAAGGTGAGGTGCTGCGACTTCCGCTCGATCAGACCGGCGGTCGCGATGTCCCAGAAGGCGGTGGAGCCGCCGTTGCCCAGGATCACCTCGTAGCCCTCGGGGAGGGAGAAGAGGTCCCGGAGTCCCTGCCGCACCGAGCCGACCAGGTTCTTGACCGGGGCCTGGCGGTGCGATGTTCCGAGCAGGGAGGTACCGGTGGCGGCCAGGGCGTCCAGCGCCTCGGTCCGCACCTTGGAGGGGCCCGCGCCGAAGCGTCCGTCGGCGGGCTTGATGTCAGCGGGAATCCGGATCTCAGCCACGAGCGGAGCGTATCGGGTCCCGTGCCGCGTTCTGGAGGCGCGTCCACCCGATGAGACGCACGCCGGCGGTGGCAGGCTGGACGGCGTGACGTCACCCGGGGCACTCGAACGGACATTGCGGGCGAACCTGCGCGGTGAGGTGGACTTCGGGGCCGCCGCGCGGGCGCTGGTGACCATGGACGCCTCCAACTACCGGCGCGTCCCGGTCGGGGTCGTCGCCCCGCGCGACGCCGAGGACGTCGCCGCCGCGCTCGCGCTCTGCGCCGGGGCCGGGGTGCCCGTCGTACCGCGCGGCGGCGGCACCTCCATCGCCGGGCAGGCCACCGGCACCGGGGTGGTCCTCGACCTCACCCGGCACCTGGACGGCCTGCTGTCGGTCGATCCGGCCGCGCGCACCGCCGTCGTCCAGCCCGGCCTGGTCCTGGACCGGCTGCGGGACGCCGTGCGCCCGTACGGGCTCACCTTCGGCCCGGACCCCTCCACGCACTCCCGCTGCACCCTCGGCGGGATGATCGGCAACAACGCGTGCGGGGCGCACTCGGTGGCCTGGGGCACCACCGCCGACAACGTCGCGGAACTCGCCGTCACCACGTACGGGGGCACCGCGCACCGCCTCGCGCGCGGCTGGCCGGGCGCCCCGGCGGGCCTGCGGGAACTCGTCGAGGGGAACCTCGCCGTGCTGCGTACGGGGATGGCCGGCGGCTTCTCCCGCCGCATCTCCGGCTACGGCGGGCTGGACGCGCTGCTCCCCGAGCGCGGCACCGACCTCGCCCGCGCCTTCTGCGGCGCCGAGGGCACGCTCGGGGTGGTCACGGAGGCGGTGGTGCGGCTCGTGGAGCTGCCCGCCGCGCCCGCGCTCGCCGTCCTCGGGTACGCCGACGAGGGCGCGGCCGCCGAGGCCGCCGCCGGGCTGCTGCCGTACGGGCCGCTCACCGTCGAGGGGATGGCCGAGGACCTGGTGCCCGGCGCCGCCGGACTGCCGAGGGGCGGGGCCTGGCTGTTCGTGGAGATGCCGGACGAGGGCGCCGCCCGGGCCCTGGTCCGGGCCGCCGACGCGCTGGACGCGGTGGTGGTCGCCGACCCGGCCGGGCAGCGCGCGCTGTGGCGGATCCGGGAGGACGCGGCGGGCACGGCCACGCGGCTGCCGGACGGGAGCATGGCCTGGCCGGGCTGGGAGGACTGCGCGGTACCGCCCGCGCGGCTGGGCGCGTACCTGCGCGAGTTCCGCGCGCTGCTGGCGGCGCACGGGCTGCGCGGGTCCCCGTACGGACACTTCGGGGAGGGCTGCGTCCACGTCCGGATCGACTTCGACCTGGTGACGGCGGCGGGCGTGGCCCGCTACCGGGCGTTCTCCGAGGAGCTGGCGGACCTCGTCGTGGCCCACGGCGGCTCCCTGTCGGGGGAGCACGGCGACGGCCAGGCCCGGGCGGAACTGCTGCCGCGCATGTACGGGCCCGAGGTGATCGCCCTCTTCGCCGCGTACAAGGACGTGTGGGACCCGGCGGGCGGGATGAACCCCGGCACGTTGGTCCGCCCGGCCCGCCTCGACGAGAACCTCCGCTTCGCGGTGCTGCCGGCGACGCCGTTCGCGGGGGAGGTGGCGAAGTGCGTCGGCGTCGCCAAGTGCCGCTCCACGGAGACCGGCGGGGCGGAGGTGATGTGCCCCTCGTACCGGGTCACGGGGGAGGAGCGGCACTCCACGCGGGGCCGGGCGCGGCTGCTGCACGAGATGCTCGCCGGGGAGGTGATCACGGACGGGTGGCGCTCTGCGGAGGTCGCCGAGGCCCTCGACCTGTGCCTGGGCTGCAAGGGCTGCCGCCGCGACTGCCCGGTGGGCGTCGACGTCGCCGCGTACAAGGCGGAGTTCCTGCACCGCCACTGGGCCGGGCGGCTGCGCCCCGCCTCCCACTACCTGCTGGGCGGCCTCCCGGCGTGGCTCCGCCTGGTCACCGCCCTGCACGCGACGGCCCCCGCGAACGCGGCCGCCCGCCTGCTCCCCCTCCCCGGCCTGACCCGGGAGCGGCCGCTGCCCGCGCTGGCGGCGGAACCCTTCAGCCGCTGGTGGCGGCGGGCCGGGCGGGACCGTCCCGGGTCCGGGGGCCCGGTGACGCTGTGGCCCGACACCTTCACCGAGTACCTGGCCCCCGAGGCCGGGCGGGCGGCGGTGCGGGTGCTGGAGGACGCCGGGCTCGGTGTCGGGGTGCCGGCCCGACGGGTGTGCTGCGGGCTGACCTACGTCTCCACCGGCCGCCTGGACCGGGCCCGCGCCGTGCTGCGGCGCACCCTGGACGCGGTGGGGGAGGTACGGGGACCCGTGGTCGTCCTCGAACCCAGCTGCGCCGCGGCCCTGCGCACCGACCTGCCCGGCCTGCTCCCCGACGACCCCCGCGCACCCCGCCTGGCGGCGGCCGTCCGCACCTTCGCGGAGACCCTGGAGGAGTACGCACCCCGGTGGACCCCACCGCGCCTGGACCGGCCCGTCGCCGGGCAGACCCACTGCCACCAGCACGCCGTGCTCGGCGACGCCGCCGACCGCCGGCTGCGCGAGCGCGCCGGACTCACCGGGGAGCTCAGCGGCGGCTGCTGCGGCCTCGCGGGCAACTTCGGCTTCGAACCCGGCCACCACGCCGTCTCGGTGGCGTGCGCCGAGGAGCGGCTGCTGCCGTCGCTGCGCGCGGCGGGGCCGGGCACCGCGGTCCTCGCCGACGGCTTCTCCTGCCGCACGCAGATTGCGCAGCTGTCCTCCGGGCCCCGGGCGCGCCACCTGGCGGAGCTCCTGGCGGAGGGTCTGGGGCCGGCGCTGTAAGGCAGAACACAGAGGAACGGTCCTTACGCACCCCGTAGTCTGGGCATATGCCCGCACCCTCCCCCGCCCCCTCCCGGGACACCACGACCGGCGCCCCCACCCTGCCGGCCTCGGCATCGGCCTCGGCCCGGACCCGCTTCGGCCCGGTCGCGCTCGTCGTCTCCGCCGGGGTGTCGGTGCAGTTCGGGGCGGCCCTCGCGGTGACCCTCATGCCCCGCGCGGGCGCCGCGGGCGTGGTCACCCTCCGGCTGGCCGCGGCCGCGCTGGTGCTGCTGGTCCTGTGCCGGCCGAAGCTGCGCGGCTACACCCGCTCCGACTGGGGCACGGTCGTCGCCTTCGGCGTGGCCATGGCGGGCATGAACGGCCTCTTCTACCAGGCCATCGACCGCATCCCGCTCGGCCCGGCCGTCACCCTGGAGGTCCTCGGCCCGCTGGCCCTGTCGGTGGCCGTCTCGCGCCGCCTGGTGAACCTCCTGTGGGCGGGACTCGCCCTGGCCGGAGTGGTCCTGCTGTCCGGGCACGGCGAGGGCGGCCTCGGCTTCGGCTCCCTGGACCCGGCGGGCGCGGCCTTCGCCGTCGGCGCGGGCGCGATGTGGGCCGCGTACATCGTCTTCAGCGCCCGTACCGGCCGCCGCTTCCCGCAGGCGGACGGCCTGGCCCTGGCCATGGCGGTGGCGGCCGTGATCTCGCTGCCGCTGGGCGCGATCGAGGCGGGCTCGGACCTCCTGGTCCCGAGCACGCTCGCCCTGGGCCTCGGCGTCGCGGTGCTGTCCTCGGTACTCCCGTACACCCTGGAACTGCTCGCCCTGCGCCGCCTCCCGGCCCCCACCTTCGCGATCCTGATGAGCTTGGAACCGGCCATCGCGGCAAGCGCCGGCTTCCTGATCCTGCACCAGGCGATGTCCCTGCTCGATGCGGCCGCCATCGCCCTGGTGATAGCAGCCAGCATGGGCGCGGTCCGCTCCCAGATCGGCCGCAGGGCCCAGGGACCGAACCTGTAACGACCCGGTCGGCCCGCCCGCCGGGCCCGCCCGCCGCCCGCCCTGCCCGGCCCACCGGGCTCGCCCCGCCCCACCGGACCCGCCCGCCCTGCCCGGACCCGCCCACCCCGTCGGACCCGCCCCGCTAGACCTGCTGGACCGCTCGCCCTGCCGGGCCTGCCCCCCGGCCGGCCCCCTGGCCCGCCCGACCCACCCGCTCGCAGCCGCTTCCGGCCTGCCCCGGCGTTCGCAGCCACTTCCAGCCCCGCCGGCGTTTGAGGCGCGGGGGTCCGGGGGCGGAGCCCCTGGGAACGGGGTCCGGGGGCGGAGCCCCGGGAAACGGTGAAAGGGCGGGTAGGGGACCAGCCCCGCGCAGCGGCCCGACCCCGACCGGCCCGACCCCGACCAGCCCACCCACCCCGCTCGGCCCCGCCCGTACGGGCCTGGCCCCGACGGGCCCCGCCCGTACGGGCCTGGCCCCTGCCAAGGACTCGTGTCCGGATGTGACAGAGAGCCGTCATTGCGGCCATCGGCACCCCCCCTGACCATGGACGCATGCCCCCTCCCCACCGCGTCGTCATCGCGGTCTTCCCCGACGTCGACCTCCTCGACGTCACCGGCCCGGCCGAGGTCTTCGCCCTGGCCAACCAGGAGACCGCGGGCGGGGCGGCCTACGAGGTCCGCCTCGCCGCCCCCGGCCCCACCCCGGGCCCGGTCGTCACCTCGGCCGGCGTGCGGCTGCTGGCGGACCTGACCTTCGCGGAGGTCGGGCCCGCGGTGGACACCCTCCTCGTGCCCGGCGCCGTGGAGCCCGGCCCCGACGGCCCGGTGGCCCGGGTCGACGCCGCCGTCGTGGAGTGGGTCCGGGCCACCGCCCCGCACGCCCGCCGGATCGCCTCGGTGTGCGTCGGCGCGCACGTCCTCGCGGCGGCCGGCCTGCTGGACGGCCGCCGGGCCACCACCCACTGGTCCACCGCCGCGCAGCTCGCCGCCGACCACCCGGAGGTACGGGTGGACGCCGATCCGATCTTCGTCCGCTCCGGCCGCGTCTGGACCGGCGCCGGCATCAGCACCTGCATGGACCTGGCCCTCGCCCTGGTCGCCGAGGACCACGGCGAGGAACTCGCGCTGGCCGTGGCCCGCCAGCTGGTCATGTACCTGAGGCGGCAGGGCGGCCAGAGCCAGTTCAGCGTGCCCCTGAGCCACCCCGCCTCGGCCCGCCGGGACATCGACGAGCTGAGGCTGTTCGTCACCGAGCACCTCGACGGCGACCTGTCGGCCGCCGCCCTCGCCGCCCGCATGTGCCTGAGCGAACGCCATTTCGCCCGGGTCTTCCGGCAGGAGACCGGCACGAGCCCGGCCGCGTACGTGGAGGCCGCCCGGGTCGAGGCGGCCCGCCGGCTGCTGGAGACCACCGACGAACCGCTGGAGCGGATCGCGACGGCCACCGGCCTGGGCTCGGTGGAAACCCTGCACCGCGCGTTCCGCAAACAGCTGAGCACCACCCCGGCGACCTACCGGCGCCGCTTCCGCACCGCCTCCTGACCGGCCCCCTCACCCCACCCGCAAGCCGCCCCGCGGCTTCGCCATGCCCTCTTTCGCCCACCCACCCATCCACGTAAGCGATCCCTCCCGAAAGGACCCCTCCCATGACCCCCTCCACACCCCTCCGCGACGTCATCGGCCTCGACAGCACGCTCCCGCGCCTCGCCGCGAGCACCCTCGTCCTGATCGACGTCCAGAACACCTACCGCACCGGCGTGATGGCCCTCGACGGCGTCGAGGAGGCCCTGGCCGCCGCGGCCCGGCTGCTCGCCGCCGCCCGCGCGGCCGGCACCCCGGTCGTCCACGTCGTGGACGCCGGGTACGACCTCACCTCCGAACTCGGCGCCATCAGCCCCGAGGTGGCGCCCGCCGAGGGCGAGCCGGTGGTCGTCAAGCAGGTGCCCAACGCCTTCCACGCCACCGAGCTGGAGAAGACGCTGCGCGACCTGGGCGCCGGACCCGACCTCGTCCTGGCCGGCTTCATGACCCACATGTGCGTCGCCTTCACCGCCCAGGGCGCCTTCAACCTCGGCTTCCGGCCCACCGTCGTCGCCGACGCCACCGCCACCCGCTCCCTGGCCGCGCCCGACGGCACCCTCGTACCCGCCGCCACCCTCCAGCGGGCGGCCCTGACCACCATCGCCGACGTCTTCGGCCCCGTGGCGGCCACCGTCACCGACCTCGCCCCCTGACCCGGGACCCGTACCCGGGGTCAGGCCAGCGGCAGGTCCAGGTACGACGGCGTCGGCTCGGGGGAGGTGAACGCCAGCGTGGCGCGCGGCCGGTTGGCGTCGCCGTAGAACGGGTCCCGCCCGGTCACCACCAGCATCACGCGGTGGCCGGGCGGGACGTCGTACGCGGTGGCCTGGAGGTCGAGGTCCGCGCCGACCAAACTGTCGGGCGCCGAGCCCAGGTCGCTGTACGGGGCGTGCGAGACGAGGCGCGCCGAGCCGTCGGGCGCCAGGTCCAGCAGGTAGGCGACGAACGAGGACCCCGGGTTCGCGGCCCGGTAGGTGACGCGGAGCCGGGGCGTGCCCCGCAGCCGGGTGGTCTCGCGGGCGGGCGCGGCGGCCCACACGGCGGCCACCGTACGGTCGATGTCGCCGGCCCGGTAGACCTTCGGCCGGCCCGACAGCTCCGCGTACCCGGAGCGCACGAGCTCGTCGGCGACCCGGGCCGGGGTGTCCACCCCGCACACCACCCCGGCCGTCCAGCCCGCCTCGGGCGCGTCGGCCAGTTCGCCGCCGCCGGTGAGGTGCAGGCGGCGGGTGCGCCGGGTGAGGGCGTGCCAGGCGGGGTGGGGTTCGAGGGTGCGGCTCCACATCACCTCGGCGAGGACCTGGCCCTCGTCGGCGATGCCGTTGTCGGCGTCCCGCAGGTGGTGGTCGAACCAGCGGTGGGCGTCGGTCCAGATCCGGTTCGGCAGCCCCACCAGCCCGGGGGCCTCGGCGGCGGCGTGGTCGCCGAGGGAGAGGTCGAGCCGCTTGGGGCCGGTGAGTTCGCCGAACAGCTTCAGCGTCTGGTTGACGGGGAAGAGCGTCTCGTGCCAGGCGTGCGACAGGAACACCGGCACCCGGCGCAGGTTGAGCTCCTTGACGTGGCTGAGGGGGGAGCGCTGCTCCGCCCACCGCAGGTTCTCCGCCGCCGCCCGGCCCGCCGATACGTCCTCCAGCACCCGCTCGGTCCGCCGGCTCAGCCGGGCGCGGTCCGCCGCCGTGCGCAGGGCCTGGACGGCGGCGGCGCGCGGGGTGGCGTTC
Source organism: Streptomyces sp. NPDC102258 (assembly GCF_055584685.1). Lineage (NCBI taxonomy): Bacteria > Bacillati > Actinomycetota > Actinomycetes > Kitasatosporales > Streptomycetaceae > Streptomyces > Streptomyces sp. NPDC102258. The sequence goes on from NZ_JBVJLO010000019.1 coordinate 30,893, forward strand.
TCGTAGAACACCTCGCAGAGGTCGCCCCAGCCGGACAGCGCCGCCACCGCGTCCACCCGGGGGTCGTGCGCGGCGACGAGCAGGGCGATGCCCGCGCCGTACGAGTGCCCGAGGAAGCCGACCCGGGTGACGGGGCCGGCGGTGCGCTCCAGCAGGTGGTCCAGGGCCCGGCTGCCGTCGGCGACGTCGAGCGGCCCGGCGGCGTCCACCTGGCCCTCGGAGGCGGTGAACCCGCGGGCGGTGTAGGCGAGGACGTCGTAGCCGCGCGCCGCGAGGACGCCGGCCTGTACGGCGTACAGCACCCAGCCGAGCCGCGTCCACGACGCGGGCATCACCACCACCGGGCGGGGCGCGGAGCCGGTGTGCCGCCAGAGCGCGGCGTCGAGCAGGTCCCCGCCGGTGCCGGCCACCTTGCCCCGGCTGAAGACCGCGACCTCCCGGACGGCGCCCACCTCGGCGGCCCGGGCGGGCGGCAGCCCGGCGGTGTCACCGCTCTCCAGCGCGGCGGCGAAGGCCGCGAGGGCGGTGGCGTCGAGTTCGGGATGGAGCGAGAAGGCTGCTGGATACACGGCGTTTCATCCTCGTCGTCGATGTCGATGTCGTCGATGGCGTCCGCGGATACGGACGGACGGACGTGTTCGGATGCGACTGCGCGAGCGGAAGAAGCCCCCAGTATCGACGCGCCCCCGGCAAACCTCCCGCCGCTTCCGGACGCGCGGCCGGATTCCTCCGGACCCGGCCACCGCCCCGCCGGGCCGGCCCGCGGGTGGGGCCGCGGAAACGTCAACTCAACGCCCGCCCAAGCTGGTTGAGGACAGTGGCGGGATCCGCCCGGCGCCCGGCAAAAACCATACAAGCACGCTTGATTGTTTTCCTCGGGGCTGCCAGGCTTCCCCCCACGCCGAGAGGGGAGCACGCCGTGCCCGATCCGTCCGCCGTCGCCGTCTTCACCGATCTACGGGAGGAGGGCGGGGAACTCGACGCGCTGATCGCCGGGTTGCCCGAGCCCGAGTGGGCGCGGCCCACGCCCGCGAGCGGCTGGAGCGTCGCCCACCAGATCGCCCACCTGCACTGGACCGACCGGGCCGCGCTGCTCGCCCTCACCGACGCCGACGGCTTCGCGAAGCAGGCCGAGGAGGCCCTGAAGTCCCCCGGCACGTTCGTCGACGACGGCGCCGAGGAGGGGGCCCGGCTGGACCCCGCCGAGCTGCTCGCCCGCTGGCGCGAGGGCCGCCGCGCCCTCGACGCCGCGCTCGCCGAAGCCTCGCCCGACACCCGTTTCCCCTGGTACGGGCCCCCGATGAAGGCCGCCTCCATGGCCAGCGCCCGCCTGATGGAGACCTGGGCGCACGGCCAGGACGTCGCCGACGCCCTCGGCGTCCGCCGGACCCCGGGCCACCGGCTGCGGCACGTCGCGCGGATCGGCGTACGGGCCCGGGACTACGCGTACCTCGTACGGGGACTGCCGCTGCCCGGCGGGGAGTTCCGGGTGGAGCTCGACGCGCCGGACGGGCGCGAGGTGTGGACGTACGGGCCCGCCGACGCCGCGCAGCGCGTCACCGGCCCCGCCCTCGACTTCTGCCTGCTCGTCACCCAGCGCGCCCACCGCGCCGACCTCGCCCTCACCGCCACCGGCCCCGACGCCGACCGCTGGCTGGACATCGCCCAGGCCTTCGCGGGCCCGGCCGGCCCCGGCCGCGCGCCGCGGGAGGGGTGATGGGACGCCGTCCGCTGCGCATCGGCAACGCCTCCGGCTTCTACGGGGACCGGCTGGGGGCCCTGCGCGAGATGCTGACCGGCGGCCCGCTGGACGTCCTGACCGGGGACTACCTGGCCGAGCTGACCATGCTGATCCTCGGCCGTGACCGCCTGAAGGACCCCGGCCTCGGCTACGCCAAGACCTTCCTGCGGCAGCTGGAGGACTGCCTGGGCCTCGCGCACGAGAAGGGCGTACGGATCGTCACCAACGCGGGCGGGCTCAACCCGGCCGCGCTCGCCGGCGCCGTCCGGGAGCTGGCGGCCGGGGCGGGCGTGCCGGTCGCGGTCGCGCACGTCGAAGGGGACGACCTCATGCCGTACGAGGAGGGCGCGCTCACCGCCAACGCCTACCTCGGCGGCGCCGGGATCACCGCCTGCCTGCGGGCCGGGGCCGACGTGGTGGTGACGGGCCGGGTCACCGACGCGGCGCTGGTCAGCGGGCCGGCCGCCTGGTGGTTCGACTGGGCCCCCGACGACTACGACCGGCTGGCGGGGGCGGTCGTCGCCGGCCACGTCCTGGAGTGCGGGACCCAGGCCACCGGGGGCAACTACTCCTTCTTCACCGCCCACGACGTACGGCGCCCCGGCTTCCCGCTCGCGGAGGTCTCCGAGGACGGGACGGCCGTGATCACCAAACACCCCGGCACCGGCGGGGCCGTCACCCGCGGCACGGTCACCGCGCAACTGCTGTACGAGACCCAGGGCGCGCGGTACCTCGGCCCCGACGTCACGGCCCGCCTGGACACCGTCCGCCTGCACCCCGACGGGGAGGACCGGGTCCGCATCACCGGAACCGTCGGCGAGCCCCCGCCCCCCACCCTCAAGGTGGGCGTGACCCGCATCGGCGGCTGGCGCAACGAGGTCGTCTTCGTCCTGACCGGCCTGGACATCGAAGCGAAGGCCGCGCTGGTACGGGAACAGCTGGCCGGACCCCTCGCGGAGGTGGCGTCGGCCGAGTGGACCCTGGCCCGCACCGACCACGCCGACGCCGCCACCGAGGAAACGGCCAGCGCCCTGCTGCGCCTGGTGGTCCGGGACGCCTCCCCCGACCGCGTCGGCCGCGCCCTGACGTCGGCGGCGATAGAACTGGCCCTCGCCAGCTACCCGGGCTTCCACGTCACCGCCCCGCCGGCCCCACCCCAGCCCTACGGCGTCTTCACCAGCACCACCATCCCCACCCCCTGGGTCCCCCACACAGCCACCCTCCCAGACGGCACCCAAACCCCCATCCGCCAGGCCCCGGCCGATCCGGCCCGGCCGAGCGGACCCGATCCAGCCCCGCCGGGCGACACCCAACCGGCCTCGCGGAGCCAGCCCGATCCGGCCCCGTCGAGCGGCACCCATCCGGTCCCGTCCAGCGGGCTCCCTCCAGCCCCGTCGAGCGGCACCCATCCGACCTCGCGGAGCGGGATCGATCCAGCCCCGCCGAGCGGGCCCCACCCGGCCCCGCCGAGCGCACCCCCTCCAGCCCCGCCGGCGTTTGAGGCGCGGGGGTCCGGGGGCGGAGCCCCCGAAGGGGTCCGGGGCGCAGCCCCGGCGGGGTTCGGGGCGGAGCCCCGGGAGGGGGTTCGGGGCGCAGCCCCGGTTTCGGGAAGGGGCGGGGTGGGGGACAGCCCCGCAGGGCCCACGCCCACAGCCACCCCCACCCCGGAGCCACCGACCACCCGCGCCCCCCTCGGCCTGGTGGCCGGCGCCCGCAGCGGCGACAAGGGCGGCGACGCCAACGTCGGCGTATGGACCGCATCCGACACCGCCTGGCACTGGCTGCACCGCACCCTCACGACGGAGGCCTTCCAGGCCCTGCTCCCCGAGACCGCCGGCCTCCCGGTCACCCGCCACACCCTCCCGAACCTCCGCGCGCTGAACTTCACCGTCCCCGGTCTCCTCGGCGACGGCGTCGCGGCCGGCCACCGCTTCGACCCCCAGGCCAAGGCCCTGGGCGAATGGCTCCGCGCCCGCCACATGGACATCCCGACCCACCTCCTACGCGAAGCCAACCCGGAACGGACCCCGGATCCGGCCCCCGAGCTGGCCCCGGACCCGGCCCCGGATCCGGCCCCGGACCCACCCCCCGAAGCCCACCCGGAGACCGCCCCGCCCCCCAAAGCCCCCACCCCGAAGCCCACCGCCCCGGAGGGGACCCCGATATGACCCGGCTCCGTACCACCGTCGACCCCGCCACCCCCGAGCACACCGCCGCCCGCACCGCCGCCCTCGAACGCCTCGCCGCCCTCGACGCCGAGCACGCCAAGGCCCTCGCCGGCGGCGGCGAGAAGTACACGGCCCGCCACAAGCACCGCGGCAAGCTCCTCGCCCGCGAGCGCGTCGAGCTGCTCCTCGACCCCGACACCCCGTTCCTGGAGCTGTCCCCCCTCGCGGCGTGGGGCAGCGACTACCCCACCGGCGCCTCGATGGTCACCGGCATCGGCACCGTCGCGGGCGTCGAGTGCCTGATCACCGCCAACGACCCCACCGTCCGCGGCGGCGCCTCCAACCCCTGGACCCTCAAGAAGGCGCTGCGGGCCAACGAGATCGCCCGGCAGAACCGCCTCCCCTGCGTCAGCCTCGTCGAGTCCGGCGGCGCCGACCTCCCCTCGCAGAAGGAGATCTTCATCCCGGGCGGCGCGATCTTCCGGGACATCACCCGGCTCTCGGCCGACGGCATCCCCACCGTCGCCGTCGTCTTCGGCAACTCCACCGCCGGAGGCGCGTACATCCCCGGCATGTCCGACCACACCGTCATGATCAAGGACCGCTCCAAGGTGTTCCTCGGCGGTCCGCCCCTCGTCAAGATGGCCACCGGCGAGGAGAGCGACGACGAATCCCTCGGCGGAGCCGACATGCACGCCCGCACCTCCGGCCTCGCCGACCACTACGCCCTCGACGAGTACGACGCCATCCGCCAGGCCCGCCGCATCGTCGCCCGCCTCAACCACCGCAAGCCGCACCAGGACCCGCCCCCGGCCCCCGAGCCCCTCTACGACCCCGAGGAACTCCTCGGCATCGTCCCGCCGGACCTGAAGACCCCCTTCGACCCCCGCGAGGTCATCGCCCGCATCGTCGACGCCTCCGACTTCGACGAGTTCAAGCCCCTTTACGGCACCAGCCTCGTCACCGGCTGGGCCACCCTCCACGGCTACCCGGTCGGCATCCTCGCCAACGCCCAAGGGGTCCTGTTCAGCCCCGAGTCGCAGAAAGCCGCCCAGTTCATCCAGCTCGCCAACCAGCGCGACATCCCCCTCCTCTTCCTCCACAACACCACCGGCTACATGGTGGGCAAGGAGTACGAGCAGGGCGGCATCGTCAAACACGGCTCGATGATGATCAACGCGGTCTCCAACTCCCGCGTCCCGCACCTCTCCGTCCTCATCGGCGCCAGCTACGGCGCCGGCCACTACGGCATGTGCGGCCGCGCCTACGAGCCCCGCTTCCTCTTCGCCTGGCCCAGCGCCAAGTCCGCCGTCATGGGCCCCGCCCAGCTCGCCGGCGTCCTGTCGATCGTCTCCCGCCAGTCCGCCGCCGCGAAGGGCCTCCCGTACGACGAGGAACAGGACGCCGGGATGCGCGCCTTCGTCGAGGCGCAGATCGAGTCCGAGTCCCTGCCGATGTTCCTGTCCGGGCGGCTGTACGACGACGGGGTCATCGACCCCCGCGACACCCGTACCGTCCTCGGCCTGTGCCTGTCGGCCGTCCACAACGCCCCCGTCGAGGGCGCCCGTGGCGGCTTCGGCGTCTTCCGGATGTGAGCGAGCAGATGACGAACCCGATCACCTCCCTCCTCGTCGCCAACCGCGGGGAGATCGCCGTACGGATCTTCCGCACGGCCCGCGCCCTCGGCCTGGCCACCATCGCCGTCCACTCCGACCCCGACGCCGACGCCCTCCACGTCCGCAGCGCCGACGCGGCCGTACGCCTCCCGGGCGCCGCCCCCGCCGACACCTACCTGCGCGCCGACCTGGTCATCGCGGCGGCCCTCGCCGCCGGCGCGGACGCCGTCCATCCCGGCTACGGCTTCCTCTCCGAGAACGCCGACTTCGCCCGCCGGGTCCTCGCCGCCGGGCTGACCTGGATCGGTCCGCCGCCCGCGGCCATCGAGGCCATGGCCTCCAAGACCCGCGCCAAGGACCTCATGCGCGCCGCGGGCGTTCCCCTCCTGGACCCCGTCGACCCGGCCACCGCCACCCCGGCCGACCTGCCCCTGCTCCTGAAGGCCGCGGCGGGCGGCGGCGGCCGCGGCATGCGCGTGGTACGCGACTTCGACACCCTCAAGGAGTCCCTGGACGCCGCCGCCGCCGAGGCCGCCTCCGCCTTCGGCGACGGGGAGGTCTTCGCCGAGCCGTACGTGGAACGCGGCCGGCACGTCGAGGTGCAGGTCCTCGCCGACGCCCACGGCACCGTCTGGGCCCTCGGCACCCGCGACTGCTCCCTCCAGCGCCGCCACCAGAAGGTCATCGAGGAAGCCCCCGCCCCCGGCCTGCCCCCCGCCCTGCGCACCACCCTCCACGAGGCCGCCGTGGCCGCCGCCCGCGCTGTCTCCTACCAGGGCGCGGGAACCGTCGAGTTCCTCCTCGCCGCCGACGGCCGCCCGTACTTCCTGGAGATGAACACCCGCCTCCAGGTCGAACACCCCGTCACCGAAGCCGTCTTCGGCCTCGACCTGGTCGCCCTCCAACTGCGCGTCGCCGAGGGCGCACCGCTCCCGGTCACACCCCCCGAGCCCGTCGGCCACGCGGTCGAGGCCCGCCTCTACGCCGAGGACCCGGCCCTGGACTGGCGTCCCCAGACCGGCACCCTGCACACCCTCGACCTCCCGGAGGGGGTCCGCGTCGACACCGGCTTCACCGCCGGTGACCAGGTCGGCATCCACTACGACCCGATGCTCGCCAAGGTCGTTGCCCACGCCCCGACCCGCGCCGAGGCGGTACGCGTCCTGGCCCACGCCCTGGCCGGCGCCCGCATCCACGGCCTCACCACCAACCGCGATCTCCTCGTACGGTCCCTGCGCCACCCGGAGTTCACCGCCGGGCAGCCCGACACCGGCTTCTACGAGCGCCACCTGCCCGCCCTCACCGAAGGCGCCCCGGACGCCACCCTGGCCGCCCTCGCCGCCGCGCTCGCCGAGGCGGCCCCGGCCGAGGGAGGCCCGCTCGCCGCCCGCCTCGGCGGCTGGCGCAACCTCCGCTCCCAGCCGCAGACCCGCCGCTACACCGAAGCCGGCACCGACTACGAGGTCCGGTACCACCCCGTGGACCGTCCCGGGGTCCGCGTCCTGACCGCCACGCCCACCCTCGTCACGCTCGAAGTCGACGGCGTCCGCCGCGTGTTCCACGTGAAACATAAATCGAACACGGTCTACGTCGACTCCCCGCTCGGCGCCCACGCCCTCGTCCCCGTCCCCCGGTTCCCCGATCCCGAGGACCGCGCCGAACCGGGTTCCCTGCTCGCCCCCATGCCCGGCACCGTCGTCCGCGTCGCCGAGGGCCTCGCCCTCGGCGACGCCGTCACGGCCGGGCAGCCCCTGCTCTGGCTGGAGGCCATGAAGATGGAGCACCGCATCCTCGCCCCCGCCTCCGGCACGCTCACCGCGCTCCACGCCGCCACCGGCCAACAGGTCGAGTTCGGCGCCCTGCTCGCCGTAGTCCAGGAGGAAGCATGAGCACCATCGAATCCGAAGAGCACCAGGCCCTGCGCACCGCGGTGGCCGCCCTCGGCCGGAAGTACGGCCGCGACTACCTGGCCCGCGTCGTCCGCGAGGGCGGCCACCCCGACGAGCTGTGGGCGGACGCCGCCGCACTCGGCTACCTCGGGGTCAACCTCCCCGAGGAGTACGGCGGCGGGGGCGGCGGCATCACGGAACTCTCCCTCGTCCTCGAAGAACTCGGCGCCGCCGGCTGCCCGCTCCTGATGATGGTGGTCTCCCCGGCCATCTGCGGCACGGTCATCGCCCGCTTCGGCACCGAGGATCAGAAGGCCACCTGGCTCCCCGGTCTCGCCGACGGCACCCGCACCATGGCCTTCGGCATCACCGAACCCGACGCCGGATCCAACTCCCACCGCATCACCACCACCGCCCGCCGCGACGGCGACGACTGGATCCTCACCGGCCGCAAGGTCTTCATCTCCGGCGTGGACATCGCCGAAGCCACCCTGATCGTCGGCCGCACCGAGGACTCCCGCACCGGCCGCCTCAAGCCGTGCCTGTTCATCGTCCCCCGCGACGCCCCCGGCTTCACCCGCTCCGTGATCGACATGGAACTCCAGGCGGCGGAGAAGCAGTTCGAACTCACCCTGGACGAGGTCCGCCTCCCCGCCTCCGCCCTCGTCGGCGACGAGGACGCGGGCCTCCTCCAGCTCTTCGCGGGCCTCAACCCCGAACGCATCATGACGGCCGCCTTCGCGATCGGCATGGGCCGCTACGCCCTCGCCAGGGCCGTCGACTACGCGAAGACCCGCCAGGTCTGGAAGGACCCCATCGGCGCCCACCAGGCCATCGCCCACCCCCTCGCGGCCGCCCACGTGGAACTGGAGCTGGCGGCCCTGATGATGCGCAAGGCGGCCCACCTCTACGACGCGGGCGACGACATGGGCGCGGGCGAGGCGGCGAACATGGCCAAGTACGCCGCCGGCGAGGCCTGCGTCAGGGCGGTCGACCAGTCCGTCCACACCCTGGGCGGCAACGGCCTCACCCGCGAATACGGCCTGGCCTCCCTCATCACCGCCTCCCGCGTGGCCCGCATCGCCCCGGTCAGCCGCGAAATGATCCTCAACTACATCTCCCACCAGTCCCTGGGCCTCCCCAAGTCGTACTGAGACCTCTGGGGCGCGGCCGGGGCCGGGGACGGGGTGGGGTGCTGTCCGGGGCTAAAACGTGATTTGTTGGCGCGCGGTACCGCCTGCACACTCTGACGCGGACAGGGCGCCATAAATCATGCCCGCCCCGGACCGCACCCCACCCCGTCCCCGGCCCCACCCCCGACCCCGCCCACACACCCCGCCCACACACCCCGCCCGACGCCCCCCCGCCCGACGCCCCCGCCCCCTCCGGAGGAGACATGGTCCCCCTAGTGCACGCCGGCCAGGCGCCCGGCATCACCACGCTCACCCTCGACTCCCCGGCCAACCGCAACGCCCTCTCCACCCCCCTGGTCACCGAACTTCGCACCGCCCTCGCCACCGCCGCCGCCGACCCCGGGACCCGCGCGGTCGTCCTCACCCACACCGGCACCACCTTCTGCGCCGGCGCCGACCTGAAGTCCCCCTGCGACCCCGCCGACTTCCTCGCCCTGCTCCGCGAGATCGCCGCGCTCCCCAAGCCCGTCGTCGCCCGCGTCACCGGCCACGTCCGAGCCGGCGGCCTCGGCCTGCTCGGCGCCTGCGACATCGCCGCCGGCGGCCCGCGGTCCTCGTACGCGTTCACGGAGACCCACCTCGGCCTCGCCCCGGCCGTGATCTCGATGACCCTGCTGCCCCGGCTCGACCCCCGCGCGGCCTCCCGCTACTTCCTGACCGCCGAACGCTTCGACGCCGCCGAGGCGACCCGCATGGGCCTCCTCACGCTCCACACCACCGGCCCGGACGGGGTGGACCTCGACCAGGCCCTCCAGCCCCTCCTCGACGGCCTGCGCAAGGCCGCCCCCCAGGCCCTGGCCGAGACGAAGGCCCTGGTCACCGCCGAACTCCGGGCCACCCTCGCCCAGCACGGCGCGCGCCTGACGGAACTCTCCGCACGCGTCTTCGCCTCCGCCGAGGCCCGCGAGGGCATCACCGCCCGCTTCGAACGCCGGGACCCCTCATGGGCGCTGTGACCGCCGCCGCGACCGCCGCGACCGCCGCGACCGACGCCCGCCACCCCAAGCAGGCCCGTAGCCGCGTCACCCGCCGCCACCTCCTGGAGGCGGCGGTCTCCTGCCTGGCCGACCACGGCTGGGCGGGCTCGACCGTCGGCGTCGTCGCCGAACGCGCCGGGGTCTCGCGGGGCGCGGCCCAGCACCACTTCCGGACCCGGGAGGACCTCTTCACGGCGGCCGTCGAGTACGTCGCCGAGGAACGCTCCACCGCCCTGCGCGAGCTGTTCCACGCGGCCCCGGCCCCGCGCCCGGCGGTCGTGGAGGCGCTGGTCGACCTGTACACCGGCGTGCTCTTCCGCGCCGCCCTCCAGCTGTGGGTGGCGGCCTCCAACGAGGAGCAGCTGCGCCCCCGGGTCACCGAGCTGGAGGCCCGCGTGGGCCGGGAGACCCACCGCATCGCCGTCGAACTCCTCGGCGCCGACGAGTCGGTGCCCGGCGTACGGGAGACCGTGCAGGGTCTGCTGGACATGGCCCGGGGCCTCGGCCTGGCCAACGTCCTCACCGACGACACCGCCCGCCGGGCCCGGGTGGTCGCCCAGTGGTCCCGCATCATCGAGTCGGCCCTCTCGTAGCCGGCCGGCCCCCGGCCCCCCGGCCGAGGGCGCCGCCTCCCACCCGGGACGCGGCGCCCTCACCAGGCAACCCGATCCGCCGGAGGCCTCAGGCGGTCTCGGAGATGTCCGCGTACCCCTCGATGTCGGAGGGGTTGCGCCGTCCCGGCCCGATGTAGCGGGCCGACGGCCGCACCAGCCGTCCGGTGCGCTTCTGCTCCAGGATGTGCGCCGACCAGCCGGCGGTACGGGCGCAGCTGAACATGGAGGTGAACATGTGCGCCGGGACCTCCGCGAAGTCCAGCATGATGGCGGCCCAGAACTCCACGTTGGTCGCCAGCACCCGGTCGGGCCGGCGGGCGTGCAGTTCCTCCAGGGCGGCCTTCTCCAGCGCGGCGGCCACCTCGTAGCGCGGCGCGTCCAGCTCCTTGGCCGTACGCCGCAGCACGCGCGCGCGGGGGTCCTCGGCCCGGTACACCCGGTGCCCGAAGCCCATCAGCCGCTCGCCCTGGTCGAGGGCCTTCTTCACGTACGCGACGGCGTCGCCGGTCCGCTCGATCTCCTCGATCATGCCGAGCACCCGGGACGGCGCCCCGCCGTGCAGCGGGCCGGACATGGCACCGACCGCCCCCGACAGCGCCGCCGCGACATCGGCGCCGGTGGAGGCGATGACCCGCGCGGTGAAGGTGGAGGCGTTCATGCCGTGCTCGGCGGCCGAGGTCCAGTAGGCGTCGACGGCCTTGACGTGCTTGGGGTCCGGCTCGCCCCGCCAGCGGATCATGAACCGTTCCACGACGGACTCGGCCTTGTCGATCTCGCGCTGCGGCACCATCGGCAGGCCCTGGCCGCGCGCGGACTGGGCCACGTACGACAGCGCCATGACGGCGGCCCGCGCGAGGTCGTCGCGGGCGGTCTCCACGTCGATGTCGAGCAGCGGTTTCAGGCCCCACACGGGCGCGAGCATGGCGAGCGCGGACTGTACGTCGACGCGGATGTCGCCCGAGTGCACCGGGATGGGGAAGGGCTCGGCGGCCGGCAGGCCGGGGTTGAACGCACCGTCGACCAGCAGGCCCCAGACGTTCCCGAAGGACACGTGGCCGACCAGGTCTTCGATGTCCACCCCGCGGTAGCGGAGCGATCCGCCTTCCTTGTCGGGCTCGGCGATCTCCGTCTCGAACGCGACGACCCCTTCGAGTCCGGGTACGAAATCGGACATCAGGCGGCTCCTCAGATAGTGCGAACACGCGCGGCTCCCGGCGTGATTCGCGGTCCGGCGCGGTCATCCCCGTTGATGCCCGGCACGGCCGATGGTCATCCGTGCGGGGACCCTCGGACCGGCCCCAAGATTTTGTCCGTTCGGCCCTGGCTTCGGAAGCGTGACATACGGCACACCCGCCACCGCCGCCCCGTCGCCGTGCTGCGGCAGGATGGCCCGCGTGACCCATCAGGACCTTGACCCCGCCGTCATGCGCAGGCAGTACCGCTCCGAGCTCGTCGACGAGGGGACGCTGGCCGACACCCCCATGACGCAGTTCGCCCGCTGGTTCCAGCAGGCCGCGGTCGCGCACGTCTTCGAACCCAACGCGATGGTCGTCTCGACCGCCACCCCCGAGGGCCGCCCCAGCTCCCGTACGGTGCTGCTCAAGCAGTTCGACGAGCGGGGCTTCGTCTTCTACACGAACTACGGCTCCCGCAAGGGCCGGGAGATCGACGCGAACCCGTACGTCTCCCTGCTCTTCCCCTGGCACCCGATCGCCCGGCAGGTCATCGTCACCGGCACCGCCGCGCGCGTCGGCCGCGACGAGACCGCCGCCTACTTCCGCTCCCGCCCCCACGGCTCCCAGCTGGGCGCCTGGGCGAGCGAGCAGTCCCGGGTGATCGCCTCGCGCGCGGAGCTGGACCGCCGGTACGCGGAGCTGGAGGAGCGCTACCCGGAGGGCGAGCAGGTGCCGGTGCCGCCGGAGTGGGGCGGGGTGCGGGTGGTGCCCGACGCGGTGGAGTTCTGGCAGGGCCACGAGAACCGGCTGCACGACCGGCTCCGCTACGTCCTCGACGGCGAGCGCTGGCACGTGGAGCGCCTCTGCCCGTAGCGGGGGCGCCCTGGAGGGCTGCGCCCTGAAAGGGCCCGCAAACGCAGGCGACCCGCGGGCTCGGGTTCCTCTCCTGCAGTGAGAGGAGCCGGCCGGACGTACCGGCGAGCCCGCGGGTCGGGTGACTGCTTGGGATTGGCGCTCGGCGATCCCGCCGGGCACCGCACTGGGTGCGTTGCTGACGACGGGCCCTTAGCCCGCAGTCACCTCACGCGTCCGGTTTCCGTACATTTCGGGAACCACCTCCCTTCTCGTGTACGGCAGAGCCTAGGCCTCCTCGTGGAGGTCCTCAAGCCCATTTTCCGCAGGGACATTCCGGGACGATTCCGAGAAGCGGATGTGGTGTGGGTCACGTTCCAGTTCAATGATCTGACGTGCCGCACACGCGAACACCTGCGGGGGGTGCCAGGTGAGTGCTTCCGGACGTTCCGATACCGCCGACGATCTGCTCGCGGCGCTGCTCGACGGGATGGACACCGCCCTGTGCGCGTTCGACTCCGACGGCGTGCTCACCCACTGGAACCGCGAGGCCGAACGGATCCTCGGCTGGAGCGCCGCCGAAGCCGTCGGCCGCCGCGGCTTCGCGGGCTGGGCCGTCCGCCCCGCCGACGCCGACGACGTACAGGAACGGCTGATGGCGACCCAGCACGCGCCGGGCCGCCAGGTCCACGAGTTCGCCCTGCTGACCAAGGAGGGCGGCCGGATCCTCGTCCGCGCCCAGGCCGCCGCGGTGCCCGGCGCCGACGGCAAACCCGCGGGCGTCTACTGCGCCTTCAGCGAGGTGCACGCCCAGATCGACCTGGAACGCTCCATCGCCCTCAGCGAGGCCCTGCTGGACGACGCCTCCTGGGGGGTCGTCCTCGTCGACGTGGACCTGCGCCCGGCGGTGGTCAACACGCACGCCGCCCTTGCCTTCGGGACCGGCCGCACCGCGCTGCTCGGGCGCCCGCTCGGGGACCTGCTGGTCCAGGGCGTCGAGGAGCTGGAGGGCGCGCTCCAGCACGTGCTGGCCGAGGGCGCCCCGCCGGCCCCGCTGGAGCTGTGGGTGTCGGTGAAGACCCCGGAGGGGGTGCGGCGGCGCTGCTGGCGCAGCGGGTTCCTGCGGCTGGCCTCACCGCTCGGGGAGGAGCCGGTGCCGCTCGGGGTCGGCTGGCTGTTCCAGGACGTCACCGAGGCCCGGCAGGCCGAGCTGGACACCGGGCAGCTGCGCTTCCGGGCCCACCAGCTGCACCGGGCGGGGCGGGCCGCCGCCGAATGCGAGGACCCGGCGGAGGCGGCCGCCGTCCGCCTGGACTTCGCGCTGGCCGGGTTCGCGGAACACGCGCTGGTCGACGTACTGGAGGAGGCGGGTGCGCGGCGGCGGCTCGTCCGCTCGGGCGTCTCCTCGTCCGGGCTGGCCCTGCTGCTGCCGGGGCCCGGCGCGATCCCCGTCCGGTACGAGGCCCTCCACCCCGCGCTCCAGGCGCTCGACCGGATCGGCCCCGTGCGGGCCAGCGCCCCCGGCGGCGCCCCGGCCGGCCACTGGGCCCGCGCCCGCCAGTGGCCGCAGGGGGTCACGCACGCCCTGTGCACGGTGCTCCGCAGCCGCGGCCGCACCCTGGGCGCCCTGACCTTCTTACGCGGCCCCTCGCGCCCGGCGTTCGACCGCGCGGACGCCCTGTACGCCGAGGAGGTGGCGGCCCGGGTCGCGGCCGACCTGGACCTGGCGTCGGGAACGCGGTAGCGCGGCGGAACTCAGCGCGGCGGCCGTCAGCGCTCAGTGCCGGAAGAAGATCCGGTCGCCGTACTCCCGCATCACGCGGCCGTTCCACTCGTGCCCGCCGTCGACGTTGCCCGAGCGCAGCAGCGGCGGCTCCACGCCGCGCGCGGCCAGCTCGCCGGCCGCCGCCGCCATCACCGCCTGCATGATCGCGCTGGTCACCACCGTCGAGGCGGGGGCGAAGGGGGCGTCGATGCCGTCGGCCGTCAGCTCGGCGTCGCCCACGGCGATCTTGCTGTCGAGGACGATGTCGCAGTGGTCCTTGAGGTAGGTGCCCGAGACGTGCCGCGACTTCGTCTCCGTCGCGTACGCCACCGAGGTCACGCCGATGACCTTGAGGCCGATCGCGCGGGCGTTCATGGCCATCTCGACGGGCAGCGCGTTGCGCCCGGAGAGGGAGATGACCACGAGCACGTCGCCGTCGGAGGCCGGGCTGCTGTCCAGGACCGCTCCGGCGAGGCCGTCGACCCGCTCCAGCGCGCTGCCGAGGGTGGCGGGCATGACGTCCACGCCGGCGGTGCCGGGGACGGCCAGGAAGTTCATCAGCGCGAGCCCGCCCGCCCGGTACACGACGTCCTGAGCGGGCAGCGAGGAGTGCCCGGCGCCGAAGGCGAACAGCCGGTTCCCGGACGCGACGGCCCGCGCGATCACGGCCCCCGCCTCGGCGATCCGGCCGCCCTCCTCTTCGCGTACCCGCTCCAGCAGGCCGATGGCCGCGTCGAAGAACTGCCCGGCCAGCTTGCTCTCGCTCATACGCCGAAGGCCCTTCCAGGGTGGGATGCGGTGGCTGCGTCATCGGTCCGTCGTCGGTGTCCGCCGCTCACCGTGCGGTCTGGACCAAGAGTGTGTCAATACGAACGTCAATCCGAGGGCGAAACCCCGGCCACGTGGGCGGGCGCCGCCAGGGGGGCTCCGGTGAAGATCCCCGTACATGTCGCGTACAGGCCTTGACGCTCGGCGCGGGACGGTTGTCGGTGTGATGCGTCAGAATTGGTGCAGGGCCAGCGCACGCAATCCGAGGGGCACGAATGTCCGGACTGATCGATACCACGGAGATGTATCTCCGCACCATCCTCGAACTGGAAGAGGAAGGCGTGGTCCCCATGCGCGCCCGCATCGCCGAACGGCTGGACCAGAGCGGTCCGACGGTGAGCCAGACGGTCGCGCGCATGGAGCGTGATGGCCTGGTGGCGGTCGCCAGCGACCGGCACCTGGAGCTGACCGAAGAGGGCCGCCGGCTCGCGACGCGCGTGATGCGCAAGCACCGCCTCGCGGAGTGCCTGCTCGTCGACGTCATCGGCCTGGAGTGGGAGCAGGTGCACGCCGAGGCCTGCCGCTGGGAGCACGTGATGAGCGAGGCGGTGGAGCGGCGCGTGCTGGAGCTGCTGCGCCACCCGACCGAGTCGCCGTACGGGAACCCGATCCCCGGGCTGGAGGAGCTGGGGGAGAAGGCCGAGGCCGACCCGTTCCTGGAGGACGGCATGGTCAGCCTCTCGGAGCTGGACCCGGGCAGCGAGGGCAAGACCGTGATCGTGCGCCGGATCGGGGAGCCGATCCAGACCGACGCCCAGCTGATGTACACGCTGCGGCGGGCGGGCGTGCAGCCCGGTTCGGTGGTGAGCGTGACGGAGTCCCCGGGCGGGGTGCTGGTCGGCAGTGGCGGCGAGGCCGCCGAGCTGGGGGCGGACATCGCCTCGCACGTGTTCGTCGCCAAGCGCTGACACCGACGCTGACGCTGTAGGAGACGGCCGTAGGAGACAGGGGAAGGTCCCGGCGCCTTTCGGCGCCGGGACCCGTCCTCCCCTGGCTGACCTGGAGCCCCGAGCTCTCAAGGTCATCCCCTTCGGACCGTCTTCCCCGAGCGGCCCGCCTCCCTGATGGAAAGGATCTCCATCGGCAGTGGCGGCCAATCCTTGAGCAAGGTCACTCGAAAGAGCGGTGTTATCGGCGAGACACCCGTTTTCGAATGCGGGTTCGATAGTCTGGCCGGGAGCGAAGGGGGTGCATCTGCGGTGGTACAGCGCATCGATGTGACGGGGGCCG
The DNA here is from genome assembly GCF_055584685.1 of Streptomyces sp. NPDC102258. Taxonomy (NCBI): domain Bacteria; kingdom Bacillati; phylum Actinomycetota; class Actinomycetes; order Kitasatosporales; family Streptomycetaceae; genus Streptomyces; species Streptomyces sp. NPDC102258. The sequence continues at coordinate 46,941 of NZ_JBVJLO010000019.1, forward strand.
ACGGCGTCCGCCTTGCCGCCTGGGAGTTCCGGGAAGCGCCCGCGGAGCCCCGGCATCCGCCGGTCCTGCTGCTCCATGGCCTGATGGGCCGCGCCCTGCACTGGGCCGGCACCGCGCGCTGGCTCGGCGAGGACCGCCGGGTCGTGGCGCTGGACCAGCGCGGGCACGGCCACAGCGAGCGGCCCCCCGGCGGCCCCGACGGCCGGACCTCCCTGGGCCGCGAGGCCTTCGTGGCGGACGCCGAGGCCGTCATCGACCGGCTCGGCCTGGCCCCCGTGGTCCTGATCGGCCACTCCATGGGCGCCCTCACCGCCTGGCAGCTCGCCGCCCGCCGCCCCGAGCTCGTTCAGGCGGTGGTGATCTGCGACATGCGGGCGTCCGCGCTCGGGGAGGCCTCGCAGCAGGAGTGGGAGGACTGGTTCCGCCGCTGGCCCCTGCCCTTCCCCACCCAGGACGCCGCCCGCCGCTGGTTCGGCGAGGACGACCCCCGGGTGGAACGCCCCGACCCCGGCCGCGGCGCCTTCTTCGCCGAGGTCATGCACCGGGCCCCGGACGGCTGGCGCCCCCTCTTCTCCCGCCACCAGATGCTGACCGCCCGCGAGACCTGGGTGCACGACGCGCACTGGGAGGAACTGGCCCAGGTCCGCTGCCCCACCCTGGTCGTGCGCGGCCTCGACGGCGAACTGGGCCGCGCGGAGGCCCAGGAGATGGTCCGCGTCCTCCCGGCGGGCCAGTACGCCGAAATCCCCGACGCCGGCCACTACCTCCACTACGACCACCCCACCGCCTGGCGCGCCGCCCTGGAACCCTTCCTGTCCTCCGTCACCACCAACACCCACTGACGCCCCCGGACCTACCGGCCCCGCTCCCCCCGACCGCCCGGACAAAAACACCCCAGGCGGCGGGGGAGACGGCGAGCACCGCCCGGGGGACGGGGGAGTCGGCGACGAGGGCGCTGCCGATCGGGGGCCGGGCCACGTACACGCAGGAGTTGCCCTCCGCACAGTAGGAGGACCGCTGCCAGTCGGCGTCGGGCATGTGCGTGTCCTTTTCACAGGTTGCGGGCGATGGTGTGGATCAGCTGCCGCGTGTGCGCGGGACCGAGGGCGACCGCTTCCAGGCGGTCGAATGGGATGCTCCGGATGGTGACGTGGTCGCGCTCACTCATGTCCAGCAGGTGCTTCAGCTGCGCACCGGTCACCGCCGGTCCGCCGACGGTGGTCCTGGGTCAATACCCTCCACCTCCCGCACCGACAACGCCGACGCAGGCCGCGGCCTGCTCCTCGTACGCCCCCATCCTCGACGCTCCACCACAAGAGCCCGCGTCTCCCCGGCTGGCGGACTTCACACGGCAGGCTTCTCATGAGGATCAACAGGTGCGCTTTCCACGCACTTTGGGAACCATCGATCCCCCGAAACCTCGACGCTCCCCCTGGGCGGCCAGCAGGGCCGCGGCGGCGTCCAGAGCCCCGAGGATCAGCTGCATGTCCTTCGAGGTGGCGACACGGGCGTGGAAACCGCCCACCTGGACAGCTGACCGAACACGGGGATCAAGCCGAGCCCTCAAGTGCCTTCAAGAAGCGTCGGACTTCGCGTGTGACTTCGGGGGCGAGGTCTTTCAAGAGGGTTACGATTTCCCTCAATTCTGCTGCCAGCTCCGGAAATTCCTCCCAGACTTCAGCATTCCGGCCAAGGGCGGCTGTCAAGAGCTCGTCATCGTAGAAGCCCCCTCGGTTATTGGCCTCCACTGTGGTGTGCAGAATTTCCAGCGCGAGGGCCAGTGTCCAGCGGAGCCCGACATCCTGCCCGATGAGCCTCGACAGTTCATAAGCCGATAGGCTTGCGAGAGGCCGCTGCCTGAGTTCGTATACTGCGCGAACGAGTCCGGTCGATCCGCTCGGTGGGGCACCCCAGCGGTCTCCCTCGAGGTCTTCGATGGAGCGAGTCGCGTCAAAATCGACGTGCATTTTTCGCTTTCGGTTGGTACGGGACTTCATCGATGTCCGATTGAGTGCAGGAATCCGTTGAGGCGGTCTAGGGTCTGGATAACATCCTTCCTCTTGTTGATGAGGACCTCAAGTCCACGATCGGTTAGGGTGGGGGGTAAGTTTTGAATTTCGCGCTCTAGCGTCCTTCTGATTCTATCCAAGCCGTTCCGTGCATTCGTCAAGTCGGCTATATGGTCGAATGGTGTACCGTCTTTCTTTCTTGCTACGACCTCGCCGGCAGCTTCCCGGCGGGCGGCATCGTAGTGATTGTGCCGGGGTTTAGAATTTATGTCACCCACGGGGTCGGCCTTGATGTTCTCCAGTTTCTCTATCGCGCGTATCGCATCTTCGCTCAGCCCCAGTTTGGGGCAGGGGCTCAGCCCCAGCGGGTCCGACCACGTGTGGGGGTTGTCGACGTACGTGTTCGGGTTTGGGGACGGGGTGAGGCCCAGGGGGTCTGGGGTGAGGTAGCGGGCCGTTTCCGGGTCGTAGGTGCGGAAGTAGTTGTGGTGGAGGCCCGATTCGGGGTCGAAGTACTGGCCCGGGAAGCGGAGGGGGGTGTACGCCTCGGCGTCCCGGGGCCAGGTGGTGGTGCCCCAGAGGGTGGAGCGGGAGCGCCAGGCGATCTCGCCCGACTCGGATATCAGCTCCTTCGGGGTGCCGATGAGGTCCGTGACGATGGCGAAGAAGCGCTCGTCCGTGGTGCCGAGGACGCGTTCCGCCTGGGTGAGGGGGTGGAGGCCGTCGTGGGTCCAGGTGAGGGTGACCGGGCCCGTGGTCTCCTCGCAGAGGGTCGTGCCGTCCCACGTGAAACGGGTTTCCTGCGCCACCTCGCCCGAGGCCGCCAGGCGCTGCTTCGCCGTGCGGCGGCCCAGCGCGTCGTAGCGGTAGCGCCACACCGTGCCGTCGGGGGTCGTGACCCCGGTCATGCGGTCATCCGCGTCCCACTCGTAGCGCCAGGTGTCCGGCTTGCGGGAGGGGCGGCGCTTCTGGCGCAGCACCGTGCGGCCCAGGGCGTCGTACTCGTAGCGGACCGCGCCCGCCGAGGTGATCCGCGTACCCGTGTAGGTACGGGCGCCGTGGGCCTCGGTGCCCGGGTGGCGGGTCGGCCAGGCGGCGCTCGTCTGGTTGCCGGCTTCGTCGTACGCGTAGCGCTCCGACCAGTTCGGTGCCTCGACGGCGGTGACGCGGGCCGCCGCGTCCAGGGTGAAGGTGCTCGGACCCGCGAGGGCGTCGTCGACCGAGGTGAGGGCGCCGTCGGCCCGGTACGCGTACCCGCGGCGCTGGAGGGTGCGGCCGTCCTGGCCGGTCAGATGCTGGCCGGTGAGGCGGCCGAGGGTGTCGTACGCCTGGGCCAGCGCGAGCCCCGCCCCCAGGACGCGCGTGACCTCGCGGCCCACGGCGTCCCGCTCGAAGGCGAGCGTGCGGCCCGACGCGGTGAGCGCGGTGCGGCGTCCGGCCGCGTCGTACGTCCACTCGGAGCGGGCGCCGCCGGGCGTGGTGCGGCCGGAGCGCCGCCCCAGGGCGTCGTACGCGTACGAGACCGTACGGCCGTCCACCGACTCCGAGAGGAGCCGCCCGTGAGGGTCCCGCTTCCGGACGAGGGTCGTCCCGTCGTGGGAGACCGCCCGCTCCAGCTCGCCGAAGGCGTCGTAGGAGTAGGAGGTGGTGCCGTCCGCGGTCTCCTTGCAGAGCAGCCGGGAGAGGGAGTCGTGGGCGTACGTGGTGCACGCGCCGGCCGCGTTCGTCCGGGAGGCCAGGCGGCCCGCCGGGTCGTACGCGTACGTCAGCGTCCGGCCGTCGAAGTCCGTCTCCGCGGCGAGCCGGCCGGCCGGGTCGTAGGTGTAGGACCAGGTCAGGCCCTGCGGGTTGGTGACGCCGGTCAGGCGCAGCTCGGAGTCGTGGGTGAAGGTGTGCCGGACGCCGTCCGGGCCGGTGCGGGCGGTCAGGAGGTCGAAGTCCCCGTACTCGGAGACCGTCACCCCGCCCAGCGCGTCCGTGTGGGTGACGCAGTTGCCCTCGCCGTCGTACGTCCAGGACTCCGCGCTGCCGTCGGGGTTCTCCCGGCGCATCAGGCGGCCCTCCACGCTCCAGGTGAGGCGGGTGGTGTGGCCGAGGGGATCGGTGACGCTGACCGGCCGGCCGAAGGCGTCGCGGGTGTACCGGGTGGCCGCTCCCAGAGGGTCGACGATCTCCAGCGGCAGCCCCGCCGGGTCACAGCGCACGGTGGTGGACGCGCCGAGGGTGTCCGTCACCGACGCCAGGTGCCCGCGGGCGTCGTAGCCGAAGCGGGTGGTGGTGCCCGCCGGTGCGGTGGCGGACGTGCGGTTGCCGCGCTCGTCGTAGGTGGCGCGGAACACCCGGCCGTCCGGCTGGACGATCTCCACCGGCAGACCGCGTGCGTCGTAGGCCGCCCGGACCTCGCCGCCGTCCGGACGGAGTACGGAGACCAGACGTCCGGCGTCGTCGTACGTGAAGCGGGTCGTGTGCCCGAGCGCGTCGGTACGGCTGAGCAGCCGGCCCACGGCGTCGTGGGCGGAGCGGGTCGTGGCGCCGGTCGGATCGGTCTCGGCGATGACCCGGGCGTGGTCGTCGATGAGGAAGCGGGTGGTGTGCCCGAGGGAGTCGGTGAGGACGGTGACCCCGTCCTCGTACGCGAAGCGGACGTTCAGGTGGCCGTTGCCGCCGGACTGGGCGACGCAGCGGTCCCGCTCGTCGTACACGTAGTCGAAACGCCGGCCGTTGGTGTCGGTCCACGAGGTGATCCGCCGCGCCCGTCGTAGCCGAACCGCAGCGGCCGGCCGGACGAATCGGTGACATGGGTGAGGTGGCCGTCCGTGTAGCCGTAGCGCAGGACCTCGGTGCCGTCACCGAGGGAGAGCCCGGTGACCCGCCCGTCCGACGTGGCGAGGCGCACCTCGTAACCGCCGCTGTGGGACAGGGACATCGGGGCGCCCGACGCGTCATAGGAGAAGGAGATCCAGGCACCGCCCCGGTCGTCGAGCTGCGTGAGCAACCCGTCGTCCGAGAAGTGGCGCACGAGGCCGCTCTCCGGATCGGTGACCGTGTAACCGCCGTCCGCGTCCAGGACGAGCGGCCAGCGCTGCCCGTGGGCGGGCAGTACGGGGACCCCCGGTTCGGGGTGCGGGTAGGCGAGCAGGCTGCCGTCCTCGCGGACGAGGACGAGGCCCTCCTCGTCGGCCTCCAGCCGCTGGTCGACGGTGGATACCCATGCCGGGCCGAACCAGCGGCCCGTACGGTACGAGGACTCGAAGGTCCGGGTGAAGACGAGCGGCAGGGAGCCCGGCAGGACCAGGTCGGTCTGCGGCAGGACCATCCGGCCCGTGGCCACCTCGACGGGGTCGCCCACGCACTTCAGCTCGGCCCTGGCCCGAGCCGCGGCCCGGGCTTCGGCCTCCACCGCCTCCCGGGTCGCGGTCTTGGCCGCCGTGGCACCCGCCGCCCGGATGGCGCCGCCGGTCCCCTTGGCGCCGATGAGTTCGGGGAGGAGCCGGCCGGTGGCCTCGTACGGGTCGTCGAGGAAGGGGGAGACGAGAGCGCTGACGACGCGGTCGGGACGGGCCGGGGCGGAGACCAGCCCGGCCAGGGTCATGTTGACGTTCTGGTGGTACTCGGCGGGGTGGGTGATGTTGTAGGAGTCGAAGGGGCTCAGCCCGCGTGCGAAGTTGATCGTCCCCGCGGTGCCCTGGATGGCTCCGCCGATGACGTGGTCCAGCTCCAGGGCCTGGCCGGCCGCCTGATCGGTGACCATCGCCACGGCCTGCTCGCGTGCCGACGGCGCGGGTGGGGCGTGCTCCAGCGCCGCCTTCAGGGCACGGCCCGCGGCGTCCGCGGCGTCATCGCGCTGGCGCCGGGCCTCGTCCAGGATCTCCTGGGCCCGCTTCGCGTCGGCCCGCCCCGCGTCGATGTCCTGTACGGGGACCGGTCCGGGGTTCTTTCCGGCCAGGGCGGTCGCCCGGTAGGCGTCGGCCTGCCGGGTGTAGGCGTCCTCGGCGTCCTTGTGGGCCTTGACCGCCTGCTTGTGCAGCGCGATGGCCTGGTCGGCCTGTCCCTGCGCCCACTCCACCGTCTCCGCGTAGTGTTCCAGCGCGCCGCCCGCCGCCTGACAGGCGTCGGCGGCGTGCAGCCAACCGGTGGGCTGTACGGCGAACTTGGCCCTGAAGGCGTCGGCTGCCGCGCCCTTCCATTGGCCGGAATCCAGTGCCTTCATACCCTGGCCGACGTTGTCGAAGGCCGACTGGAAGTCCTTCAGGTGCGCCGCGGTCGCGCGGATCGCCGACGGCGAGCCGTGCACCAGCTCGTTCGCCTGATCGGTCTGCCCGAGCAACTGCTCGCGTACGGAGGCCCCGAGGCCCGAGGCGATGGCGTCACCCGCGTCCTCGACCCGGTCCGCCAGGCCATGGGCGCCCACGCGGTCGAGGACGCCGCCGAGACTGTCACTGGCCTTGTCGACCTCCTCGCCGGCCTTCTTCTTCGCCGCGTCCCAGGTGTCCTCCAGCTTCCCGAGACCCGTGTCGACGAGTTTGCCCCAGTCCGTCACCGCTGCTCACGCTCCGCCTGCTCGCGGTAGGCCTCCGCCAGCCTCTCGGCCGCGGGCTCGCGGCTCGGCGCGACGTCCTCCCAGGTCTGCTGCCACGCCCGGTCGCTGTTCGCCCTGGCCTCGGCCAGGGAAGCCGCGCTGTAGTCGGGATCGCGCAGGTTCGTGTACGGGTTGTCGGACAGGACGTCTCCCCAGTCCTTGTCGATCACGTCCTTTTCCGATGCGTACGGACTGCCGCCGACCACGGAGTTCGCCAGGACCTTGAAGGCGCCCTGGACGTAATGGTCGTGCTCGTAGACCAGTCCCGCCGACAGGCCCACGTGGGCCGCGAAGACGTTCGCCTGCTGGACCAAACTGCGCACGCCCCAGCCCCAGCGTTCGCAGAACGCGTCCAGTTGCGAGGTCAGGCCGGAGTGGCCGCTCTGCAAGCCGGTCAGTTTCAGCTCCGAGAAGCCGTTGCCCAGGAGGGCCGTCCCGGTGGAGCCGAGTTCCTGCAGCTCCGCCAGGCTGTCCGTGATGCCCTGCGCGATCTGTGCCAACGCCGTCTGCGACACGTCGAGATCGGGCTGCTCGCCGCTCATGCCGCCACCTCGCCGTCGACCGCAACGACGTCCGGGACGATGCCGCGCACCGGCGGGAACACCATCCCGTCCGGGCCCGCCGGATTCAGTGCCACTCCGCACGGGAAGTCCAGCGCCCCCACCACTTCGTCGAGCAACGGGGCACCGCGCAGCTGCCGGAAGGGCCACTCGCGCCCCGCATCGCCGCGCGCCACCGCGAACCGGGACAGCGCCTCCTCGTCCGAGAAGGCGCAGATCCAGTCCAGGCCGCCCACCTCGGCCGTCCACAGGCCCCCGCGTTCGTCGAGCGGTACGAGGACCACCCGGTTACGGAACTCCGCCAGCCGCTGCCAGGCCGCCCCGTGTGTCTCGGCCGCCGGCTCGGCCCCCGCGGGGTCGGTCTCCGCCCGCTCGGCCCCCACTCGCCCGGCCCCCGCCGGCCGGGCCGCCGCCTCGGTGCGCAGTCGGCCCCATTCCTCTTCGAACCCCACCTGAACGTCCCCGACCCCTCACCCGAACCCTGCGAATCGAACGCACTTTTGCATGGTGGCGCGGGAGGGGCAAACGGTCTGGTGCGGCGGTGCGTACATCCGGCCAGGGGAGCGGTCCCCCTGGCGTCGGGGGTCAGCCCTTGCTTACCGCTGTGAGGATTTCCGGGAGTTTGCGGGAGACCGTGGGGGCTGCCAGGCGGAGGCCTGCCCAGGTGGTCAGGGTGCCCCAGGCGATGCCCGCCGGGAGGACGGTCCAGCGGAGCGTGGCGGGGCCGTCCGCCGCGGCGAACCAGATCACCAGGGCGATCACCGGCGAGCTGATCAGCGCCGAGCTGAACATGCCGCCGAAGATGCCCGCCCAGGCGAGTCCGGCCTGGCCCGGGGCGACGTTCTTGAAGGCACCGTCCGTCGGGATCGAGTACGGCAGGCGCGCCGAGGCCAGTGCCCCCGTGCACAGCATCGCGCCCACCACCGCCAGGGACAGCCCGAGGGCCACCGCGAAAGCGCTCCAGTCGCCGATCAGGGCCGCGGTGAGCGCCGTGACCAGCACCGCGTACGGGACGGCGACCAGGGCCAGCGCGGCGGCCCGGGCCCGCAGTTCCTCGTACGCGTCCCGCGGGCCGGAGATGGTCTGGGCGACCATCCAGAAGGCGGAGGTGTCCTGCCCGAACTGGTTGTACATCTGTACGCCGAGCATCCCCGAGCCGAAGCAGGCGAGGTAGATGGAGCCCGTGCCCTGCAGGGCGTTGAAGACCGGCACGATCAGGCCGACCGCGAGCGCGCTCACCCAGGCCGACTTCGTCTTCGGGTCGCGCACCACGTAGCGCAGGGTGCGCTGCATGACCGCGCCGGTGCGCCCGGCCGGGAGGAAGGACCAGACCCCGCCCGCGTTCTCCCGTTCCTTGCCGGCCGTCACGGCCATCAGGGTCGAGCCGTCCGGGGTGACCATCAGTTTGGTCAGGCTGCGCTCCCACGACCACAGCAGCCCCGCCAGCGCGGCCACGGTGAGCCCGAGCTGGGCGGCGGCCGTGCCGTACGCGCCCCGGCCGGCGGAGTCGACCATGCCGACGGCCGTCGCGGGCGGCAGCCACCGCACCACGGCCTCGACCGGCTCCAGCTGGGTCAGACCGCCCTGCTGGAGGAGGCGCTGGCTGCCGAAGTTGACCAGCTGGGCGCCGACCGCGATGACCAGCCCGCTCAGCACCGCGAGGTCACGCCCCTTGCGGCTGGACAGCAGCCGCACGTTCGCGGTGGCCACGGCGCGGGCCAGCGCCACGCAGGAGAGCAGCAGCAGCGGTACGGCCACCACCGCCGCCACCGCGCCGGCCGCGCCCGCCGCCACCGCCACCATCGAGCCGACGGCCAGGCAGAGCGTGAACAGCGGGCCGATGCCGACGAGCGAGGAGGCCAGCAGGGCCCGTACGAGCGGACGCGGGCGCAGCGGCAGCATCACGAGCCGGCTCGGGTCGAGCGTCTCGTCCCCGGTGGGGAAGAAGAGCGGCATGACGCTCCAGGCGAGGGCCGTGAGCGCCGCGAGCAGGACGACGACCGTGCCGGCGTGGGTGTGGCCGTGCAGGGCGGACAGGCCGAGGGCGGCGAAGACACCGACGACGACGCAGAAGACCAGGTTGGAGATCCACACGGCCTTGCGCTTCGAGGACCCCTTGAGCCCGTTGCGCAGCAGGGACAGCTTCAGCCGGACGAACAGCGGGGTGAGCGAGGGCTCGACGGCCGCGTCGCCCTGCGCGGGCGCCGCCGCCTTCAGGACCCCCGCCCCCGTACCCGCCGCGCTCATCGGGCGCCGCCGAGCCAGTCGAGGGAGTCGCCGGTGGCGTGGTCGCGGGCGCCGACGAGTTCGAGGAAGGCGCTCTGCAGCGACGGCGCGGAACCCCGTACGTCGGCCAGCGGGCCGGCGGCGCGGATCTGCCCGGCGGCCATGACGGCCACCCAGTCGCAGAGCGATTCGACGAGCTCCATCACGTGGGAGGAGAACACGACGGTCGCACCGGACGCGGTGTAACGTTCCAGCACCCCACGGATGGTCTGCGCCGACACCGGGTCGACGCCCTCGAACGGCTCGTCGAGGAAGAGGACTTCGGGGTTGTGCAGCAGCGCCGCCGCCAGGCCGATCTTCTTGCGCATGCCCGTGGAGTAGTCGACGACGAGCTTGTGCTGCGCGCCCGCCAGGTCGAGGACGTCCAGCAGCTGCGTGGCCCGCTTGTCCGTCTCCTCGCCCGCCAGCCCGCGCAGCCTGCCCATGTAGCCGAGCAGTTCGCGGCCGGAGAGGCGCTCGAACATGCGCAGGCCCTCGGGCAGCACGCCGATCCGCCGCTTCACCTCGACGGTGTCGGCCCACACGTCGTGTCCGGCGACGAGCACCCGGCCCATGTCGGGGCGCAGCAGCCCCGTGATCATCGAGAGGGTGGTGGTCTTGCCGGCGCCGTTGGGGCCGACGAGCCCGATGAACCGGCCCGCGGGCAGCTCCAGATCGATCCCCCCGACGGCCACCTGCTCGCCGAACCGCTTCCACAGCCCCTCTACGCGTACCGCCGCGACGGGGGACGGTGCGGGTCGCGCACCGTCCGTCCCGTTCGTCCCGTCTGCCGCATAACCCTGGTCCGGCATGCGCCTGCCTCTCGTTCTCATCCCCGTGGTCGTACGTTCCTCACCATAGGAGGAGGGGGGAGGACAGGAGCAGTTACGTATGTCATGAATGTGCGGGCACGGATGTCAGCGCGGACGTCGGTGGACCCCAGCGGATGTCAGCGGACGTCCTGGCGCCGCCCCCGGGCCGCCGCCGCCTCGCTGCCGCAGGCGTAGGCCAGGGCGTCGATCAGCTCCTCGGTGTCCGGCAGCCACCGGTTCGCGGGCGTGGGCTTACGGGCCCACTGCACCGGCCCCTTGCCGCCGTGGCGGGTCGGCGGCGCGGCCACGTACTCGCCCTCGCCCCGCACGACGAGGTCGAGGGCGTGCGGCAGCCAGCCCAGCTTGCGCACCAGGTCCGCGACCTTCGCCCCGGCGCCCGGCAGTACGAAGAACAGCATCCGGTGCCCGGGGGTGAGGGTGACCGGGCCGAGGGTGCGCTGCATCCGCTCCAGCCGCGCCAGCGCCAGGAACCCGGCGGCGTCCGGCACGTCGAGGGCGTCGAAAGTGCGGCCCGTCGGCAGCAGGATGGAGGCGCCGGGGTGCTTGGCCCAGATCCGGCGCACGCCGACCGCGCTGCCCGAGGCCTGCGCCGCCCAGTCCTTCGTCGCGGCGTGCGCACCGGGCGCGGGGCAGTCCGCCGCCCCGCAGGAGCACAGTTCGCGGCCGTCGACGTACTCCAGCCACGTACCGGCGAAGACGTCCCAGTGCCGCTCTTCCACGTACCGCACGGCATGGTCCAGCAGCTGCTCCCCCCGCTGCTTGGGGATGGGTGCGGTCTCCGTGACTCCGATGGTCTCTTCCACGCCCATCACAACTCCCGCGGTCACCCGGGGTTACGGCCGTAAACCAGCGGGTGGGCGGTGCATCGATCCTGCATACGGGGCGCACGGGTGCACGGGCGGGGGCGCATCGAAGGCCGGGGCGCGGTCCCGGGGTAACGACACGACGCGGTAGGGAAGATTCTCCGCACATCAGGCGGGAAGTGATCATTCCATCGCTCTCCCGTGGCTTCAGGGGGTTTTCACATGACAGCCAGGCCTCTCGTCGCCCGTCAGCCGAACGAACGGCTGCAGGCGCTCATCCAGGAAGCCGGGTGCTCCAACGCCGGGCTCGCCCGGCGCGTCAACATGTGCGGAGCCGAACACGGCCTCGATCTCCGCTACGACAAGACCTCCGTGGCCCGCTGGCTGCGCGGACAGCAGCCGCGCGGCCGGGCCCCCGGCATCATCGCCGAGGCGCTCGGCCGCAAACTCGGCCGGACCGTCACCATCGACGAGATCGGCATGGCCAACGGCAAGAACCTCGCCTCCGGCATCGGCCTGCAGTTCTCCCCGACCGTCATCGGCGCCATCGAGCAGGCCTGCGAGCTGTGGCGCAGCGACGTCGGGCGGCGCGACTTCCTCTCCGGGTCGAGCGTCGCCGCCTCCGCGCTCGTCGAGCCCAGCCGCGACTGGCTGATCACCGGCGCCGATCCCCAGGTCGCCCGCAACGGCGGGGCGCGCGTGGGGATGCCGGACGTGGAGGCCGTCCGCGCGACGACGCAAGCGCTGACCGAGCTCGACCACCGCTTCGGCAGCGGGCACGTCCGGCCCGTGGTGGTGCACTACCTCAACTCGGTGGTCTCCGGGCTGATCGGCGGCTCCTACCGGGAGCCGGTCGGGCGCGCCCTGTTCGCGGCCGTCGCCCGGCTCACCGAACTCGCCGGGTACATGGCGGTGGACACCGGGCAGCCCGGCCTGGCCCAGCGCTACTACATCCAGGCCCTGCGGCTGGCGCAGGCCGCGGGCGACCGTGCGTACGGGGGCTACGTGCTCGCCGCCTCCATGAGCCACCTCGCCGCCGAGCTGGGCAACCCGCGGGAGATCGCGCAGCTGGCGCGGGCCGCGCAGGAGGGCACGCGGGGGCAGGTCACCCCGAGGGTGGAGGCGATGTTCTACGCCGCCGAGGCGCGCGGGCACGCGCTGCTGGGCGACGCCCGGGCCACGGCGGTGCTGTCGGGCCGGGCGGTGACGGCGCTGGAGCGGGCGGAGCCGGAGTCGGGGGACGACCCGGTGTGGATCCGGCACTTCGACCAGGCCTACCTCGCGGACGAGCTGGCGCACTGCCACCGCGACCTCGGCCAGGCCGACGCGGCGGGCCGGCGGGCCGAGGAGGCGCTGCGCGGCCTGCCGGTGACCAAGGCCCGGCGGCGGGCCATCGGGCTGCTGCTGCTGGCGGCGGCGCAGGTGCAGCAGCGGGAGGTGGAGCAGGCCTGCCAGACGGCGACGAAGGCCGCCGACCTGCTGGGGACGCTGCGGTCGCAGCGCGGTGCGGAGTACCTGGAGGATTTCCGTACGCGGCTGGAGCCGTACCGGGAGGAAGCGGCCGTGCGGGAGTTCGGGGCCCGGCTGGAGGTTCAGGTGGCCTGACGTGTCCGTGGCGTGACCGGGTAGCGTGACCCGACGGTTCCGCAGGTTCAGGGGAAGTCGGAGAAGGCAGAGGAGCACCGGTGACGACGCAGAGCGGACAAGGGGGCGTCCCCCGGCCCGGGGCGCCGGAACCGGCACAGCCGGATCCGGATCCCCGGTACCCGGCGCAGCCCGCGCCGGGGGCGGGCGAGCCGTGGGGCGGCCCGGGGTACGGCTACCCGCCGCCGCACGCCCCGTACGGGCAGGAGCAGCAGCCGCAGCAGCCGCAGCAGCCGCAGTACGGGCAGGACCCGTACGCCGCGCAGCAGCAGCAACAGCAGCAGCCGCCGTACGGAGCGCCCGCGTACGGGTACCCGCCGTCGGGGCACGTCGTCGGCCCCGGCTTCGAGGGGCCCGGAGACCCGCACGGCTACGGGTACCCGCCCCTGCCGGACGCGGTCACCCAGTACATCCCGCCGGTCCCGGGGGACGCGGCGACGCAGTACATACCGCCGGTTCCGGGGGATGCCGCGACCCAGTACATCCCGCCCGTGCCGGGGGACGCGGCGACCCAATACATCCCGCCGGTGTCCGGCGACGCCGCGACCCAGTACATCCCGCCGGTTCCAGGCGACGCCGCGACCCAGTACCTCCCGCCCGTGCCCGCCGGGCCCGTGAACCCGGCCACCGCCGCGGAGGGGTTCGACTCGCTGTTCCGCGCGGACGACGGCGCCCCGGCGCCGGCCCGCGCCGAGGTACCGGCGCCCCGCCGTACGCCGCCTCCCGGGCCCCCGCAGCAGCGCCGGCCCCCGCAGCAGCAGTACGCGCCGCCCCCGCCCCCGCCCGCCCCGGCCGGCCGCCGGGTGCCGCCCGCGGTCATCGCCGCCGGGGTCTTCGGGCTGGCCGTGGCCGGACTCGGCGTCGGTGCGCTGCTCGGCAACGGCAAGGCCCAGAACAACGACCCGGGCGCGGTGGCCCCGGCGGCCACCGGTTCGGCGAAGGGCGCGGCGGGCGACGCCCCCGTCGACCCGGCCCGCCCGCAGGCCGTCCAGCTGGACAAGCTGCTCGCGGACAGCAACGACAGCCGGGCCTCGGTGATCAAGGCCGTGGACGACATCAAGGGCTGCAAGAACCTCGGCCAGGCGGGCGACGACCTGCGCGACGCGGCCCGCCAGCGCGAGGAGCTCGTCACCCGGCTCCAGGAGCTCAAGGTGGACCTGCTGCCGAACCACGCCCGGCTCTCGGCGGCCCTCACGAAGGCCTGGAAGGCCTCGGCGGCCGCCGACAACAGCTACGCGGCGTGGGCGGACGACATGAGCCACGACAAGGGCGCCTGCAAGGACGGCAAGGCCAAGTCGACCGACAACGCCGCCGACGGCAACGATGCGAGCGGCGAGGCCACGAAGGCCAAGGACGCGGCGGCCGGGATGTGGAACACGATCGCGGCCAAGTACGGCCTCCCGACGCGCGACAAGTCCGAGCTCTGACCTCCCGACCGCCGGGGCCAGGCCTTCGTGGTCAGGCCCGCCGTGGCCTGACCGTCGTGATCAGGCCGAGCGCGGGGCCTGCTCCAGCGTCGCGGTCATGTCCAGCGGCGGTTCGTTCGGCTGGTCGACGATGCGGCCCGCCTGGACGATCTGGAAGCTGACCCGGCCGTTGACCAGCCGCGGGAAGCCGGCCACGGCGCGCATGTCCTGGTAGCGCCAGCTCAGGTCCGGGGTGAGGCCGGCGGTCTTGACGCTGGCGGACTGGTTCAGCTCCCGGGTCAGCTTGCGGGCGGTGACCTCGTCGCCGCCCTTGAAGCGCCGTACGACCTCGTTCAGGACGGTGTACGCGATCCAGGTGGTCTGCGCCCCGCTGTCGTCGGGGTCGACGGTGTCGTCGCCGAACGCCTGCTCGCTGATCACCTTGCGCATCGGCGCCCACAGCGGGTCGGTGGACACCGGGTACCAGCTGGTGACGTACGCGCCCTCGAAGGGGCTCTCCTTGCCGCCGGTGCGGTCGACCAGGCTCTGACTGACGCTGCCGAGGACGGAGGCGATCTGCGGGTTGCGGTGCTGGCTGTCGAGGCGGCGGAAGGCGTCGAAGAAGGTCTCGGTGCGCTCGCCCAGGACGGCCGTCACACAGGGCCTGCCCTCCTTGGCCGCCCCGGCGCCGGCCGCCGTCCCCTTGGCGTCCTTGGCGGAATCCTTCGCGGCGTCCTTGGCGGGATCCTTCGCCGGGCCGCCCGCCGAGCCGTCGGCCAGGGCCTCGCGGGCTTGCGGGGTGAGGTCCGCGGAGTCCTCGGCGGCCCGGATGTCGGAGGCGTCCGGCATCTTGTTGGTCCGCAGCCCCGCGTTCAGCAGGATCGGCATGGAGTCCCCGGCGAGGGTGTCCGGGCGGACCAGCGACACCTGGGAGCAGGCCTTGCCCAGCTGGTGTCCGGCGCCGGCCAGCAGGGCGGGCTGGCCGCCGTTGACCGGGTAGGACAGCGGGCTCTGGAACTCCTCCGCCGAGACCCCGTACCCGCCGATGAAGGGGATGCCCTCGGCCTCCAGGGGGGCCATGAAGGCGCGCCCGTGCTGGCTGTACGAGCCCACGACGGCGACGGCCTTCTCGGCGATGGCCTGGCGGGCGCAGTCGGCGGCGCCGGTCGGGGTGTTCTTCTCGTTGCAGGTCAGCACGCGCAGCTTGCGGCCGCCGAGGCCGCCGTTGGCGTTGACCCAGCGCTCGTACGCCTTGGCCATGCCGGGCATGCCGGGCATGTTGGTGGCTTTCGTGCCGATCGGCGCGAACGTCATGACCGTCAGGGTGTCCCCGGAACCCTTCGCGTCCCCGGACAGCACTCCGCACGCGGTGGCGGCGGTGAGGCAGACGCCCATCGCCGAGGCGAGGAGCGCGCGGGACAAGGCGGTTCCGGGGCTGAGACTGGTCATGTGCACGCACCATTCCGGCCCGGGGGGAACTGGATGATGAGGTGTACACAACAGCGGGTGGCGCGGAGGTGAATTGCGGGGGGCCGTGGGCCTACAGGTGCTTCAAGATCGCAGGTGGGGGGAACGTACGATCGAAAGCGTGACATTCGCCCAAGGTTCGAAGAACTCTTCCCGCCGCGGCGGCCGCTCCTCCACCATGGGCGGCATGCCCCTCAACGACATGCCGTGGTGGCGCTGGCGCGGCAACGTGCGCTCGGCGCTGCACATGCTTTCCGACCCGGTGTTCCAGGAGGAGGTCTGGCTGGCCGGCGTCGAAGGGTACGGGGACGTCACCGACGCCGTGTACCGGCTGGTCGAGGACACCTGGCTCGACAGCTGGTCCGCCGAGAAGTACGTCGGCACGATCTTCCGCGACGCCCAGGAGGCGGCCGTCGTCGACCTCGCCGTGCTGCGGGTGCTGCGGATCCTGCACCAGGTCGGGCCGGACGCGCCCGTGTCCGCGTACCTGGAACACCACGCCTGGCCCGAGGCCGTACGGGCCGCCCGCGAGGCGCACGTACGGCTGGCGACGGCGGACGGGGAGGACCCGGACGACCGTCCGTCCTCCGTCGACGTACTGAAGATCCTCACCCGCGCGGTGTGAAAGGCTATGCCGTCATGAGCGACCCGCAGCCCCCGCAGCCCCAGCCCCAGCAGCCCGAACAGTACGTCCTGACCGTGTCCTGCCCCGACAAGCAGGGCATCGTGCACGCCGTGTCGAGCTACCTCTTCATGACCGGCTGCAACATCGTGGACAGTCAGCAGTTCGGAGACCGGGAGACCGGGCTCTTCTTCATGCGGGTGCACTTCGAGGCCGAGACGCCCGTGACCCTCGACAAGCTGCGCGCCAGCTTCGCCGCGATCGGCGACTCGTTCCGGATGGACTGGCGGATCCACCGCTCCGAGGAGCGGATGCGGATCGTGCTGATGGTGTCGAAGTTCGGGCACTGCCTGAACGACCTGCTGTTCCGCTCGCGGATCGGCGCGCTGCCGGTGGAGATCGCGGCCGTGGTCTCGAACCACACCGACTTCGCCGAGCTGGTCGGCTCCTACGACGTGCCGTTCGTGCACATCCCGGTGACCAAGGAGACGAAGGCGGCCGCCGAGCAGCGGCTGCTGGACCTGGTGCGCGAGCAGAACGTCGAGCTGGTCGTGCTCGCCCGCTACATGCAGGTGCTGTCCGACACCCTGTGCAAGGAGCTGAGCGGGCGGATCATCAACATCCACCACTCCTTCCTGCCGAGCTTCAAGGGCGCCAAGCCCTACCACCAGGCGCACGCGCGCGGGGTGAAGCTGATCGGCGCCACCGCGCACTACGTGACCGCCGACCTCGACGAGGGCCCGATCATCGAGCAGGAGGTCGAGCGCGTCGGCCACGACGTCACGCCCGACCAGCTGGTCGCCATCGGCCGTGACGTGGAGTGCCAGGCGCTGGCCCGCGCGGTGAAGTGGCACAGCGAGCACCGCGTCCTGCTGAACGGCTCGCGCACGGTCGTCTTCGCGTAACCCTCGTCTTCGCGCCAGACCCCGGCGGGCGCACGGTCCGCCGGGGCCGCCTCATGCCGGTGTCACGCGTCGGGCTCGGCGTCCGGGTCGGCGTCGGGGGCCGCCACCCCGCAGTAGCCCGCGAAGGCCGCCAGGATCTCGTCCTCGGAGATGCGGCCGTCGCCGTCCGCGTCCAGGCCCGCCGCGACCGGGCCGGCCAGCTCCGCCGGGGTGCCGAGGACGCGCAGCACACGGGCCGCGGCCGCCGGGGTCGCCGAGCCGGAGCCCTCCTCGTCCGCCACCGCGATCACCGCGGCCAGGAACGGGCGGGCGATCTCGGCGAACCGCTGCGGACTGTCGCGCAGCCGCTTCGCGGCGCCGGTGACGAACTCCTCCCGGGACACCCGCTGGTCCCCGTCCACGTCGGCGATCCCGGCCATCCCCTGCCAGAACGCCTCCGCGCCGTTGAAGACGGCCTGGCCCTTGTCCGACCGCGCGGTGGTGCCGAATTCGGCCAGCACGGCCCTGGCCGCCGTACTGAAGTCCTCCCGGTCGATGTAGCCGGACCCGTCCTGGTCGAAGGTGGCGAATCGGGCGGCGATCTTGCGCTCGTATTCTGCGCTGTCCATATTCGGCGTTCCGCCTTCACATGTGCGTTGGGGTGCAGTTGTGGTGCAGATCAAGACAGGCAGGAGCGTACGGCCTCGATGGCCTGAGCGTTAAGCGAAGCGGTCAAGGAGGTGGCCGCATCGAACCCGCGCACGGGGAGCGCGGTGGGGCGCGTACGTCTGTTCGCGCGCGGCCCCTAGCACGCACGTACCGCCCCCCGCACGGGCTTTCCCCGAAACAGGCGCATTCCATCAGGTGCGCACTACATTTGACGGGTCGGCACACGGCGGGAGGCGCAGCATGGCGAGGGACGTTCCACCGCGCTGGGACCGCCGCATGCAGCAGCGCCTCGCCCGTGGTGAGGCCGCCGCGCTGGGCGAGCTCTACGACCGCTTCGCCTCCCTCGTGCACGGCCTGGCGCACCGGGTGCTCGGCGACGAGAAGGCCGCCGACCGGATCACCCGCGAGGTGTTCGGCTACATCTGGGAGAACCCCGACGCGTACGACCCCGGGCAGGGCTCCATGCGCTCCTGGGTGGCCCGGATCACCCAGGGGCAGGCCGTCGACCGGCTGCGCCAGGTCGAATGCGGCCGGGGCACCCGTGAGGAACTGGAACAGAAGGTCCGCAGCGCCAACGCGGCCGCCCGCGCCGACTACATCGTCGCCTCCATGCCCGCACCGCTGCGCGCCGCCCTCGAACTGGCGTACTTCAAGCGCCGCGACTACCGGCAGGCCGCGGCCGACCTCCGGATCAGCGAGGACGAGGCCCGGCGCCGGCTGCGGCTCGGCCTCCAGCTGCTGTCGACCGCCCACGCCCTCCCCCGGGAGGACCCCGCCCCCCGCCGATACGGAACCACCTGATGACCGGCCCCGCCGAAGGCACCCCCGACGATGCCCACGAGCGCCCGGCGCGCGCCGCCCGCATACCGGGCCCCCGCCCGGCCGCCGACACCCTTCGCGCGCCGGTGCTCCTGCCGGTGACTCCGGCCCCTGAACCGACGCCGGGGCCCGCGTCGGCGCCCGGGCCCGACGCTGTGCCCGGGTCGGCGGCGGAGCGTGCGCCCGCGCCCGTACCCGCGCCTGTGCTCGACCCCGAGCGCGGGCTCGCGCTCGCGCCTGCGCCCGCGCTCAATACCGGGACCACGCCCGCGCCCGCGCCTGCGCCCGCGCTCCTTCCCGGGACCACGCCCGCGCCCGCGCCGGAGGCCGCGCCCGTGCCCGAGCCCGGTGCCGCGTCCGGCGGCCCCGTCCCGGAGCCCGGCCCCGGGGTCGCCGGCGAGACGCCCCGGACGCACGGGGTGCTGAAGTCCCTGCTCGGGGCGTGGGCGCTCGCCGCCTGCTCCGCCGAGGAGACCCGGGCCGTTGAGGACCACCTCACCGCCTGCGCCCCCTGCGCGGAAGAGGCGCTGCGGTTGCGTGACGCCGTGGGCCTGCTGCACCCCGAGGAGACCCTCGACCTCAAGCCGCTGCTGCGCTCGCGCGTGCTGGCGGACTGCCTCGGCAAGCGCCCGGCCCTCATCCCGGTGCCGGTGTGGGCGAGCCCGTACGACACCGAGACCGCGCGGCTCGACGCGCTGCTGCGGGACTTCGGCGAGGCCGAGTGGGCCACCCCCGTACGGCTCAAGTGGTTCGAGGAGCGGGAGCGCCGCACCCGGACGACCACCGTGGCCGGGGTCATCGGGCACCTGCTCTCGGTGGACGGCCTGGTGGCCACCGCGCTCGGGCTGGACGACCCGCTGGGCCCGCAGGCCCCGCCGGACGGCGGCCCCGAGGGACGTACGGAGCACTTCTGGAACTCCCAGGCGCAGGTGGCCACCGGCGCGGTCCGCGAAGCCTGGCGCGAGCAGGGCCACACCCTGGTCCGCACGGTCTCCTTCGCCGGGCAGGGCGCGGCCGACCTGGCCGTGGACTACGGGGACTTCGCGCTGCCGCTCGCCGACGCGTTCCTGGAGCGGGCCTTCGAGTGCTGGGTGCACGCCTATGACATCGCCGAGGCGGTGCACTACCCGTACGGGCCGCCCTCGGGCCCGCACCTGCACGGCATGATCGACCTCGCGGCGCGGCTGCTCCCCGGCGCGCTGGCCCTGCGGCGCCGCTCGGGCCTGGCGGCGCCGGCCCGCGGCCTGGTCGCGGCGGGCGCCCCGGGGCGGACCCTGCACCTGGAGATCGAGGGCGCGGGCGGCGGTGGCTGGGACATCGCCCTGGACTCCCCGGCGGCGCGGACCTCGCGGGAGCACACGGTAGCGGAAGTGGCCCTGGACGGCATCGAGTTCTGCCAGCTCGCCGCCGGGCACATCTCCCCGCAGGACGCCGCCGTCGGCCAGACCGGCGACCGCGAGGCGATCCGCGACGTCCTCTTCGCGGCGGCCTCGCTGAGCCGGCTGTAGGCGGCGGGCGGGCCCCCAGCCCCCCGGCGCGCCTCAGGGCCGTGAAAAGCGCTCCCGCAGCCGGTACTTGAGGACCTTGCGCAGGGCGTCGTTGCGGGGCAGCGCGTCGACCAGCTCCAGCTGTTCCGGCAGCTTGTGCGGGGACAGCCCCTGCCCCCGCAGGTACGCGGCCACCCGGTCCAGGGTCAGCGGGGCGGCGCCGGGCGGCTGCTCCACCACCGCGCAGACGCGCTCGCCGCGCTCCGGGTCGGGCAGGCCGATGACGGCGACGTCGCCGACGTCCGGGAGCTGGTGGAGGAGGTCCTCGATCTCCTTCGCCGAGATGTTCTCCCCCTTGCGGATGATCACGTCCTTGCTGCGGCCGGTGAGGACCAGGTGGCCGTCGGGGGTGAGGTGGCCGAGGTCGCCGGTGATCAGGTAGCCGTCGGCGTCGAAGACCTCCGCCGCGGTGTCCTCGCGGTTCAGGTAGCCCTGGCAGACCGCCTCGCCGCGCAGCCGCACCTCGCCGTCCGTGCCGGCGGGCAGTACGGCGCCGTCCGGGGTGGTGATGCGGATGGACATGCCCCGTGGCGGGCGGCCCTCGGTGGTGGCGAGGTTCTCCGGGGTGTCGTCCGGGGAGCCCATGGTGATCATGGGGACCTCGGTCATGCCGTAGCCGTGGGTGAGCTGGCAGCCCAGTTCGCGGACCACCGCGTGGTAGATCTCCGGGGGCTTGGGGGCGCCGCCGCCCGCCAGCAGGCGCAGGCTCGGGATGAGCCGCGTACCGGGGTCCTTGCGCTGTTCGGCGAGGAACATCGAGTAGAAGGCGGTGGAGCCGCCCGCGACGGTGACGCCGTGGCGCCGGTACCCGTCCAGGGCGTCCGGCAGGGCGAACTTCTCGAACAGCACCGCCGGGAACCCGTACAGCAGCAGCATCACCGTGTAGTCGGGGCCGGCGATGTGCGCGAACGGGAAGGCCATCGACCCCACGTCGGCGGGCGTCAGCTTCAGGGCGTGGGCGAGGCAGGAGCCGCCCGCGATCAGCGAACGGTCGGTGTGCAGCACGCCCTTGGGGTCGGAGGTGGTGCCGGATGTCCAGTAGATCCAGCGTACGGAGGCGCCCTCGGCCGGGGGTGGCGGCAGCACGGCCGGGTCGCCGTCGGGGAGGTCCGCGTACGCCTCGAAGACGCCGCGGGCGCCGAGCCGGACGGCCATCGCGGTGTGGTCGAAGCCGCGCCAGACGCCGGGGACGGCGAAGAACTCCGCCTTGGCCTCGCGCAGCGCGAAGCCGGTCTCGCGGTCGCGGTAGAAGGGGATGACGGGGGACTGGACGGCGCCGAGCCGGGCCAGGGCGACGGAGAGCAGCACCGTCTCGATGCGGGTGGGCAGCTGCCAGGCGACGACCGTGCCGGGGCGCACGCCCCTCCCGTACAGGCCGGCGGCGACGCGCTCGGCGCGCTCGCGCAGCCGGCCGAAGGTGACGGTCCGGTCGTCGGCGGGGTCCGGGGCGGCCTCGATGAGGACCGGGGCGTCCGGGGTGAGGTCCGCCCGGCGGGAGACCAGCTCCCAGAGGGTGGCGGAGCGGCTGAGCTCGGTGGCGGTGGCGGTGGCCGCTCGGGCTACCGCGTCCGTACCACCCGCCGTACCGCCCGCCGTCCCGGCGTCCGTCCCGTTGTCCGTCATCCCGGACCTCCCCTGGGCAAGGCGACCACACGTCTGACGGTAAGTCAGATCAAGCGCAGAGCGTAGGGCTCCGGCGCTTGTCGGTCCAGGGGTCGCGCGGCTAGCTTGTTTCTGACGACCCATCAGATCCATCAGACAGGGGAGCGCTATGGAGCCCGTGGAACTGCCCCGGATCATCAGCGTCGACGACCACGTGATCGAACCGGCCCACCTCTTCGACGTCTGGCTGCCCGCCAAGTACCGCGACCGCGGCCCCCGGCCCCTCACCGCGGGCATCGGCGAACTCGCCTACACCGGGGGCAAGTACGTCATCACCATGGACCCCGACGGCCCGCCGACCGACTGGTGGATCTACGAGGACCTCAAGTTCCCGTACAAGCGCAACATCGCCGCCGTCGGCTTCGACCGCGACGACATGACCCTGGAGGGCATCACCCGCGAGGAGATGCGCCGCGGCTGCTGGGACCCCAAGGCGCGCCTGGCCGACATGGACCTCAACCACGTCGAGGCCTCCCTCTGCTTCCCGACCTTCCCGCGCTTCTGCGGCCAGACCTTCGCCGAGGCGCACGACAAGGAGGTGGCCCTGGCCTGCGTGCGCGCGTACAACGACTGGATGGTCGAGGAGTGGTGCGGCGACAGCGGCGGCCGCCTCGTCCCGCTCTGCATCATCCCCCTGTGGGACATCGGCCTCGCCGTCGCCGAGATCCGCCGCAACGCCGCGCGCGGCGTGCGCGCCGTGACCTTCTCCGAGATCCCCACCCATCTCGGACTCCCCTCCATTCACTCCGGTTACTGGGACCCCTTCTTCGCCGTCTGCCAGGAGACCGGCACCGTCGTCAACATGCACATCGGCTCCAGCTCCCAGATGCCCGCCGCCTCCCCCGACGCCCCGCCCGCCGTCCAGGCCTCGCTGAGCTTCAACAACGCCATGGCCTCGATGATGGACTTCCTCTTCAGCGGGGTGCTGGTGAAGTTCCCGGCGCTCAAACTCGCTTACAGCGAGGGCCAGATGGGCTGGATCCCGTACGCCCTGGAACGCGCCGACGGCGTGTGGCGCGAGCACCGTGCCTGGGGCGGGGTCCGCGACCTGATCCCGGAGCCGCCGTCCACGTACTACTACCGGCAGATCTTCTGCTGCTTCTTCCGCGACAAGCACGGCATCGCCTCGCTCGACGTCGTCGGACGCGACAACGCCACCTTCGAGACCGACTACCCGCACGTGGACTCCACCTTCCCGCACACCAGGGAGGTCGCCCTCGACCACGTGAAGGGTCTCGACGAGGAGACCGTCTACAAGCTCATGCGCGGCAACGCCATCCGCATGCTCGGCCTCGACCTCGACCGGGACCGCGACCGGGCAGCCGGCCTCCACCCCGGCCCCGACGACTCCCGCGCGCGGGCCCGCTGATGGACCTGACCTACACCGAGGAGGAGCGCGACTTCCGCGCCCGGCTGCGCGAGTGGCTCGGCAAGACGCTGCCCGAGCTGCCCGCCAAGCCCTCCCCGGACGACTGGCCCGCCCGCCGCGCCTACGACCTCGGCTGGCAGCGCAGGCTGTACGACGCCGGGTACGCGGGCCTGCACTGGCCCGTCGACGCGGGCGGCCGGGGCGCCACCCCGACCCAGCACCTGATCTTCCTGGAGGAGACCGAGCGAGCCGGCGCCCCGTACGTCGGCGCGAACTTCGTCGGTCTGCTGCACGCCGGCCCCACCATCGCCGCCGAGGGCACCGCGGAGCAGCGCGCCCGCTGGCTGCCGCCCGTGCTGCGCGGGGACGAGGTGTGGTGCCAGGGCTTCAGCGAGCCGGACGCCGGCTCCGACCTGGCCTCCCTGCGCACGCGGGCGGTGCGCGACGGGGACGCGTACGTGGTCAGCGGCTCGAAGATCTGGACCTCGCACGCGGAGGTCGCCGACTGGTGCGAACTGCTGGTGCGCACCGATTCCGCCGCGCCCAAACACCGGGGGATCACCTGGCTGGCCATGCCGATGGACGCGCCCGGCATCACGGTCCGGCCGCTGCGCACGCTCGCGGGATCGGCCGAGTTCGCGGAGGTCTTCCTCGACGAGGTGCGCATCCCGGTGGCGAACCGGGTGGGGGCGGAGAACGACGGCTGGCGGGTGACCATGGTGACCCTGTCCTTCGAGCGGGGCACCGCCTTCGTCGGGGAGGTCGTCGCGTGCCGCCGTACGCTGACCCGGCTGGCCCGGACCGCGAAGGCGAACGGCCGCTGGGACGATCCCGTCGTACGTCGCACCCTCGGTCGCCTCTACGGGGAGTTCGGCGCCCTCTGGAGGCTGACGCAGTGGAACGTCAGCGCGTCACAGCGCTCGGGCGGCGTCCCGGGCGCGGGTGGCAGCGTCTTCAAGCTGGCGTACTCGCACGCGCGGCAGGAGCTGTACGACGTGGCGGCGGAGGTGCTGGGCGCGGACTCCCTCGCGCTGGAGGAGGAGTGGGTCCTGGACCGGCTCTCGTCCCTCTCGTACACGATCGCGGCGGGCACCTCGCAGATCCAGCGGAACATCGTCGCCGAGCGGATCCTCGGCCTTCCGAAGGGCCGGTGACGCCATGGACTTCCAGCCGACGCAGGAGCAGCGGGACCTGCGGGCGGGCGTCCGGGACCTGCTCGCGGGGCGGTACGGCCGCGAGGCCCTGAGGGCGTCGGTGGACGCCGGGGGCGCCCTCGACCGGGACCTGTGGCGGGAGCTGGGCGCGGCGGGCTTCTTCGCGCTGCGCCTGCCGGAGGAGCGCGGCGGGGTGGGGCTCGGCCTGCCCGAGGCGGTCCTGGTCTTCGAGGAGGCCGGGCGGGCGCTGCTGCCGGGGCCGCTGGTGGCCACCCACCTGGCGGCCGGGGCGGTCCCGGGGGCGGCGGAAGGGACCGCCGTGGTCACCGCCTTCGACCTGGACGGGCCGCTGGTGGCCCACCTGGGCGAGGCCGACGCGCTGCTCGGCGGGGGCGCCGTCCCCGCCGGTGATCCGGTCGCTTCGGCGGACCCGCTGACCCCGCTGTGGCGGGTGGGCGCCGGTGCCGTCCCCGCCGGGGAGCCGGCGGCCCACCGGGAGGAGGGGGCGCTGCTGACGGCGGCCCTCCAGGCGGGGAGCGCGCTCGCGACGGTGGAGCTCGCGGTGCGGTACGCGGGGGAGCGCGAGCAGTTCGGGCAGCCCATCGGGGCGTTCCAGGCGGTCAAGCACCTGTGCGCGGGGATGCTGGTGCGGGCCCAGCTGGCCCGTACGGCGGTGTACGCGGCGGCGGTCACGGCGGACGGCGCGGAGATCGCGGCGGCCAAGCTGCTCGCCGACGAGGCGGCGGTGCGCGGCGCCCGGGACTGCCTCCAGGTGCACGGCGGGATGGGCTTCACCTGGGAGGCGGACATCCACCTGCACCTGAAGCGGGCGTGGGTGCGGGCGCGGCAGTGGCGGACGGCGGCGGTGGCGGAGGAACTGCTCGCGCGGCGGCTGCTGGAGGAGTCGGCTGGGTAGGAGAGCCGGTGGTAGCTGCGCGTGATGGCGGCGCATGGGCCGCGTGCGGTCCGGGTGCGGTTCGGGCGTGATCCGATACGGGAGGAACGAGGCGGGACGCATGTCCGATTACAGAGAGTTGATATCGGTTTGTGTCCTTCGTGCGCCCCGATCCGGGCCGGAGGCAGGGGTGTGCTCGGGTACGCTCCCACGAATGCGAGCGGTTGAGCGGCGTGAGCGTCGCACAGTATGCACCACGCCTACTCCTTCGCGCTGGAATATGCCCGAAGCGCTTGTTGTGGTGACTGTATGTCAACCATGCTGCTCGGCAAGGGGATCACGGTCGGTGATCCCGTCCTGTCGCGAGGCGAAGTGTCCGCCGGTTCGGATGGTGTGAGCGGTGCAGGGGCTTCAGGTACAGCTGGAAGTAGGACCGGACCCCGCCGAGGTCGGCCGGGCCCGCCGGTGGGCCCGGTCCAGGCTGGCGGGGTCGGGGATAGGGGACGACGAACCGCTGGCCGAGACGCTGATCCTGCTGATCTCGGAGCTGGTAACGAACGCGGTCGTGCACACGGGCTGTCCGGCCGTGCTGCGGATGCTGTTCGGGGGGCCGGGGGTGCGGGTCGAGGTCGCCGACGCGAGCGACCGGGCGCCGGCGCCCCGGCAGGCCGCCGGTGACGACACGGGCGGGCGGGGCCTGGAGCTGGTGGACGGGCTCGCGGACCGGTGGGGCTGGCAGCGCGAGGGCGCGGGCAAACGCATCTGGTGCGAGATCGACCGGGCGGAGACCGGCCGGGCCGAGACCGGCCGGTCGGAGCCGTCGGCGGCGGGCGGGACGGCGACCCGTCCGGACGAAAACTTTGCCCGGAGGCGGGAACCCCGCGTGTACCTCTAACGAGGTGTTGACGGCTCGTCACATGGTGATCACCCTGGTGGTGAGCGATTCGTCGCGAGGGGACGCCAAGGGTCCTGCCTTGACGAGTGCGGGTCGTGGGGTGGCGGCTGCCGTGCCGCGCTCGGGGCGTGCACGACCGCACGCCGCCACCCGTAGTTTCTTCCGGTTCTTCGTGCCTGTCGGCCGCGACGGCTCTGACCCGACCTGCAACCCTTAGGTTGCTCATGAGGCATGGATGTGCAACCCTGAAGTTGCACCTATGGTTCGTCGGCCAGACGGAGGAGGCTCGTCATGATCCAGGACCGGATCGCACGCGAAATCCTGATCGAAGCACCCCTGGAGCGGGTCTGGTCGCTGGTGACCGAACCCGGCTTCTGGGTGGCCGAGCCGCAGGCCGCGGCCGGCACCGTCGCCCGGGAGGGGGAGTCGGTGGTGGCGAAGAACGCTGAGTACGGGGACTTCCCCGTACGCGTGGAGAAGGTCGAGCCGCAGACGTACGTGGCGTACCGCTGGGCCAGCGCCTTCCCCGGCGAGGACCTGCGCGGCGACAACAGCACCCTCGTGGAGTTCACGCTGACGCCGGAGGGCGGCGGGACCCGGCTGCGCGTCGTGGAGAGCGGCTTCGCGGCGCTCGCCGGCTCGGAGGAGCTGCGCGGCAAGGCGGTGGAGGACAACACGGGCGGCTGGGCGCAGGTGCTCGACGCGTTCAAGGCGCGGGCACAGGGGGCGCCGGCGTGACGGACGCCGACCCGGCGGCGGGCGTGGACTCCGTGCTCGCCGCCCTGGCCGACCCCACGCGACGCCAGCTGCTCGACCTCCTCGCCGCCCGGGGTGAGGCCACCGCGACCACGCTGGCCGAGGGGGTCCCCGTATCCCGCCAGGCGGTCGTCAAACACCTCGCGGTACTGGAGGCCGCCGGCCTGGTGCGCGGCGGCCGGGTGGGCCGCGAGGTCCGCTACACGGTCCGGCCCGCGGCCCTGGACGCGACGGCCCGCTGGATGGCCGCCCTTGCCACCGACTGGGACCGCCGCCTGTCCCGCATCAAACACCTGGCGGAACTCCCGAAGCCCCCGGACGGGGACCCGGCGTAACCGGCCCGTCCGGACGGGCGCCCCGAACCGATGGTGGCCGCCCGTCCGGCGGGGCCGCCGCCACCACCGGCGCCGAAGGCTTCACGCCGTCCCTCCCCCCCCCGGCTCAGAGCGCCATCCATGGGACGGGGCAGACGTGTTCCGCCCGCCCCTCCGGGCACAGAGCGGCGATCACCGTCTTACGGAGCCCCCTGCGCGTCCGCAGGGAACACACCAGTCGCACCCGCAACTCGACCGGCCGGCGCGCGCCCCTGCTCTGTCCGGGATGCTCCACGTCCCACTGCTGTGCGAGGAACCCGAACCCGTCGGCCGGGACGGCGCTCATGCCGACGACACGGGCACTACGGGTCTCCACGGCCTCCCTGACGAGCCCCCGCACCCGCTCCAGCCCCTCGACGTCCACGTATAGCGCGAAGGCCAGGCTTCGCGTCCTCATGCCGCCGCTCCGGTGAACCAGGAGTGCACGGGGGCCAGGGTGGCTGAGGGGGGCCAGCCGTTGACCGTGGCCAGGAGCGTCCAGTAGCGGTCCACGAGCGGGTCGGCGCTCGGCCACAGGCGGGCGAGGAGCCAGTGGCCCAGGGCGCCCTCCTCGGCGTGCTCGAACGCCTGGGCGTAGAGCCCGCCCGGGGTGGTGTCCAGGGTGGTGGCCGGCAGCAGGCCCGCGTCCAGCGCCTCGTCGATGCGGGCGCGGATCGCCCGGTCGAGGGCTTCGTGCAGGGCCGGGACGTCCGTCCGGGAAAGCGCGGCCACCTGCTCCTCGGCCGTACGCCGGATCGCGGCGCGGAAGTCCGGGGTCCGGCAGAGGCCGGCGAGTTCGACCCAGGCACCGACCTGCTCGGGCGTGGGCCCTTCGGGGAGTTCGGGCAGGGCGGACCGCATCAGGAACGCAAACTCGGGGTTGCCGTGATGGCCGGTGAAGGCGGCGTCGATGAAGTCGACGACGAGCCGGTGGCGTTCGGTCCGGGTGAGCGTGGCGAGTCGGTGCACGAGGTCCATCTCCAGAGGGGTGGGGCGGTCGAGTCCGGCGACCGCGCGGAGTAGGGCGCGACGCAGGAGCAGGGTCCGGATCTGCACGTCCAGGGCGTCGGCGTGCGCTCGCGTGACCTCCGGGAGGGACACCTCCCGGTCCAGCACCCGCTGTACGGTGGCCAGGTCGAGCCCGAGATCGCGCAGCGTACGGGCCAGGTCGAGGCGGGCGAGCGCGTCGGCGCCGTAGAGCCGGTATCCCGCCGGGGTGCGGTCGGTCGGCGGGACGATGCCCCGGTCGGAGTAGAACCGGATCGTCTTGACCGTGAGCCCGGTCCGCCGGGACAACTCCCCGATGGAGTAGAGCCTGTCGCTGTCCATGCCCGTCACTGTGCCGTCTCCCCTCGCGGGAGACTCAACCTCCCTCGGGGAGCCGCCACGATTTCGTCCGGTGGCCGGTCTCGTCCCAGTGGTCCTCTGCCAGGAGGGCGAGGCCGTTCCCGTCGAAGACCTGCCGTGACTTCAGGGTGCCGTCGGGGTGCCATTCCCTGTGCTCGCCGACCGGTCGCCCGTTCCTCAGCATGCCCTCGGCCTCCGGTGTGCCGTCCCGGTGCCACGAGCGGGAGAGGCCGTGCGGGCGGCCGTCGACGTACGTGTCCTGGCTGACGAGGGCGCCGCCCAGGTGCTCCACGACCTCACCCGTGTACGGCTCGCCCTGGTGGAGGAGTCGTAGCGCGTCGTCCATGTCGACGTCCGGGGCGTCGATGTCGATCGTCCTCACATGAGGTCCGTGAGGTCGGGGCCCCGGCCGCCGACCAGTTCCGCGGCCTGGATCCCGTAGGGCTCGGGTACGCCGAAGTAGGTGGGTTCCCCCGGCTCGGCCGTGATGCCCAGCAGGGCGTCGAGTTCCCGCAGGGCCGCCGCGAGGCGGGCTGCGTTGCGGGCGTGCACGGTGGGGTGCGGGGTGCCGTGGAAGTCGCAGGTGGCCCAGACGTCGTGGTGTACGGAAACTTCCGCGTGCGGCCCGATCGCGTCGGGTGACACCAGCAGTTCCACCAGGCGCCCTTCCGTACGGGCGAGGCCCTCGGCGTCGAACCACGTCCCCGAGCCGACGACGTGGAACCCCGTCATCTCCGCCCCCGGATGACCCACCGGCCGACAGGCCCGGATCTGGTCCGCCAGGTCCGCGTCGGTGAGGGACCTGCGCAGGAGGCTCAGCCCGCTGTCGATGCCGAGTCCGCCCACGCCGACCTCGAACCAGCTCCACTCCAGGGCCTGCGGTGTGAGCAGCCCGTGCCCGGACAGCACCCCCGTCATCCGGGCGGCCGTCGCCAGCGCCGGCTCCAGCCCGGGCTCGCTCACCTCATCGAGGTCCCAGAACCAGGAACCGCTCGGCTTCGGCGCACGTAGCAGCAACGGCACTGGCCCTACCCGCGCTTCCAGTCGCGTACCAGGCGGCCTGCCTCGTCCCAGACGGTCTGCTCACTGAGGGAGTAGGGGCCGTCATCGAAGAACTTTCGGCACTTGAGCGTGCCGTTCTGGTGCCACTCCTGGAACTCGCCCTTGGGCATGCCTAGGCGGACGGTCCCCTGAAGTCGCAACCTCCCGTCTGAGTACCAGGCTTGAGACGAGCCGTTCTGTATTCCGTCCTGGTACACGTCCAGGCCCACCAGTTGCTCCCCCTCATACTCGGCGACCTCACCGGTGTACAGCTCGCCCTGGTAGAGGATCCGCATCCCGTAGTCCATGTCTACGTCCGGGTCGTCGGTATCGATCCGCTTCATTTCTTCCCTTCGGCAGGTCGGGGGCCCCGGCGTCCATCGTCCGTCGCCCGGCGCCGCTGCCGCCAGCGCATTTGCGCGCGCGAGCGGCGTGCAGCCGCTCCCACCCAGAGGTGTTCCGCCTCGACGTCGGACTACTCGCTTCGAATGCGGCTCGTAGGCTCGTAGCCGGACCAGACATCGGACGCGCGCCCGTCACCGCCGAAGAGTACGGGTGCGGAACGCTTCGTCCAGGGGCTTTAAGCGTGCTGGCCGAGCTCGAAGGAGTGGCCTTCGGGGTCACGAAAGAAGGCCACCGGAGCGCCGGGCATGTACTCGGTCGGAGGGGTCGTGAATCTCGCCCTCGTCGACGCGGCCACCGCCGCAGGCGTGCCCCACGTCGTCTTCAGCTGAGGACACGGGTCGCCTGCGGCGGAGCCAAGTGGGTGGGGCCCAGGCGAACGCGTCAGTCCACGAGGTGGTCGAACTCTCCGGCCTTGACGCCGAGGACGAAGGCGCGCAGCTTCTCCACCGTCGTGGTCACGACCACGTCCGGCTCGTCACTCTCCCTCAGCTTGATCCCACCAGCGACGGATGCCAGCTCGACGCAGCTTTGGTTGTCGTCCGGTCCCGAGAATGAAGACTTCTGCCAATTGATTCCGTCGGTCATGCGCTGTGCCCACACTTCCTGAGAGATGCGGTCGATGTACCCCCAAGTCTTACGCTTACAGCTTCTGCTGTGGGCAGTTCGGGGTCAGGGCCAGGGTGCGGACGGGGCGGACGCGCCATTCCGGGCGGGTGCCGTCGCGCAGGACGATGCTGAAGCCGGCGGGTTCGTGGAGGGCGGCGAGGGCCTGGACGCGGCCGCCGCCGTCGGCCCAGGCGCGGGCGCGGGTGACTTCGTCGGGGGTCAGGGCGAAGGGGTGCGTGGTGCTGATCTGGAGGCGGATCAGGCGGACGGCGTGCTCCGGGGTGTCCACCATGACCCGGTAGAGCAGCTCGGGGGGCCGGTCGTAGGCATCCGGATGGCACAGGGCCTCGAACCAGTATCCGGTCCGGACGGGCGTTGGGTGGGTGCGGGTACGCGGGTGCGCGTGCATGGACGCTCTCCTGCCGTCGCGGGGCGCTGCCCCCTTCGGGCCGTGACGAGCGGCCGGAAGGGGGCAACAGTTGCACTCCCCCGAACTGGCGCAGGTTCAAGGGGAGTTGCGCCGCCGCGAGCGGTGCCGAACGGCGCGCTTCGACGCTAGCGTGAGCTACGTAGCCGTAGCGACCGTTCGACGTCTAACGAGTGATACGGCATATGCCAACCTGTGGTGAGGCCGCGCATGACGCGGCCCCCCGTCCCTGGCGGACGGGGGGCCGGCGGGCGGCGGTCAGGCGAGGTCGTCAAACTCGCCTGCGGCAGCCCCGTCGATGAATGCCCTGAGCTTCGCCCGGGACGTCCTGATCACCACGCCGGGATCGTCGCTCTCGCGCATGAGGATCTCGCCGTCCTGTATCGCGACTTCCAGGCAGTTGCCCGTATCGGCGGACTTCGAGGACTTGCGCCATTGGATTTCCACTGTTCTCACGCCTTCACAGTTGTTGCGCCATCTCGCGGATGAAATCGCGAGACCGTTTCGGGTCGAGCGCTCGCTCCTCGGTCCGGTCCAGAACCGCGCGGTAGTTGGCGAGTCGCGTTTCGGCGTCCAGCACCATGCTGCCGGTCGGGACGTCGGTCTGGACCGTGTCCAGCTGGGGCACCGGACCGTGGGCATAGAGCGTCGGGCCCCCGGCGTTGGGGAAGCCCCCGGCTTCGAAGGGAACCACGCGGACGGTCAGGTTGTCCCGCTCGGACTGATCCAGCAGGTAGTCGAGCTGATGAGAGGTGACCTTGCGGCCGCCGAACCTCATGCGCAGGGCGGCCTCGTGGATCAGGAACACGCAACTGAGCGTGTCCTTGCGGTCGAGTACGTCCCGGCGCCGCATCCGCAGTGAAAGGTGGCGGCGTAGGTCCGGCGGACGTAGCGACGGAACGGCCTCCTCGAACACCGCGCGGGCATAGTCCTCGGTCTGCAACAACCCGGGCATGTGCATGATCTGCACGCTGCGGAGCGCCTTCGCGTGGTGTTCTAGTTCGCACAGGTCGAGCAGATCTGCCGGGAGGTCGTCGCGGTAGTCGTCCCACCACCCCCGGCCGCGTTCGTCGGCCATGGCCGCGAGGGCTTCCACGTAAGCCGCGTCGGGGCAGCCGTAGTGCCGCGCCCAGGCGCGCACGCGTTCGCTGCTGACGCCGAACCGACCGCTCTCGATGTTGCTCATGTTGGTCCGGTCGGTACTCAGTTGGGATGCGGCATCGGTCATGGAGATGCCTGCGTGTTCCCGGATCTTGCGGAGCTCACTGCCCAATCGGCGCTGCCGGGCGGTCGGAGCCTTCCTTGGCGGCATCGGCGTCCCCTCCTGTCGGCTCTCATCTTGTCCTGTGGTCGGGAACGAGGTCCACACGTCGCATAGATTCTACGGATGGCGTAGAAACTGTGTGACGGAATGGCTACAGTCGGTTCCCGCACCGCCTCGTACGGCGATAAGACCGAAGTGCAGCCGCCCGCACGCGTTGTCGCGTGGGTTCCGGGTGAGCCATGGCCACGGCGCGCAGGCAGGCGGGGCGCGAACTCGTACCGCAGTGGGAGGAGCGTCATGAACGGAAGCGTCCTGGTGCAACAGCCTGACCCCGGGCCATCCCTGACCTATCGGATGGTCGTGCCCAGGCGGCCCGAGGCCGTGGGGGTGGCGCGGGATTGGGTGGTGTCCGTGCTGGGGGCCGCCGGGTACGGGGGGTTGGGGGAGCGGGCGCGGCTGTGTGCGTCCGAGGTGGTGACCAACGCCTACCGGCACACCGATACGCCCGAGGTCGCCGTCGAGGTCGTCCTCGCGACCGGGCGGGTCACCGTCTCCGTGTACGACTGCGCCCCCGAGCGGTGGCCGGAGCGCGGCGCGCCGGCGCCGCTGGCCACCCGGGGGCGCGGGCTCCTGCTCGTCGCCGCCTGCGCCGACGACTGGGCCGCGGTGGCGCAGGGCGACTGCGTCAAGGCCGTCTGGTTCAGCTTCGCGGTGGGGGCGTGGGCAGAGAGCTGAGGGGGCACGCGGCCCGGCGGCCCCCCGGTGCCGTACGGCGGTACGCGCCGGCGCCCGAGCCGGTCGCCCGGGGGTGGGCGGGGGCTCGGGCGCCGGGGTGGGGAGGGGGTCAGCAGGGGCGGATGTTGTAGATCGGGGTCCAGGTGGCGGTGCCGGTGGACTTCGCCACGTTCGACCAGCGTTCGCTGCCGTCAACGTTGTAGAAGCGGGCCCGGGTGCCGGAGGTCTGGTTGTTGTTGAACGTGCCGTTGCCGATGCCGTCGAAGTCGTAGGAGCCGCAGCGGTAGTAGTCGTAGGTATAGCCCCGCCCGTCGGTGATGCACAGGTGGCCGTCGTTGCACGCCAGGGCCGTGTCGGGGGCGGCCGGGTCGCGGGTTTCCGCGCGGCCCGGGATGGCGACGGTGAGAGTGCCGCCGGCGGTGGTGAGGGTGTTGGCGGAGACCTGGCGGGCCGCCGGGTCCGCCGCGAGGGCGGCGTCGACCCGGCGCTGGAGCTGTCCGGCCTGCTGGTCGGTGAGGCCGGCGGCCCGCGCCTGCGCGGCGTAAGCGGTCGAGGTGGCGGCCGGGGTGGCGGTCGAGGCTTGGGCGGACAGGACGGGCCCCGCGAGCAGGGCCGCCGTAGCGGTCATGAGCGCCAGGGCCGTACGCGCTGACATGGTGGTCCCCCTCTGCGTCTGATCCCGGACGTGCGCCCGGGGAGCGACTCGGTGACGCGAACCATCCTTTCGGAGGCGTAGAGGCCCATGAAGGGTGGAATCGGTCGCGAAGGGGGCTTTGTCGGGCGTTGGTGGGTGTATCGGCGGTTGCCGTCCGTCTCGTCGACCTCAGGCCTCTCGTACGGGAGTACGGGCGTCGCAGCGCACGCCGTAACGGTTCTGCGGGGCCTGGCGTGGGCGTTCCGCCCGCCCGGCCCGAGGGGTGCGGGGCCGCGCCGGGCGCGTGGTGCAAACCGGGCGAACCCCCTCAGAGGACCGCCACCGGGGCCACCGGTGTGCCCGTGCCGCCCGTGAAGGGTTCCGGCATCGCGGAGAGGAGGAAGGAGTGGCGGCGCGCTTCCGCACAGGCTGTGGACAGTTCCTCCAGGTTCCAGTTCTGGCCCTGGTGCATGCCCATCTCCACCAGGTCGAGCGCGTGCACCGGCAGCCACAGGTTCTCGATCTCCGGCGGGAAGATCTCGAAGGTCAGGGTGTCGTTCGCGACCGCCGCCACGTCCCGCGCGTGGAACCACTCCGGGGTGCGCACGGACAGCCCGGGCGACGGGAATCCGTAGCCGTGCCTGTCGCCCGCCAGGTAGACCTGGATCTGGCCGGTCCGGACCAGGACCACGTCCCCCGCCCGTACGGTGACCCGGCCGAATTCCTCCGCCTCCGCCAGGTCCTCCGGGGTGACCGCGTGGCCCCCCGGCAGCCGGTCCAGGCCCTTCGCGCGGGCCACGTCCAGCAGGACCCCGCGCGAGACGATGGGGGTGGCCTTGTCGATGCCGCTGAACTCGGCGCGCCCGTGCGCGGTGATCGTGGACGCGGGGCGGCCGTTGTAGATGCGGCCCGAGTGCGAGACGTGCGTCAGGGCGTCCCAGTGGGTGGCCGACTGGAGGCCCATCGTCACGGCGTCGTCGCTGCACGCCACCGTCCCGGGGCCGAAGATCTCCTGGTTGATCTGGACCATCGTGTGCAGCGGGTTGATCCGGCCCGGGATCAGGCCGGCCTGCACCCCGTCCTCCCGCAGCGGCAGCGCGAGCGGGATCCGGCGGCCCGTACGGACCTCGGCGGCGGCCGCCCGGACGACCTCGCCCGTGATCAGGTTCAGGGTGCCGATCTCGTCGTCGGCGCCCCAACGGCCCCAGTTGTTGACGCGTTTGGCGATCTCGTGGAACTCGGCGGGCAGGGTCATGGCTTCCATCAGCTCCTCGGTTCCTCGGCGGGTGCCGCGGCCCCGCCGGCAACGGTCCGCGGCCGCCGGGGGCTTGTGCGAAGGGATCCGGCTGGTCATAGAATCTAACGGACCGTCAGAAAACGCGGGAAGGGGCCGGACGTGGGGAACTTCTTGGCAGGCAAGGTCGTCGCCGTCACCGGCGCGGGCCGGGGCATCGGGCGGGCCGTGGCACTCGCCGCCGCCGCCGAGGGCGCCCGGGTCGTCGTCAACGACTACGGCGTGGGGATCGAGGGCGGCGAGCCCACCAGTGAGGTCGCCGAGGAAGTGGTCAAGGAGATCACCGCCGCCGGAGGGCAGGCCGTCGCCGTCGCGGACGACATCTCCACCATGGCGGGCGGCCAGCGCATCGTCGACACCGCCCTCGCCGAGTACGGGCGCGTCGACGGCGTCGTCTGCGTCGCCGGGATCCTGCGCGAGCGGATGCTGTTCAACATGTCCGAGCAGGAATGGGACCCCGTGGTCGCCACCCACCTCAAGGGCACCTTCACCGTCTTCCGCGCCGCCTCCGCCGTCATGCGCAAGCAGGGCACCGGCACCCTCATCGGCTTCACCAGCGGCAACCACCAGGGCTCCGTCGCCCAGGCCAACTACAGCGCCGCCAAGGGCGGGATCATCTCCCTGGTCCGCAGCGCCGCCCTGGGCCTGAGCAAGTACGGGGTCACCGCCAACGCCGTCGCCCCCGTCGCCCGCACCCGTATGTCCGCCAACGTGCCCATGGAGCTCAAGGAGATCGGCGAACCCGAGGACGTCGCCGCCCTCGTCACCTACCTCCTCAGCGACCGTGCCAAGGCCGAGGGCATCACCGGGCAGGTCTACACGATCGCCGGCCCCAAGATCGCCGTCTGGGCGCAGCCCCGCGAACTGCGCGCCGCCTACGCCGACGGCGCCTGGACCCCCGAGAAGATCGCCGACTTCCTGCCCGGGACGGTGGGCACCGACCCGATGCCCCTGCTCGCACAGCTGGAAGCCATGGCCAGGGCGGCGGCCGCCAAGGACCGCCCCAACGCGTAAGGGGCGGCGTGGACTTCAGCTTCGGGGCCGAGGACGAGGAACTGCGCGCCCGGGCCCGCGCCTGGCTCACCGAGCACCTCGTGGGCCCGTACGAGGACGCCCGCGGCCTCGGCGGCCCGGGCAGCGAGCACGAGGCGGTCGCCGCCCGCCGCAGTTGGGAACGCGAGCTCGGCCGCGGCGGCTGGATCGGCCAGGGCTGGGAGGTCCCCGACGGCGCCCACGGGCAGCGCCGGCTCTCCCTCACCGGCCAGGTGGTGTGGGCCGAGGAGTACGCGGCGCTGCGCGCGCCCGGCCGCGTCGGCCACATCGGGGAGAACCTCCTCGCCCCCACCCTCATCGCCCACGGCACCCCCGACCAGCAGGCCCGCTACCTGCCCGGCATCGCCCGCGGCGAGGAACTGTGGTGCCAGGGCTACAGCGAACCCGGCGCCGGATCCGACCTCGCCGCGATCCGTACGGCCGCCGTCCGCGACCCGGCGGACGGGCGCCACCGCGTCACCGGCCAGAAGATCTGGACCTCCCTCGCCCGCGAAGCCGACTGGTGCTTCGTGCTGGCGCGCACCGAACCCGGCTCGCGCCGCCACCACGGCCTGTCCTTCCTCCTCGTACGGATGGACCAGCCGGGCCGCGTCGAGGTCCGCCCGATCCGGCAGATGTCCGGCACGGCGGAGTTCAACGAGGTCTTCTTCGACGGCGCCGTCGCCGAGGAGACCGTCGGCGGCGAGGGCGACGGCTGGAGCGTCGCCATGGGACTGCTCGCCCTGGAACGCGGGGTCTCCACCCTCGTCCAGCAGATCGGCTTCGCCGCCGAACTGGAGCGCATCGTCGGCGCGTACGCGGCCTCGGGCGCGCCGGATCCCGTCCTGCGCGCCCGTCTCGTACGGCAGTGGGCGGAGCTGCGCACCATGCGGTGGAACGCGCTGCGCACCCTGGGCAGCGCGGGGGACCCGGGCGGCGGCGATCCGGGCGCGCCCAGCGTGGCCAAGCTGCTGTGGGGCGGCTGGCACCGGCGGCTCGGCGAGCTGGCGGTGGCCGTCCGGGGCGCGGCGGCGACGGCCGGGCCGGGGCCGTGGGAGCGGGGGGCGGCGTACGAGGACGGGCTCGACGAGGAGCAGCGCCTGTTCCTGTTCACCCGGGCCGACACGATCTACGGCGGTTCGGACGAGATCCAGCGGAACATCATCGCCGAGCGGGTGCTCGGCCTGCCTAAGGAGCCCAGGTGAGAGGCGTCGTGTTCGACGGCAAGCAGGCCCAGGTGGTCGACGACCTGGAGATCCGGGATCCCGGGCCGGGGGAGGTGCTGGTCGCGATATCGGCGGCCGGGCTGTGCCACAGCGACCTCTCGGTGATCGACGGGACGATCCCGTTCCCGCCGCCGGTGGTGCTCGGGCACGAGGGCGCCGGGGTGGTGGAGGAGGTCGGCGCGGGGGTCACGCACGTGGCGCCGGGCGACCACGTGTCGCTGTCCACCCTCGCGAACTGCGGGGCGTGCGCCGACTGCGACCGGGGGCGGCCGACGATGTGCCGCAAGGCGATCGGGATGCCCGGCCGGCCCTTCTCCCGGGGCGGGAAGCCGCTGTACCAGTTCGCCTCCAACTCGGCGTTCGCGGAGCGCACGATCGTCAAGGCCGTCCAGGCGGTGAAGATCCCCGCCGGCATCCCGGCCGCCTCGGCGGCGCTGATCGGCTGCGGGGTGCTCACGGGCGTCGGCGCGGTGCTGAACCGGGCGAAGGTCGGCCAGGGGGAGTCGGTGGTCGTCATCGGCACCGGCGGGATCGGCCTCAATGTCCTCCAGGGCGCCCGGATCGCCGGGGCCGGCACCATCGTGGCGGTGGACGCGAACCCGGCGAAGGAGGCGGTGGCCCGGCAGTTCGGCGCCACGCACTTCATCGACGCGTCCGCCGTCCCCGACTCCTCGGCGGCGGTGCGCGAGATCCTGCCGACGGGCGCGGACCACGCCTTCGAGTGCGTGGGCAACGTCAAGCTGATCCGGCAGGCCGTCGACCTGTTGGACCGGCACGGACAGGCGGTGCTGCTGGGCGTGCCGGGCTTCCGGGAGGAGGCGTCGTTCCTCGTCTCGTCCATGTACCTGGACAAGACGATCATGGGCTGCCGGTACGGGTCCTCGCGCCCGCAGCGCGACATCGCCCTGTACGCCGACCTCTACCGGCAGGGCCGGCTGCTGCTGGACGAACTGGTGACGGAGACCTACCCGGTCGAGGACTTCGCGAAGGCGGTGGACGACGCCAGACACGGCCGGGTGGCACGCGGGGTGCTGACCTTCTGACCCGCTGGGCGGTCCGGGCCCCGCCCTTTCGGGGGCGGGGGCCGGACCCCGGCGCTCAGTCGGCCAGGCGGCCGAAGCGGCCCTTGTGGAAGAGGAGCGGGGCGCCCTCGCCGGCCGCACCCATGGCCTCGACCCGGCCCACCACGATCAGGTGGTCCCCGCCGGTGTGGACGGCGTGGATCCGGCAGTCGATCCAGGCGGGCACGTCCGCCAGCTGCGGGGCTCCGGTGGCCGGGGCGGGCCGGTAGGCGATGCCCGCGAACTTGTCGGCGCCGCTGACCGCGAAGGCCCGGCACAGCTCGCCCTGGTCGGCCCCGAGGATGTTGACGCAGAACACCCCGGCGCGGGCGATCCGCGGCCAGGTGGTCGACGTACGGGCCACCATGAAGGTGACCAGGGGCGGGTCCAGGGAGAGCGAGGCGAAGGACTGGCAGGCGAATCCGGCCGGGCCCTCGGCGGGCCCACCCGGCTCGGGGGGCTCGGCGGGCGGGGCGGTGATGACGGTGACGCCGCTCGCGAAGTTCCCGAGGACGGCCCGGAACTCGGCGGGGCTGACCGGCGCCCGCTCGTCCTCCCCGACGGCCCGCAGGTCGGGGCGGGGCAGGGCGTCGACGTGATCCGGCTCCGGCCCCGCGGAGGTGGGCGAGCCGACCGACCTGAGGTATCGGACGACGGTGGCCGCCATCCCTGCGTGTCCCATCACAGGACGATTGAACCTGACGGTACGTCAGTTGGGAAGGGGTGGGCCGGTTCGGGGCGCCCCTCCGCCGTACGGGTGAAACGGCCCGCCCCGCACGGCCCGTACGGGTCCGCGCGCACGGCGGCTCGGCATCGTGTCGGGCGGTACCCGCGGACCCGCCCACTCCCAGGAGGCATCATGCTCGGCACCGACTTCCGCACCGGATCCCCCAACTGGCTCGATCTCGGCAGCCCCGACACCCAGGCGACCGCCGCCTTCTACGGCCGGGTCTTCGGCTGGGAGTTCGCCTCCGCGGGCCCCGAGGCCGGCGGCTACGGCTTCTTCCGCATCGGGGACAAGACCGTCGCCGCGCTGGGCCCGCTCACCGAGGAGGGCGCGAAGTCCGCCTGGATGGTCCACTTCCAGAGCCCCGACGCAGCGGCCACCGCCCGGGCCGTCCGCGAGGGCGGCGGCACCGTACGGATGGAGCCCATGGACGTCATGGGCGAGGGCTGGCTGGCGCAGTTCACCGACCCGCAGGGCGCCGAGTTCGCGTGCTGGCAGCCCGCGAAGACCGGCGGTCTGGAGGTGGCCTCCGAGGAGAACTCCCTGGTGTGGGTGGAGCTGCACGTCCCGGACCCGCTCGCGGACATCGCCTTCTACGCCGGCCTCTTCGGCTGGCGGCACTCCGAGATGCAGGCGCCCGGCATGCGGTACGAGGTGCTCAGCATCGCGGACGGCGACCAGGAGCAGGGCTCCTTCGGCGGGGTCGCGCCGCAGGGCGCCGGGTCGGACGCCGGGTCGGACGAGAAGCCGCGCTGGGTCCCGTACTTCCACGTCGCCGACGTGGACGGCACCGTCGAGAAGATCCGGGGCGGCGGCGGGAGCGTCCTCATGCCGGCCGCGGACGTACCCCAGGTCGGCCGCATCGCCTGGGCCGCGGACCCGGCCGGCGCGGTGTTCGCGCTGCTGAAGCCGGACCCCCGGATGTGACGGACCCGGGCCTCAGCGCCCGAGGTAGGTGGGGGCGCGGCGCTCGACGAAGCTGGCCACGCCCTCGTTCGCGTCGGCGGTGGACATGTTCAGCTCCTGGGCGGTGGCCTCGGCGGCCAGGGCGGCCGCCCGGTCCCCGTCCAGGGACGCGTTGACCAGCTGCTTCGTCAGCGCCAGCGCACGGGTCGGGCCCTGCGCGAGGCGCTCCGCCCAGGCGCGGGCGGCCGCGGTGAGCTCCGCGTCCGGCACCACCTTGTTGACGAGGCCGAGTCGGGCGGCCTCGGCCGCGGGGACGGCGTCCCCGAAGAACATCAGCTCCTTGGCCTTCTGCGGGCCGAGCAGCCGGGGCAGCAGGTACGCGCCGCCGCCGTCGGGTACGAGGCCACGGCGGACGAACACCTCGATGAACCGGGCCCCCTCGGCGGCGACGACGAGGTCGCAGGCGAGGGCGAGGTGCGCGCCGATGCCGGCGGCGGTGCCGTTGACGGCGGCGATGACGGGCTTCTCGCAGTCCAGGACGGCGGTGATCAGCCGCTGCGCGCCGAGCCGGATCATCCGGGCGACGTCCCCCGCGATCCGCTCCCCGGCCGGGGTCGCGGGGCCGCCGCGCAGGTCGGCGCCCGCGCAGAAGCCCTTGCCGGTGGCGGTGAGCACGACGGCCCGCACACCGGGATCGGCGGAGGCCTCCCCGAGCAGCCCGATGACCCGCTCACGCTGCTCCCAGGTGACGGCGTTCATGGCCTGCGGCCGGTTGAGGGTGATCCAGGAGACACCGCCCTCGATGCGGTGGAGGACGTCATCGGTGGGGGTGGTGGGGTCGTCGCTGGCCATGGAGTGACTCCCTGCGGTGTGGAGGTGGTGGGCGGGCGTCGGCTGCCGGTTCGCGCGTACGGGTCACACCGCCGCCGAATACAGCCCCCCGGGGTGTGAGGTGCGGGGCCGAATACAGCCCCGCCGGCGTTTGAGGCGCGGGGGCGCGGGGGCGGAGCCCCCGGAACGGCGCCGCACCCGCCGTGGGCCCGGGGGCCACCCGCGAGCCCCCGCAGCCCGGACCGGGCCGGGGGGCCACGGAAACGACCGGCCAGGTCAGCGGCAGATGGCGAGCGCGTCCAACGCCACCGCCCCCTGCCCGCGCGGCAGCACCATCAGGGGGTTGATGTCCAGCTCGGAGAGGACGTCGCCCAGTTCCAGCGCCATCCGCTGGACCCGGAGGATGACCTCCACCAGCGCGTCGACGTCCGCCGCCGGCGCCCCCCGTACGCCCTCCAGCAGCGGGTGCCCCCGCAGCTCGGTCAGCATGTGCCGGGCCTGGTCCTCCCCGAAGGGCGGCACCCGTACCGCCGCGTCCCGCAGGACCTCCACCAGGACGCCCCCGAGTCCGACGGTGACGGTGGGTCCGAAGAGGTCGTCCTGGGTGACGCCGACGACCATCTCCACGCCCCGCTCCACCATCTGGCAGACCAGGACCCCGTCCAGCGGGACGTTCTCGTAACGGGCGATGTCGGTGAGCTCCCGGTACGCGTCGCGGATCTGGCTCGCCGAGGTGAGCCCGATCTTGACCAGGCCGAGTTCCGTCTTGTGCCCGAGCTGCGGGCCCGAGGCCTTCATCACCACCGGGTAGCCGACCAGCCCCGCCGCCCGGACGGCCGCCGCCGCGCTGGTGACGAGCTGCTCGCGCGGCACCCGTATCCCGTACGCGCGCAGCAGCTGCTTCGCCGCGTGCTCGCTGAGCTGCTGGCCGGGCCGCATCAGCGCCTGGGCCTTGCGGAAGGAGGGGGAGGGGGTGCGGGGGGCCTCGTCGAAGGGGGAGCGGTAGGAGGCGGTGAAGCGGTGGTGGCCGAGGTAGGCGCGTACGGCGGTGATGCAGTTGCCGAACGTACGGAACGTGGCCACCCGCGAGGAGCCGAGCAGGGTGGTGCGGTACGCCTCCTCGGTGCCGACGGGGGAGCCCCAGATCACGCAGATCAGCTTGTCGGTCGCTTCGGCCGCGTCGACGAGGTCCTGGGCGAGCTTGTCGCTCATCGGCGGGAACGGGCCGGTGATGGGACAGATCAGCACCCCGACGGCGGGGTCGGCCAGGATCGCGTCGATGATCTTGCGGCCCCGCCAGTCGCCGACGGGGTGGCCGCCGTTGTCGACGGGGTTGGAGACCCCCAGGTAGTCGGGGATCCACTGGTGCAGCTCGCGCTGCTTCTCCTCGGAGAGGGTGGGCAGGGTCAGGCCCGCCTCGGTGGCGAGGTCGGAGAAGTGGGCGCCGGTGCCGCCGGAGATGGAGTACACCACCACCCCGTCCGCCTGCGGGGGCCGGGCGCGGGCGAGCAGGGCGGCGGTGTCCTGGAGCTCGTCGAGCCCGTCGACCCGGATCACGCCGAACTGCCGCATCGCGGCGTCCACGACGGTGTCGGCCCCGGTCAGCTTGCCGGTGTGGGAGGCGGCCGTCCGGGCGCCGGTCTCGGTGCGGCCGACCTTGACGGCGACGACGGGGACCCCGGCCCGGGCGGCCCGGTCGGCGGCCAGCAGGAACTGCCGGCCGTCCTTGAGGCCCTCCACGTAACAGGCGATGGCCCCGACCTCGGGCCGCTCGGCGAAGTAGGAGATGAAGTCGGAGGTCTCCAGGTCGGCCTCGTTGCCCGTCGGAGCCCAGTGGGAGAGGCGGATGCCGAGCTCCTGGAGGGTGTAGACGGGGCGGCCCTGGTGGCCGGACTGGGTGATGAGCGCGATGGCCGGGCCGTCGAGGTCCTGGCGGAACTCCTCGAAGGCGTTGAGGTTGGTGTTCGGGCCCAGCAGCCGCAGCCCCGAGCGCTTCACGGCGGCGGCGAGGCGGGCCTGCGCGGCGGCGCCGGCCTCGCCGGTCTCGGCGAAGCCGGAGGCGAAGGCCACCGCGAACTTGACCTTGGTGTCGGCCAGTTGCTCGATGACGGGGAGCGGGTCCGAGACCAGCAGGACGGCGAGGTCGACCTGTTCGGGCAGGTCCGCCACGGAGGCGTGGCAGGGCAGCCCGAACACGCTGGCGCGGGTGGGGTGCACCGGGTGGATGCGGGCGCCGACGCGCCCGGCCCAGGCGATGAGCTGCCGCGTGATGCCCGTGTTCGGTCTGCCGTCGGCGTCGGAGGCGCCGACGACGGCCACGGACTCGGGCCGGAAGAACCGGTCCAGGTCGGGCACATCGGAGTGCAGGGGCCGTCCGCTGACGTCCAGCGCGCCCGCGCCCTCGGCGGACGGCGCCGCCGTGGAGTGGACGGCCGTCCTGGGGGTCTCCCCGCAGGCCTCGACACGTGCGCGGAAGTCGGTGGTGAGGGTGCCGTGAGTAGATCCAAGCATCGTTCCGCCCGCTCCTGCTCGATGAACCTCGATGAAATCCATAGCTGACGCGTAGTCAGATTACTGAACTGACGCGCCGTCAGGAACAGGGGTGCAGCGGAAAGGTGTGGAGGTGGTGTGTGTACGTGAACGGTGGCAGAGCGGCCCGTGGGCGGTCCAGATCTGTTTCGGCCTACGCGGCGGTAGGGGTGGCGGCGGTGGCGTCGGCGTCGGTACGGGTGCGGCGGGTACGGGTGCGGGTGCGGGGGCGCGGGCCGCCTCGCCGCTCGTGCCGGGCCAGGGCCCGGGCGATCCGCTCGGCGTCCAGGGCCAGCTCGCGGAGCATCCCGCTGATCGGGTTCGTGTACCCGGTGAAATACAGCCCGGGCGCCCCCGCCGGCGTCCGCGCCCCGCCCGCGAGGGGACGCCCGCGCTCGTCCAGCACGCCGAGGTGCCCCACCAGCCCCTCCAGCCCCCGCCGGTACCCCGTCGCGGCGATGACCGCGTCCGGGCTGATCCGCGTACCGTCCGCCAGGACCACCGCGTCCCCGTCGAAGGAGGCGACGGCGGCCACCGGCTCCACCCGGCCCCGCCGCACCGCCTCGATGAGCCCCACGTCCTGCACCGGCACCGCCCCCTGCCGGGCCCGCGTGTACAGCCCGGTCGCCGGGCGCGGCAGCCCGTACGCCGACAGGTCCGGTACGGAGACCCGCGCGACGAGCGCCCCCAGCCGGTCCACCACCCGCACCGGCAGCCGTCGCACCAGGATCCCGGTCCGTTGCGCCGGCCACCCGGCGGTCGAGCGGCGCACGATGTGCGGGGCCGTCCGCACGGCGAGCCGCACCCGGGCCGCCCCGCCCTCGGCGAGGTCCACGGCGATCTCGGCCCCGGTGTTGCCGACGCCGACGACGAGCACGTCCTGCCCGGCGTACGGGCCCGGCTCGCGGTAGGCGGCGGCGTGCAGCAGCCGCCCGGTGTACCCGTCGGCGCCCGGCCAGTCGGGCAGTGCCGGGGTGTGGTTGAACCCGGTGGCCACGACCACCGCCCCGGCCGCCAGCACCCGCCCGCCCGAGGCGTACAGGGTCCATCCCTCCCCGTCTGCGGCCGGATCGATCCGGGTCACCTCGACGCCCGTGACCAGCTCCAGCTCGTGGAACTCGGCGTACTTCTCCAGGTACCGCACCACGTCCGCGCGGGCGACCCAGCGCCCGAAGCGCCGGGGTATCGCCAGCCCGGGCAACGCCGACAGGCGCCGGGTGGTGTGCAGCCGCAGCC
The DNA here is from genome assembly GCF_055584685.1 of Streptomyces sp. NPDC102258. Taxonomy (NCBI): domain Bacteria; kingdom Bacillati; phylum Actinomycetota; class Actinomycetes; order Kitasatosporales; family Streptomycetaceae; genus Streptomyces; species Streptomyces sp. NPDC102258. The sequence goes on from NZ_JBVJLO010000019.1 coordinate 91,433, forward strand.
GCTCGTAGTGACCCCGCCAGGACGCCCCGACGGCGTCGGCCTTCTCGACGACCACGGCGCGTACGCCGCGGGCGCGGAGGGCGGCGGCGACGGCGAGGCCACCGGGGCCCGCGCCGATCACGTACACGGGGCGGGGCTGGGTGCTGGTCAAGGCGGTCTGGTCGGCAGCGGGCATGAGGAGTGAGCGTATCGACACACAGCGTTGATGGGTCTCGGACGAGGAGGGAATCGATTGCGGATCGATCACGGCGGGCGGGTGGGTGGACGCCCGGGGTGGTGCGAGGTCTTGCGGGAACGCGACCGGTCCGCTGAACTGACGTAGCGTCAGATAGAGGATGGATGGTGGATGAGGGATGCAGAGCATCTGGCTCAGCGGCGCCGAATGGCTCGCCGTGCTGCGCGTCGGGCTCGGGCTGTGGTGGCTGGAGAGCTGGCGCCACAAGGACAAGAAGGGCTGGTTCGAGCGCGGCACCGGCATCGCCTGGGCCGCCGACGTCGCGGGCAAACACCGCTGGCCCTTCGTGAAGAGCGGCTTCGCGAAGGTGGTCGAGCCGCGGCCCCGGCTGATGGCGTACGTCGTCGTGTACGCGGAACTCGCCCTCGGCCTGGGCCTGGTGCTCGGCTTCCTGACCCCGGTGGCGCTCGTCGGCGGGCTGCTGCTGAACCTGCTCTACCTGGTCCTGATGATCCACGACTGGGCCGAGCAGGGGCAGAACGCCATGATGGCGCTGATCTCGCTCGTCGCCCTCTTCGCGATGGCCTGGCAGACCTGGTCCCTCGACGCGTGGATCGGAATCTTCCAGTGAGCACCGGCGCCGGCAGCGGCACACCGCGCTACGACCTCCCCGAGGCGGACGACTTCACCCGCCCCTACTGGGACGCCGCGGCCGAGGGCCGCCTGCTGCTGCGCCGCTGCGCGGACTGCGGGCGCGCCCACCACTACCCGCGCGAGTTCTGCCCGTTCTGCTGGGCGGGGGAGGAGCGGGTGACCTGGGAGCCGGCGAGCGGCCGGGCGACGCTCTACACCTGGTCGGTGATCCACCGCAACGACCTCCCACCGTTCGCCACCCGCGTCCCGTACGCGGCCGCCGTGGTCGACCTCGCGGAGGGCCCCCGGATGATGACGGAGATCACCGACTGCCCGTACGAGGACCTCCACATCGGCATGCCCCTGGAGGTCACCTTCCGGGAGCGGTCGGAGGGCATCCACGTAGCCGTGTTCCGTCCGGCGGGCTGACGGGGAGCGCGCCTGGCCGGTTGGCCTGGGGTGTCTGGGGCTGTCCGCGGGCCGGGTCGGGCTGGGCCGTCGCGGCCGGTCGTCGCCTACGGCCAGAGCAGCTCGCGCGTCCAGGCGCCGGCCGGGGTGCGCCGGTAGCGCAGCCGGGTGTGGCGGCGGGCGGCGTCGCCCTGGAAGAACTCCGCCTCGGTGGGGTCGAGTACGTACCGGGTCCAGGTCGGCGCGGGCGCGTCCGGCTCCGCCCCGGCCCGCTCCCACGCCGCCTCCGAAGCCCGCAGCAGCTCCCCCGCCGACCCGAGCACCTCGCTCTGCCGCCCGGTCAGCGCGGCCGCCAGCGCCCCGCGCGAGCGGACCGCCAGGTCCGCCCGGCTCTCCTCGGGCCCGCACGCGCCCACCCGGCCCCGGATCCGCACCTGCCGCCCGACGGTGGGCCAGTAGAAGCAGAGCGCCGCCACGGGGTGCGTGGCCAGCTGACGCCCCTTGGCACTGGTGGCGTGCGAGGCGAAGTGCCAGCCCCGCTCGTCGGCGTCGTGCAGCATCAGCACGCGTACGTCGGGCAGCCCATCGGCATCCACCGTCGCCAGGCTCATGGTGTGCGGCTCGGCCTGCCCCGCCCGCGCGGCCTGCACGAACCACTCCCGGAACAGGTCCAGGGGCCCGTCGGGCGCGGCGTCGGCGTCAAACCCGGGAAGCGGGGTGTCCCACACCCGCAGGGAGTGCAGGGTGCTGAGGAAGTCGTCGCTGGTCATGGCCCCAGGCTAGAGCGGGGCTTCGTGACCGTGTGGCGGGTCGGGGGTGCGGGGCCTCAACCGGTCCGCATCAGGGAGGGATTTGGTGATTTCCCGTCCGTCTCTTCGTCCTTCCGGGGCAGGACGGCGCGTCAAGGGCGCTCCCTTCGGTCGCGTCGCTTCGCGATGGCCTTCGGCCACCCTTGACCCACCGCCCCACCCCGGAAAAACGAAGACTCCCGGGAAACCCCCAAAAGAACGTTCACGGGGCAGTACCGATGTCCCTGCCGTGTCAGCGACCTTCGAGCGCCCCCGGTCGGGTGGCCGGGCACACGGGCGGGCATCGATCCCTTTCCGGGCCGGGAGCGGCCAGACCACACCAAACGGCGACAGGACCACCATCCGGCTCCCGCAAGGGGGTCAGGCGCGTCAGATCGCTACACACTTCGCCCGGCATAGCGTCCGTCGGCCGTCTGTGGCTCATCACCGTCGGCCACATGGTCAACGTTCTGAGGTCTGCCAGCCGACGGCGGTGACCCGGCCGAGGGTGATCACCACGCTGCCGGTCTGGACGTGGTCACCGATCAGGTCGCCCAACTGGGGTGTGGTGCACTGGTAGGGCGTCCCTGGGCTTCGTGCGCGGGCGTCATCTCCGACCGCAACCGGGAGGCGGCACGGAAGATCCAGCCGGTCGCGAGCGGGTACCGCAAGCGGGTGAAAGGAACGGACAGCAACATGCCGAAGATCGGGGTCGTGGTCCTGACCATGGGCGACCGGCCCCCGGAAGGACGATGAGACGGACGGGAAAGCGCCAAACCCTTCCGTGATGCGGCCCGGTTGAGGCTCCGGTTCCTCAGTCGCGGCCCAGCAGGACCGTTCCCGATGAGCAGAACCAGCCTCCCGTGCCCGAGGTCAGGGCTACCCGGGGGTGGTGGCCGTCCGGTGTGGTGACCTGGCCCGGGCCGGATTCGCCGCGGAGTTGGCGTACGGCTTCGACCAGGAGGAACAGGCCGCGCATGCCCGGGTGGCAGGCCGACAGGCCGCCGCCGTCGGTGTTGACGGGGAGCTCGCCCTCCCGCAGCAGGCGGCCCTTCTCCACGTACGCCCCGCCCTCGCCCTTCGCGCAGAAGCCGAGGTCCTCCAGGGTCACCAGGGTCATGTACGTGAAGGCGTCGTAGATCTCCGCGACGTCCACGTCCGCCGGGGTCAGGCCCGCCCGCTCGAAGGCCAGCCGGCCCGAGACCGCCGCCGGGGAGACGGTGAAGTCCTCCCACTCCGACATCGTGGTGTGTGAGACGGAGGTGCCCGAGCCCAGCACCCACACCGGTGCCTTCGCCGTGTCCGATACGTAGTCCTCCGCGGCCAGCAGCACCGCGCAGCCGCCGTCCGAGCGGATGCAGCAGTGCAGTTTCGTGAACGGGTCCGCGATCATCTCCCCGGAGAGGACCTTCTCGACCGTGATCGGGTCGCGGAACATCGCGTCCGGGTTCGTGGCCGCGTTCGCCCTGGCCTGGACGGCCACCGAGGCGAGCTGCTCCAGGGTCGTGCCGTACTCGTGCATGTGGCGGCGCGCGGCCATCGCGTACTTGGAGATCAGCGTGTGGCCGTACGGGACCTCGAACTGGAGCGGTCCCCGCGCCCCGAAGGAGAGGTTCGACGTGCGGCGCCGGGCCTTGATGTCGGCCCGGGCGGTGGAGCCGTAGACGAGCAGGACGGCGTTGGCGTGGCCCGCCGCGATGGCGTCGGCGGCGTGGGCCGCCATGACCTCCCACGTCGAGCCGCCGACCGAGGTGGAGTCGACCCAGGTGGGGCGCAGCCCCAGGTACTCGGCGACCTCCACCGGGGCGAGGGTGCCGAGCCCCGCCGAGGCGAAGCCGTCGATGACGGAGCGGTCCAGGCCGGAGTCGGCCAGGGCGCGGCGGGCGGCCTGGGCGTGCAGGGCGTAGGGGGTCGGGCCGTCGACCCGGCCGCAGTCCGAGAGGGCGACGCCGACCACCGCGACCCGGCGGCGCGGGCGTGAACCGGGCGCGTGGGCGAGGGGGCCGGGGGCGGGCCGGGGGACGGCCCGGGGGGCGGACGCGGTGGCGGGTCCGGCAGTGGCAGCGGGTCCAGGCATGGGGGGACGGTACAGCTGACGTGTCGTCAGATGCTAGACCGTGGTCGTGGTCGTGGTCGTGGTCGTGGTCGCGACCGTGGCCGCGACCGGCCCCGCCGTTCCCGCCGCTCCCGCCCCCTGTGCTTCTCGCTCCGGCCGCCCTAACATGACGCCCCGTCAGTTACGGGGAGGAGCCCGACGATGGATGCCGCCTTCACCGCGGAGCAGCACGAGATGCGCCGCACCCTGCGCGAGATCCTGGGCAAACGCTGCGGCCCCGACGAGGTCAAGGCCGCCGCCCGCACCGACACCGGGCACGACCGCGCACTGTGGCGGCAGCTCGCCGGGGAGCTCGGCCTGCCCGGCATCGCCGTCGCCGAGGAGTACGGCGGCGTCGGCTGCGCCCCCGCCGACCTGGCGCTGGCCTGCGAGGAGACCGGCCGCGTGCTGCTGCCCTCGCCCCTGCTGGCCACCGCCGCGCTCGCCGCCCCGCTGATCACCGCCCTCGGCACCCCCGCACAGCGGGCGGCCCTGCTGCCCCCGCTCGCCGCCGGGGAGCTGACGGCCGCGCTCGCCGTGCCCGGGCCCGCCCTGGCCACCGCCCTCGGGCTCACCGGCGACAACGCCCCCGGCGACTGGGCCGGCGGGGGCCGCGCGGGCGGGGTCCAAGCCCGCCCGGTGCCGCCACCGGACGGCCCCGACGCCTCCGGCGCTCCCGATGCTCCCGCCTGGCGGCTCTACGGTGAGGCCGCCCAGGTGCTCGACGGGCACGCCGCCGATCTGCTGCTCGTCGCGGCCCACACCGGCGGCTTCGCCCGCGGCCGGACCCTGCTGTTCCTCGTACGGGGGGACGCGCCCGGACTCGTACGGACCCGGCAGCCCACCCTGGACGAGACCCGCCCGCAGGGCCGCGTACAACTGCGGGAGGTGCCGGCCGAGTTGCTCGGCGACCCGGCAGGCCGGAGCGACGCCGCCCCCGACCCGCTCCCCGCCCTCGCCGCCACCGGCCGTACCGCCGCCGCGGTCCTGGCCGCCGAGGCGGTCGGCGCGGCCGACCGGGCGCTGGCCCGGACCGTGGAATACGTTCGGGAGCGCGAGCAGTTCGGCCGGGCCATCGGCTCCTTCCAGGCGGTCAAACACCGGCTCGCCGACCTCTACGTACACGTCCAGGCGGCCCGTTCGGCCGCCTACTACGCCGCGTGGGACCCGGACCAGGGCCCGCTCGCCCTCGCCCAGGCCCTGGAGGCGCTGCGGACCACCGCGGGCGAGGCCATCCAGCTGCACGGCGGCATCGGCTTCACCTGGGAGCACGACGCCCACCTGTACTTCAAGCGGGCGGCGGCCGACGACCTGCTCTTCGGCCCCGTCCACCGGCTCCGCGCGCACGCGGCGCAGCGCTCGGGGCTGTTCGCCCCGGCCCCCGCCGGCGGCAAGAACGAAAGGGTGGCCGTCTGATGGCCGTGGCTCTCGGCGTCAAGCTGATGCAGAAGGTCTCCTCGACCGTGCTGTTCGCCCGGATCGCCCCGCACTTCATCCCCGCCATGGACAAGGCGGTGCACCGCCTGACCAGGGGAAAGGTCCTGCTCAGCGCGCAGATGCTGCCGGGTGTGATCCTCACGGCCAAGGGCGCGAAGACGGGTGAGCCGCGGACCACCCCGCTCGCGTGCATGCCGGAGCGCGGAGGCGAGAGCTGGCTGCTGATCGGCTCCAACTTCGGCCGCCCCGGCCATCCGGCCTGGACCGGGAACCTGCTGAAGCACCCGGACGCGGACGTGAACTGGCAGGGACGTGACATCCCCGTACGGGCCCGGCTGCTGGAAGGCGTGGAGCGGGAGGAGGCGTGGCGGGCGGTGCTGCGGTTCTGGCCGCCGTACGCGACGTACCAGGCGCGCATCGAGCGGGAGATCAGGCTGTTCCGCCTGGAGCGTCGCTGACCCCGAAGCGGAGAGGGCAAGGCCCGGCGGACCCTCACCCCAGGTGAGGGTCCGCCGTCACTTGGTCGGCTTCTTCCCGGTGATGCCCAGGTGCACGAGCAGCGCCAGGTTCGGCTTGAGTTCGGCCTGCTTGACGCCCCAGGTCTGGAACCCCTTCTGGTGCGAGGCCACCGCGGCGAGCATCGCCACCAGTGAACCCGCCATCGCCGCCGGGCTGAGGTCCTTGTCGACCTTGCCCTTGGCCTGGAGTTCCTTCATCGACTCCGTAAGGGAGTTGGTGACGGAGTTCAGGATCTTCATGCGGATCTTGTAGAACCGCTTGTCACCCTCGGCCGCGCCCAGGTCGACCACCCGCAGGATGGCGTCGTTGCGCCGCCAGAACTCCAGGAAGCCGTCCACGAGTTCCTCGGCCGCCGCCCAGCCGGCCTTGCCGACCCAGTTGCGGCCCTCGACGAGCGCCGTCAACTGGGCGCCCTCCGTGGCCATGCGCTCGGCGATCTCCAGGACGGCGCCTTCGACGTCCGGGAAGTACTGGTAGAAGGTCGCGGGGGAGGTACCGGCCTTGCGGGCGACGTCGATCACCTTGACGTCGCGGTACGGCGAGGAGCTGAGCATCTCGCCGAGGCAGTCGAGCAGCTTCTGCCGCGTCGCCTGGCCGCGCCGGCCGGCGACACGCCCGTCGACGGTGCGTACTTGTCCTGTCATGCCGTCAGCTTACCGAGGGGTGATCGGCGCGCTATTCGGCCGCCTGCAAATGGGGTTACGCACCCGCCGACCTGGTGGGACGGGCCCCCCGACGGGCCGTAACCGACGCGTTCCGGCCAAACCGGACCGCACGCTGCCGGCGCCCCGCCTGTGCCCCGCCCGCGCCCCGCCCGTGCCCTGCCCCCGTCCCGCCCCGCCCGCGCGCCCTCCCGCGCGCCCCGCCGGACCCCACCCGTATCGTGGCGTATCCCCCGAATAGTCTTATCAACAGGGTGTGGACAAGTTTTCGGGCAGATCATGTCCGAAACGCAAGAAAACAGCACGAACCCGAACGGAAGGGACTCGCCCCATGGCCGGATTCGTGGAGGGCTCGCCCTGCTGGGTCGACGCCTCGCTGCCCGACGTCGAGGCGGGCAAGCGCTTCTACGGCGAGCTGTTCGGCTGGACCTTCCCCACCGCCGCCGGCCCCGAGTACGGCCACTACACCCAGGCCTACAGCCGCGGCCGCAACGTCGCCGCCCTCGCCCCCAAGCCCGACGGCCGCATGCCCACCGTCTGGGGCGTGTACCTGTACACGAACGACGCGTACGCCTGCGCCCAGCGCATCCGCGCCGCCGGCGGCCAGATGGTCATGGACCCGCAGCCCGTCGGCCCCTACGGCACCGCCGCACTCGCCGCCGACCCCGGCGGGGCCGTCTTCGGGCTCTGGCAGCCGGGCACCCACCACGGTTTCGAGGCCCAGCAAGAGCCGTACACGTACTGCTGGTCCGAGGTCTACACCCGGGCCCGGGACGCCGTCGACGCCTTCTACGCCAAGGTCTTCGGCTACGTCCCCGAGGACCAGGACGACCCGGAGACCGGCATCGCCTACCGCGTCTGGTCCCCGCCCGGCGCGGCCCCCGGTTCCGACACCGCCGTCCTCGGCCGCACCCTCATCACCGACGCGTTCCCGGAGATCATGCCGGCCCACTTCCTCGCCTACTTCGCCGTCCCCGACTGCGACCAGAGCGTGGCCACCGTCCAGCGGCTCGGCGGACGCGTCACCGCCGATCCGTTCGACACGCCCTACGGGCGGATCGCGGTCGTCGCCGACAACCAGGGAGCCGTCTTCGGGCTGCTCTCGGAGCCCCGTGTGAAGACCGGCACGTGAAACGAGCGCGGGAGCCGGGGCCGGACCAGGCGCGGGCCTGACAGAATCGACGTGCGCGACCGCGGGCCCGCCCGCGGTGGGACGCTGCACGCAGCGGGGACGGATCGCAGCGGGGACGGATGCCGCACGGTCCGGCCGCCGTGCCGCCGTGCGCGCGCCGGCCGCGTGCCGGCGCCGCGCCGGCTACGTGCCGGGAGAAGCAGCGGGTCCGGTCGGGGCCCGTACGGGGAGGTGTGGAGGCGAGTGGTGGAGCAGCTGACGCAGCACGACCCGAGACGGATCGGCCCCTTCGAGGTGCTCGGACGGCTCGGCGCCGGCGGCATGGGGCTGGTCTATCTCGCACGGTCGGCATCGGGACGCCGGGTCGCGATCAAGACGGTGCGCACGGAGCTCGCCGAGGACCAGCTGTTCCGGGTGCGGTTCACCCGGGAGGTGGAGGCGGCGCGCGCCGTCTCCGGCTTCTACACGGCCGCCGTCGTCGACGCCGATCCGCGCGCCGCCGTGCCGTGGCTGGCCACCGCGTACGTGCCGGCGCCGTCCCTGGAGGAGATCGTCAACGAGTGCGGGCCCATGCCCGCCCAGGCCGTACGGTGGCTCGCGGCGGGCATCGCCGAGGCGCTCCAGTCGATCCACGGCGCCGGCCTGGTGCACCGGGACCTGAAGCCGTCCAACGTGCTGGTGGTCGAGGACGGCCCGCGCGTGATCGACTTCGGCATCGCCAGCGGCGTCTCCAACACCCGGCTGACGATGACGAACGTCGCCGTCGGCACCCCCGCCTACATGTCGCCCGAGCAGGCGAAGGACTCGCGCAGCGTCAAGGGCGCCTCCGACGTCTTCTCCCTCGGCTCGACGCTCGTCTTCGCCGCGACCGGGCACCCGCCGTACCACGGGGCGAACCCGGTGGAGACGGTGTTCATGCTGCTGCGCGAGGGCCCGAACCTGGAGGGTCTGCCCGACGAGCTGCGGCCGCTCATCGACTCCTGCATGCAGATGGAGGCCACCCGGCGGCCGACCCCCGCCGACCTCCAGGCGCAGCTGGCCCCGCACCTCTTCGACGGCGGTGACGACAGCGGGACGGCCTCCGCGTGGCTGCCCGAGCGGGCCGTCGCGATGATCGAGGCCCGCCGCGCCGGTCACCGTACGGTGCCCGCCCCGCCCGTGGTCCCGCCGCAGCCGCACATCGGACCCCGGTCCGGGCCGGTGTCGCAGCCCGCGGGCGGGCTCGCCGCCGGGCCCGCCGCCGGGCCCGCCACACACCGCCGGCCGCGCGGCGCCGCCGACCCGTGGGCCGACCCGCGCACCGGGCAGGCCGCCCCGCCGCGCCCCGACCGGCCGCCGGTGGCGGCGCTCGCCTCCGTGCCGGGCGCGCCCGTGCTGCTGGGTTCCTCGCCGGTGCCGATCGGGCCCGGCCCGCGCGCCGCCGCCCCGGCGCTCGCCCCGGCACCCGCCTCGCCCGGCGGCGCCGACTCCGCGACCGGCTGGGTCCGGCCGCCCCTGGGCAGCGTGGCGGCCGCGGTGCCGGCCTCCCCGTCCGTACCGGCGACGGGCCCGGGCCCGTCGCCGGACAGCGGGCGCTGGCGGCCGTGGCGCTTCCGCATGTCCAACGAGGTGTGGGGCACCCCGACCGTCGCGGGCGACCTGCTGTACGTCACCTCCTTCGAGGTGCACGCCCTGGACGTCGGCAGCGGCCGGCGCCAGTTCAAGACGCGGGACGTCGCCTGGTCCATGGCCGTCGCCGACGGCCGCATCCACGCCTCCGACGGCCCCTCCCTCTACGCGCTCGACGCCGCCGACGGCTCCGAGCGGTGGCGGCTGTCCACCGACGCCTGGGTGTACGCCCTGCGCGCCGGGCGGGGCACCGTCATCACCGCCACGCGCGGTGGCGGCGTACAGAGCTGGGAGGCGTCGAACGGCCAGAAGCTGTGGGAGCTGACCGGCGCGCAGTCCGACTTCGAGACGCCCGAGGCGGCGCCGGTCCTGCACGAGGGCACGGTCTACGTGTGGCAGGACGCCCGGCTGCGCGCGCTCGACGCCCGCTCCGGCCAGGAGGCCTGGTCCTACCCGGTCGGCGACGCGGCCTCCTGCGGCAACGTCCCGGTCCGCGTCACCCCCGCCCCCGACGGCAACGTGTACGTCAGCGCCGGCACCCGGGTGCTGTCCGTGGACCGGGCCTCCGGGCGGGTCCGCTGGCACTTCGAGGCCCCGGCGGTGTTCCTGGCACCCCCGGCCTTCGCCCCCGGCCCGGCGGTGACCGGCGGCGGCGTCTACCTCGCCGACTACCTGGGCACCGTCTACGCCCTCGACGCCGCCACCGGCAAGGACCGCTGGCGCATCGCCACCGAGCCGCGCCCGGCGGCGGACCCGGTGCTGGTGGCGGCCGGCAACGTCCACCTGGGCGCGGGCAGCGCGCTGTACACCCTCGACGCGGTCACCGGCACCCCGAAGTGGCGGTTCGCGGCGGGCGGCGAGATCACCGGCTCCCCGGCGGTCGCGGACGGCCGGGTCCACTTCGGCTCCGCCGACCACTGCCTGTACACGCTGGACGCGGCGGGCGGCCAGCTGCGCTGGAAGCTGGCGACGGGCGGCGAGATCACCGGCGCCCCGGTCGCGGAGGCGGGCGTGGTCTACGCGTGCAGCAAGGACCGCTGCGTCTACGCCCTGGACGCGGCCAAGGGCACCGGCACCCGGACGGCCTCCTGACCCCGGCCGCGTCGCCTTACGCGGTCCGCGTAAGGCGACGCGGCCCCCCTCCAGGTAGCGCACGGCACCAGGAGTGACAGGATGGACCCCATGAGCAACGTCTACTTCGACATCACCATCAACGGCGCCCCGGCCGGCCGCATCGTCTTCCAGCTCTTCGACGACGTCGTGCCGCAGACGGCGAAGAACTTCCGCGAGCTGGCGACCGGCCAGAACGGCTTCGGCTACGCGGGCTCCGGCTTCCACCGCATCATCCCGCAGTTCATGCTGCAGGGCGGCGACTTCACCAACCACAACGGCACCGGCGGCAAGAGCATTTACGGCGAGAAGTTCGCCGACGAGAACTTCCAGCTGAAGCACGACCGCCCGTACCTGCTGTCGATGGCGAACGCCGGCAAGAACACCAACGGCTCGCAGTTCTTCATCACCACCGTCGTCACCTCGTGGCTCGACGGCAAGCACGTCGTCTTCGGCGAGGTCGTCGAGGGCAAGGAGCTCGTCGACCAGATCGAGGCCCTGGGCTCCCAGTCCGGCGCCCCGAAGGGCAAGGTCGAAATCGCCGCCTCGGGCGTCGTCGACGCCGCCTGACCCCACCCCCGCCGCGCGGCCCCGCCCCCACCGGGGGACCGGGGCCGCCGCCGCGTCCGGGCCCCGGCGCCTACGGCCTCCCGTGCGCGCCCATTAGGATCTACCGCGCCGTGCTGCCAGCGCCCAGAATCGGGGGCATGTGCGCTTACTCCGTCGAGCCAGAGATCATCGCCTTCTACAGCGAGACGATCAGCGAATCCGAGCGGTTGAGCACCAGCGCGGACGGGCTGCTCGAAATGGTGCGGACCCAGGAGTTGCTGCGGCGGCATCTGCCCGGGGCGCCGGCGCGGGTCATCGACATCGGGGCGGGGTCCGGGGCGCATGCCCGGTGGCTCGTGGGGGACGGGTACGAGGTCGACCTCGTCGATCCCGTGCCGCGGCACGTGGAGGAGGCCAGGGCCGCCGGGTTCCGGAGCGTGCTCGGTGACGCCCGGGCGCTGGAGGCCCGGGACGGGGCGTACGACGTCGCGCTCGTGCTGGGGCCGCTGTACCACCTGACCGAGCGCGGCGACCGGATCCGGGCCCTGCGGGAGGCCGCGCGCGTCGTCCGGCCGGGCGGGGTCGTCGCCGTCGCCGCCATCGGCCGGTACGCGTCCCTCTTCGAGCACGTCGCCACCACCCGGCTCGCCGACGACCGGGTCCGGGACGCCGTCGCCGACATCCTCGTCGGCGGGGTCCACGAAGCGGGGCGCAAGGGCTTCACCAGCGCCTACTTCCACACCGGCGAGGGGCTGTACGGGGAAATGCGCGAGGCCGGACTCCGGACGCCGCTGGTGTACGGCGTCGAGGGTCCGGCCTGGGCGGCGCTGAAGGCGGCCGAGCAGCACACCGGGGAGAGCCTGGCCGGGTCGAGGATGTTCGACGCGGCGCTCACCGCGGCGCGACTGGCCGAGCCGTATCCGGAACTGCTGGCCGCGAGCTCGCACATGCTCGGCGTCGCCGTGGTGGGGTGAGGGGCGTCAGGAGGTGGTGCGGGCCGATTCGGCGCGGGTGCGGAGGGCTTCGTTCATCGCCGTGAAGTTGCGGGCGGTGCCGTTCAGGAGCTTGCCGAGGAAGGGGACCAGCAGGCCGCGGAAGCGTTCGCCGTGTTCCATGCGGGTGGTGCGGCCGGGGCCTTCGCTGAGGCGGAAGTAGTGCTCGCCGTCGAAGAGCCCGCGCACCAGGAAGCGGCCGGACCAGCGGAACTCGGTGGCGGGCTTCACCACCAGGACGGTCGGCCGGAAGGTGGTGGGCCTGCCCGACTCCCCGTACATGGTCAGGCGCAGCCGCGAGCCGGGCACGGCTTCGCCGGAGGCCGCCCGGATGAACGGGTTCCAGGTGCAGTAACGGGGCAGGTCCGTCAGCGTCGCCCAGACTTCCTCGGGCGTGGCGTCGATGGTGATCTCGGTGGCGATGGTGCGCACTGGTGCGTGCTCCTCAAGGTGGTTCGGGCTCACCGAAGGGACGCGGGTGGTGCGGTTGCCGCCGGGTTCGGGTGTCGGGATGGAACCACGGTTTCGCGGGCGGGGGAGCGGCTGGGGCGGTGTCTTCGCTGGCGGCGGACAGAGTGGAGGGAGTGCGTCCGGTTGTGGGGTGGCGTATGCGGATACGTCGGGCGGCGGGGCGCGGAACGGCCCTGAGAGGTCCCGCCGCGGCTTGGTAGCGTGCCCGCCATCGACCACCCGGGGAGGGGTTCACGTCATGTTCGCGCGGCGGGGGAGCAGTCGGGCCAGGTTCGGGGTGGTGCTGGTGGCCGTGGTGCTGGCGCTGACCGGGTTTTCGGGCAACGGCAAGAGCAAGAGCGGCGGTGGCGGCCACGGGTGTTCCAGTTCCAAGAGCCGCACGAGCGGTAAGAGCGGTAAGAGCGGCACGAGCAGCACGAGCAGGCGGAGCGGCACCAGCGGGAGCTATGGCGCCACCGCCACCCCCTCGCCCTCCGCCACCGCGGTGGCCGCCACGGCCCGGGTGGTCTCCTGCGGGGACGGCTCCCGGCCCTCCACCACCGTCGAGGTCACCTCCCTGCTGGACCGGCGGGCGACCTTCGAGGTGTTCCTGACCAGTGAGGGGGCCGGCGGGGTGCTCGTGGGGACGGCCTCCGGGACGGTCACCCTCGGCGCGCGGGCCACCGGCACGGCCGACGTTCCGATGGCCGACCCCGCCCGCGCCGGCGACGTGCGGAACTGCCGCGTGACCGGCGTACGGAACGTCGCGGCCGGCGCCACATCCAGCCCCTCCGCCCCCGACACCGGGTCGGGGAAGAGCAAGAGCCTGCGGCCCACCACCAAGCCCGCCGGACCCGCCCGCTGATCAGCGCAGGCGGAAGTCCGGTCCCGGGCGGCGGGCCGCGAAGAGTTCCGACTGGCGTTCCGGCGTCAGGTTGCCCAGCGCGATCAGTGCCGGGGCCTGGGACAGAGCCTGCTGGAGGGCCGCCTGCTTCGCCGACCACAGGGCGCGCACCGTGCCCTGTACGGCCTCCGTCGGGAAGCCCGCCAGGGTGCGCGCCGACCGCAGGGCCGCCTCCAGGAGTTCCCCGGGTTCGGCCAGTTCGCAGACCAGCCCGATCTCGTACGCCCGCCGCGCGGAGAGCCGTTCCGCCGTGCCCATCAGGGACATCCGGGCGGCCTCCCCGAAGGGCATCCGCTGCGCCATGTACACCGCCTCGTAGGCGCTGACCATCCCGTACGTCGTGTGCGGGTCGAAGAACGTCGCCGACGACGAGGCGACGATGAAGTCCGCCTCCCCCAGGAGGTAGAACGCCCCGCCGCACGCCATGCCGTTGACGGCGGCGATCACGGGCTTCCACAGGTCGTTCGCCTTCGGGCCGATGGTCAGGAGCGGGTCGTCGACCGAGTACGGGGACGCGGGCTGCGCCACCTCCACCCCCCGGTCGACGCCGGTGCAGAACGCGGCCGGGCCCGCGCCCGTCAGCACCACCGCCCGGACGTCCTCGTCGTACCGCACCTCCCGCCACGCCGACTCCAGCGCGGCGGCCGTGGCCAGGTCGATGGCGTTGTGGCGGCGCTCCCGGTCCAGGGTGACGACGGCGACCCCGGCCGCCGTGTCCCGCTCCACCCGCAGGGTCATGCCCTCTCCAGGATCCAGCGCGGCACGCTCATCCCGCCCGTCTCGGTGAAGACCGCCTGCACCTTGGCGCCGATCCGCAGCCGGGCCGGGTCCACCGAGTTCAGCGGGGCGTCGGCGGAGGTGACGAGGTTGCCCGCGAGCCGGATCAGCGGGTCCTCGGCGAGCTCCACGAGGATCACGTTGTACGGGGCCTGCGCGGCGTACGCGGGCAGCAGCGGCGGGTGCGGGCGTACGTAGGACCAGATCCGGCCCCGCCCGCTCATCGGGCGCCACTCGCTGTCGAAGGACTGGCAGTGCGGGCAGCAGGGGCGGGGCGGGAAGCGCAGCCGGCCGCAGGCGGCGCAGGCCTGGATCCGGAGTTCGCCGCGGGCGGCGTACTCCCAGAAGGGGGCGCCGTCCTCGTCGGGGACGGGGAGCAGCAGCGCCTCGGCGGACGCGGTCGTCGACGTCGTCATGGTGGCTCCTGGGGACTGGGGGGGCGGGATCAGGCGCGCAGCAGGATCGCGGACGTCGGGACGCCCTCGCCCGCCGTCACCAGGCAGGTCGCGGCGTCCGGCACCTGGGCGGTGGAGATGCCGCGCAGCTGCTTGACGCCCTCGTTGATCAGGTTGAAGCCGTGGACGTAGGCCTCGCTGAGCCCGCCGCCCCCGGTGTTGATCGGGAGCCGGCCGCCCATTTCCAGGGCCCCGCCCTCGGTGAAGGCGGCGCCCTCGCCGCGCCCGCAGAAGCCGTAGCCCTCCAGGGAGAGCGGGATCAGGGGGGTGAAGGCGTCGTAGATCTGGGCGACGTCCACGTCCTGGGGTCCGAAGTCGGCCTGCTTCCACAGGTGCCGGGCGGCGGTCCAGGCGGGGCCGGAGAGGGGGTCGTCGTTCCAGTAGTTGACCATGCCGTGGTGCTGGGCGGGCAGGCCCTGGGCGACCGAGTGCACGTAGACCGGCTTCTGGCGGCAGTCGCGGGCGCGCTCGGCGGAGACGATCACGCAGGCCAGGGCCCCGTCCGTCTCCAGGCAGTTGTCGAAGAGGCAGAGCGGCTCGCTGATCATGCGGGAGGTCATGTACATCTCGCGGGTCAGCGGGCGCTCGTACATCATCGCGGCCGGGTTCTCGTTGGCCCGGTTGCGGCAGGCCATCGCGACGTTGAAGAGGTGGTCGCGGGTGGCCCCGTACTCGTGCATGTAGCGGCGGGCCAGCATGCCGATCTCGTCGGCGGGGCGCAGCAGCCCGAAGGGGCGGGTCCACTGGCCCGGGGTGGGCAGCTGGACGGCGGTGTTCTTCCAGGGGCGGGGGCCGGAGCCGCGTTTGCGGGAGCGCCAGGCGACGCCGACGGTGGCCTGGCCGGTGGCGACGGCGGAGGCGAGGTGGCCGACGGTGGCGCAGGAGCCGCCGCCGCCGTAACCGACCTTGGAGAAGAAGGTGACGTCGCCGGCGCCTATCGCCTTGGCGACCTCGACCTCGTCGGTCTCCTCCATCGTGTACGAGGCGAACGCGTCGACCTCGGCGGGCGCGATGCCGGCGTCGGCGAGCGCCGCGAGGATGGCGCGGCACGCCAATTCCTTTTCGGAAGCGGGCAGTTGTTTGGCAAAGGCGGTCTGGCCGATGCCGACGATTGCCGTAGCGTCCTTGAGCGTTGCCGCCATCGCCACCTCCGGGAGTGGGGTCGTCGCCAGTGCTGACAGCCGCGAAGGCTACCGCTAATCTGACGGTTAGTCAGCTACTGGGATCGCGGGGAGGGGCGGACGATGGAAGAAGTGTCGGTGGCAGGGGGCGGTGACGCTTCCGATCCGCGGGGGGACCTTCGGTGGGGGACCATCGGTGCGCTCGTCCGGGAGGCCGCCGGACGGTACGGGGACCGTGAAGCCGTGGTCGACGGCCGGATCCGGGTCGGCTACGCGCAGCTCGGCGAGCGCGTCGAGCGGGCCGCCGCCGCCTGCCTCGCCGCCGGGATCGAGCCCGGCGACCGGGTCGCCGTCTGGGCCCCCAACACCCTGGAGTGGATCGTCTCCGCCCTCGGCGCCGTCTCCGCGGGGGCGGTCCTCGTCCCGCTCAACACCCGCTTCAAGGGCGCGGAGGCCGCGTACGTCCTCCAGCGCAGCCGCGCCCGCCTCCTCTTCGTCACCGGCACCTTCCTCGGCACCTCCTACGTCGCCTCCCTGCGCCGCGCCGCCGCCGAAGGCCCCGGCACCGCCGGACCCCTGCCCGGCCTGCCGCACCTGGAACAGGTGGTGGTCCTCACCGACGACGCCCCGCAGGACTTCCGCACCTGGAAGGACTTCCTCGCCGGCGGCGACGCCGTCCCCGCCGACGCCGTCCGCGCCCGCACCGAGGCGATCCGCCCCGACGCCCCCTCGGACATCATCTTCACCTCCGGCACCACCGGCAGCCCCAAGGGCGCCGTCATCACCCACGCCCAGACCCTGCGCTGCTACGCCGTGTGGAGCGAGCTCGCCGGACTGCGCGAAGACGACCGCTACCTGATCGTGAACCCCTTCTTCCACACCTTCGGTTACAAGGCCGGGATCATCGCCTGCCTGATGCGCGGCGCCACGATGGTCCCCCAGCCCGTCTTCGACGTGGACACCGTCCTCGCCAACATCGCCGCCGAGCGGATCTCCGTACTCCCCGGCCCGCCCACCCTCCACCAGTCGCTCCTGGACCACCCCCAGCGCGCCCACCACGACCTGTCCGCCCTGCGCCTGGTCGTCACCGGCGCCGCCGTGGTCCCCCTCCAGCTCGTCGAACGGCTCCGCACCGAGCTGCACATCGCCACCGTCCTCACCGCGTACGGGCTCTCCGAGGCCAGCGGCATCGTCACCATGTGCCGCCGCGGCGACCCCGCCGAAGTCGTCTCCGAGACCTCGGGACGCGCCATCCCCGACACCCGGCTGCGGATCACCGGCCCCGACGGCGCCGAGCGGCCCGCCGGCACGCCCGGAGAGGTCTGGGTCCGCGGACACCACGTGATGCGGGGCTACTTCGAGGACCCCGAGGGCACCGCCCGCGCCCTCACCCCCGACGGCTGGCTGCGCACCGGTGACGTCGGCGTCCTCGACGGCGCCGGCAACCTGCGCATCACCGACCGGATCAAGGACATGTTCATCGTCGGCGGCTTCAACGCATACCCCGCCGAGATCGAGCAGCTCCTCGGCCTGCACCCCGACGTCGCCGACGTCGCCGTCGTCGGCATCCCCGACCCCCGCCTCGGCGAGGTCGGCAAGGCGTACGCGGTACGGCGCCCCGGCTCCGTCCTCACCGCCGACGACCTGATCGCCTGGTCCCGCCGCGAGATGGCCAACTACAAGGTGCCCCGCGAGGTGGAGTTCCTCCCGGCCCTTCCGCGCAACGCGAGCGGCAAGGTCCTCAAGACCGAACTCCGCACCCGCCGCTAGACCACGCCCACCCGGACCCGCCCTTACGGCTGCTGGAACCGCACCTCGGAGAAGGCGGCCGAGGGACCGTCCAGCAGCGGCTCGCACCGGCCGCGCAGGTGGGTGTCGACGAAGGCGGTGACGTAGCGCCGGACGATGGTGTCGGCGCGGTCGCCGTCCAGGGGCTGGAGGGGCATGCCGAGCTGCTTGGCCAGCGGCGCGAGGTCGGTGAAGGAGAGGTGCGCGGTGCCGTCGACGGTCAGCCAGCGCTTCCAGCCGGTGAACTGGTTCCAGGTCTGGCCCCAGGTCGGGTCCCCGCCGCCGGGTATGTGACCGGGGTTGCCCAGCATCAGGAGCGGCCGGTTCACGGGCGTCTCGTGGTCCGGGTAGCGGAAGTTGCCGTCCATGTTGACCCCCGCCTTCACGCGGGGGTCCTTCAGGAGGGCCGGGACCGTGCTGAAACCGCCCGCCGAGTGCCCGACGACGGCTATCCGGCCCGCGTCGACGTTCACGCCGTTCAGCGGGACCGCCGGCTGCCGCTTCCCGGTCAGCTCGTCGATCACGAAGGAGATGTCCGCGGCCCGTATGCCGCCGACCTTCTCGTACAGCTTGTCCTTGTCCGGCTCCACGCACGCCACACAGGACGTCGTGTGCCCGTCGGGGAAGGAGATGCCGTCGGCCTCGTAGTTGTGCCCGATCCCGGCGACGGCGTAGCCACGGCTCGCGAGCTCCTCGGCCAGGCCCGTGAGCGTGGCGCGCGGCATGCCGAAGCCGGGGGACAGGATGACCAGCGGCAGCCCGCCGCGCACCCGTACCGGGCGGGCGTCGGCCGTCGCGTGCGTGGCCACCGTGCTGAACAGGTCCTTCGCGACGCCCAGCCGGTTGGCCTCCACGTACCGCTCGGACTCCGCGGCCGTCATGTACGGGGCGGATCCGCCCGAAGGGGCGTCGGCCGGGTACCAGAGGGAGACCATCAGCTCCCGTCTCTCGGCGGGGACCCACGGATCGGCCCGGTCCGCGTCCGTCAGGTGGACGGTGGTCCTGCCGACCTGCTGGTGTCCCGAAGGAGCGGGTAACGCCAGGGCGCTCGCCGCTGGTTGTACCGGTGCGGGGCCCTGAGAGGCGGTGGCCGTAGTGGCAGTGGTCAGGGTCCCGGCCAGGGCGGCGGCCACGGCCGCGCCCACCAGGAACGAGCGTCGCTTCACGGGCTCTCTCCATCCGTCATCGTGCGGTCCAGCCCGGCCCGCTCGGGGAGCCGGTCCTGGATTCACACCTCAACGGTAGGAACGCCCGGCCGCGTTGACGTCACACTGCGGATGTACTTTTCCCAGGCCTTCGTACATCGGCGGAGTGTCATACCCGAGGCCGGCCCACACCCCACACCCCCACCCCACCGCCCCGGCGCGCCGACCGTGATCGCGTCCGCGTTAGCCTGCACGGGTGAGCTCGAATCAGCCGGTTGTCCGATTTCCCAGAGGTGCCCGGGCCCGGCTTTCGGCGGCGGCCGGGGCCGTGGCCGCCCTCGCCGTGGTGTTGCTCCTCGCCCTGCTGCCCGACGGCCCCACCGGCACCGGCGGCCCGGGCGGCGACGGCGACGGCGACGGTGACGGCAGGCCCGGGGGCGGCCGGCCCGGGCTGACGGCCGCCGTGTCCGCGCCGTTCAGCGCCTTCACCGAGGGCTACGACTGCTACCGCATCCCCGCCCTCACCACCACCAAGGACGGCACCCTGCTGGCCATCGCCGAGGCCCGCACCGCGAGCTGCAACGACATCGGCGACATCGACCTCGTCATGAAGCGCTCCACCGACGACGGCCGCACCTGGGGCCCCATGGAGGTCATCCGCGGCGCCGGCGACCCCGGCGCCTACGGCAACCCGGCCCCCGTCGTGGACGCCGCCTCCGGCCGGATCTCCCTCCTCTACGCCTACAGCACCTGGGCCCCCGACGCCGCCGGCAACCGCGTCCGCGGCCCCCGCGAACTGCGCCTCGCGCACAGCACCGACGACGGCGCCCACTGGAGCACCGAACCCGAACCGCAGCCCCAGCTCAAGGGCGCCGACTGGGCCTGGGTCTCCGTCGGCCCCGGCCACGGCATCCAGCTCACCCCGACCCGCCCCGACCGCCCCGGCCGGCTCGTCATCGGCGCCGACTACCGCACGGAGTCCAACGAATCCGGCGCCCAGCTCCTCTACAGCGACGACGGCGGCCTCAGCTGGCAGCCCGGCGCCCGCTGGGGCGCCCCCGAAGGCACCCCCGCCCCCAACGAGCCCGCCCTCACCCAGCTCCCCGAGGGCCGGATCTACGTCAACGCCCGCTCTACCGCCACCTGCGGCACCGCCGACCACCGCGTCTCCGCCCTCATCGACGACGCCGCAGCCCCCACCTTCCCGGCCCCCGGCTTCACCCCCGTCACCGGCCTCACCGCCCCGCCCGCCTCCGGCTCCCTGCTCCAACTGCCGGCCGGCGGCCCCCTCCTGCTGTCGGCGCCCAGCCGCCCCGGCGCGGAGTTCTCCGACCGCTGGACCCTGGCCGTACGCACCTCCGAGGACGGCGGCCGCACCTGGTCCAAGGACGGCGCCGTCGTCCTGCGCGAACGCGCCGGCTACTCCGACATGGCCGTCCTCCCCGGCGGCCGCGTCGGCATGCTCTACGAGACCGCCAACGGCACCCCGCACGGCTACATCAAGTTCACCGCCTTCGGCCCCCACGAACTGCGCACCGCCGCCGAGGACCTCACCCCCCGCTACACCCCCGACAGCAGCCCCCACCACAACGACGCCGTCGTCCACGGTGCACCCCGCTCCGGCAACCGCCCGGACGGCGGCAAGACCCTGCGCTTCGACGGCAAGGACGACTTCCTGCGCCTGACCGACTGCCCGGACTCGCTGCGCCTGGGCGATGCGGACTTCGCCGTCGCCACCTGGGTCAAGTACAAGACCCGCGGCCAGGACCGGGAGAGCGGCCTGCGCCAGCCCCTCGTGTGGGCGTACGGACAGGGCCCCGACGCCCGCCAGTTCCGCGTCGAGGCCGACCCGGAGACCGGCCGCCTCGTGGCCACCGTCAACGCCGGACCCGGCCCCGGACCCGTCTCCGTGACCGCCCCGGCCCGCACCGACGACGACGCCTGGCACCACGTGGTCTTCCAGCGCAGGGGCGGCACGCTGGAGCTGTCCGTGGACGGCGGCCGGCCCGCCACCGCGCCACTCGGTCCCGGCCGGACCGACTTCCGGCCCACCGGGGCCTTCACCATCCACCTCGGCACGCAGCCCGACTACAAGGCCTTCTACGCGGGCGCGCTGGACGACGTACGGATCTACGGGCGCGCCCTGTCCGGCAACGACATGGCCCGGCTGCGCGACGGCGCCGACCTCACCGACCAGGAGCGGGTCCGGCTGTCCTTCGACCGCGCCGGGTGATCACGGGCCCACGGGCCCACGGGCCCGGACGGTCTGGCGGTCAGCCGGCGGCGTCCTTGCGGGCCAGCAGCAGCCGCCAGCGCGGGCTGCCGTCCTCCCGGTACCCGAAGTGCTCCAGCGGGACCGTCTCCACCGCGAAGCCCGCCGCCGACAGGTCCGCGCGGACCGGGCCCAGCGGGAAGGTCCGGTAGTACATGACGAACGGGGGCCGCCACACGGCGTTGCGCACCCGCATCGCCGCGTCGAAGCCGGCCACCGCCCACCACAGCGGCGAGGACAGCGGGATCGGGGCGCCGACGGGGAAGGCGAAGACCCCGCCGGGCCGCAGCGCGCGATGCACCCCCGCGAAGAGGGCGGGCCGCTCGGCCGGCAGGAAGTGCCCGAAGGCCCCGAAGCTCACCGCCAGTTCGTACGAGTCCCCGAGCTGCTCCGGCAGCGCCAGCGCGTCGGCCCGTACGAGGTCCACCCCGTCGGGGTGGCGCCGGGCGGCCTCGGCCAGCATGCCCGCGCTGAGGTCGACCCCGGTCACCCGGTCCCGGCACAGCCGGCGCAGCATCGGCAGGCCCGCGCCGGTCCCGCAGCACAGGTCCAGCCCGGAGCCGAAGGAACCCTCCCGTCCGGCGAGGGCCTCCTCGACGGCGTCGAGCATCCGGTCCGGGGTGCGGAAGGGCGTCTCGTCGAACTTCGGGGCGAGCAGGTCGTAGCCCCGCTCGACGGAGGTGAGGGCCTGGACGGCCAGTTCGCGCAGGCTCGGGCCCTGGGAGGTGAACACCGGCCCAGCGTAGCCCCGGCGGCCCGGGCCGGGCAGGGCACGGATGTGCGGCGACCGCGGTGGTCCCCCTCCAGGCCACCGCGGCCGCCGCTTCCCCCGTACCGATCCCCCGTAGGTCCCCCGTGCGGCGGATCAGGACGGTCCCCCGTGCGGTGCTCCCGTACGTCCCCCGTACGGTCCCCCCCCCGCGCCGTCCCCCCGTACCCCCCCGTACCCCCGTACGTTCCTGCGGGGTTTTCCCCCGTGCGCATCCCCCGTTCGTCCCGCGAGCGGTCCCCCGTACATCCCCCTGTACGTCCGCTCGCGGGTCCCCCGTGCGCAACCCCCGCAGGTCCCCCGTACGTATCCCCCGTACGTCGTGCCGTCGTGCCGTGCCGCCGCCCTGACGGGCCGGTGCTACGGGCGGATTCCCGACGCGTGGTTGTCCAGCGTCACGATCTCCTCGCCCGAGGCGTGGTTGTCGAGCGGCTTCTCGCCCGGATTCTTCGGGGCCGGCAGGTCGAGCGGATCCAGCGGATTGATGTCGGCGCCCGAAGCGTGGTTGTCGAGCGGTCTGATGTCACCGTCGAGCGGCAGGCTGTTCTCGTTCGTCGTCATCGGATCTCCTGATGGATGAGTCGGGCCCGTTCGGCGATTCCCCCGTGGACCGCCGAACGGGTGGTCCCACAGCCGGCCCGGTTGTCCCCCGACACACCGGGTCGATGCACTTATGGTCGCGCGTGGCGATAAACGAACGATGAACGCGCCCGTCCATCGCTCCGCGCCACGCCCGCGGCCCCGGTCAGGCGGCCAGTTCGGAGGCCAGTAGGGCGCGGACTTCGGCCAGTTCGGCGGAGCCCAGCTGCGCGAAGACGGTCTCCGCGTCCCGCCAGCAGGCCCGCGCCCGGTCCGGCTGGCCGAGCCGGCGCAGCGCCTTGCCGAGTACGGTCAGCACCGTCGCCCGGCGCCACTCCCCGCCGATCCCGCGCAGCGCGATGGCCTGCTCGGCGTGCTTGGCGGCCAGGGTGGGCCGGCGGGCCGCGAGGTGGGCTTCGGCGAGCCGGAAGTGGGTCACGCCCTCCCACAGGGGCTGGCGGTTCTCGTGGAACAGCGACAGCGCCTCCGCGAGCTGGGTGAGCGCCTCGGGCAGCCGTCCGGCCTGGGTGAGGGCGATGCCGAGGGCGTACCGGCCGTTGGCCAGGCGCAGGGTCAGGCCCATCCGGTCGTAGATGGCGATGCCCTGCTGGGCCAGGTCGATGGCGGAGGGCAGGCGGCCCAGCTCGACGTGGATCCGGGAGAGGTTGCAGAGGGCGCTGGCCTCGCCGACGTAGTTGGCGTCGGCTCGGAAGTTGTCGATGGCCTCCAGCAGGTAGCGCTCGCCGTCGCGGTGGCGGCCCTGGTAGAGGGCGATGATGCCGCGGTCGTTGGGCGCCCAGCAGCTGGGCAGCGGGTCGCCGGCCGCGCGGGCCAGGTCCATGGCCTGGCGGGCCTCGTCGTCGGCTTCGGTGAAGCGGCCCGCGACCAGGTGGACGATGGTGAGCGTGATCCGGGCCCGGCCCTCCGCCCGCGGGTCGCGCGCGGCCTGGGCGGCCTCGCGCAGGGTCAGCGCGGCGGACTCGTACTGCTTGGAGTTCGCCCCGGATTCGGCGAGGTCCTTGGCGGCCCACAGCAGGTCCACGGCCCGGCGCAGCGCGCCCGCCCGGCCGGCGGCCTGGCGTACGCAGGCCAGCAGCGGGTCGGCCTCGGCGAACAGCCAGTCGAGGGCGGCGCGGGCCTCGGTCAGGACCATGCCGGGGTGGCAGGTGCCGGACAGGTGGGCGGGCAGGCGGTCGCCGGGGCGCTCCAGCGCGTACACGTGGGAGGCGGTGGCGAGGTAGAAGTCCAGGAGCCGGTCGAGGGCGTCCTCCCGGCTGTCCCCGCGGCCGTCCTCCCGGCTGTCCTCGGGGCCGTCCTCCCGGCCGGCCGGCGGCTGCTCGTCGCGGTCGGCGCAGGCGCGCGCGTAGAGGCGTACGAGGTCGTGGAAGCGGTAGCGGCCGGGGGCGGCGGACTCCAGGAGGGAGCAGTCGACCAGGGCTTCCAGCAGGTCCTCGGTGTCGTGCTCGGGCAGGCCGAGGACGGCGGCCGCGGCGGCCAGGGAGATGTCGGGGCCGTCGGCGAGGCCGAGCAGGCGGAAGGCGCGCTGCTGGGTGGGTTCGAGCTGGCCGTAGCCGAGTTCGAAGGTGGCTTTGACGGCGAGGTCACCGGCCTGGAGCTCGTCGAGGCGGCGGCGTTCGTCGGCGAGCTTGGCGGCGAGTACGGAGACGGTCCAGGTGCGGCGGGCGGCGAGCCGGGAGGCGGCGATGCGGATGGCGAGCGGCAGGAAGCCGCAGGCGCCGACGACGTCGAGGGCGGCCTGGCGTTCGGCGCCGACCCGTTCGGCCCCGACGATCCGGGTGAACAGCTGGAGGGCCTCCTCGGGGCTCATCACGTCGAGGTCGACGAGATGGGCCCCGGCGAGGCCCGACATGCGGACCCGGCTGGTGACGAGGGCCGCGCAGCCCGCGGTGCCGGGCAGCAGCGGGCGGACCTGGGCGGCGTCGCGGGCGTTGTCGAGGAGGACGAGGACGCGGCGGCCGTCGAGAACGGTGCGGTAGAGCGCGGCCCGGTCGGCGGCGGAGTCGGGGATGGCGCTGTCGGGGGTGCCGAGGGCGCGCAGGAAGGAGCCGAGGACGGCTTCGGGCAGCGCGGGGCGGGGGTCGGTGCCCTGGAGGTCGATGTAGAGCTGGCCGTCGGGGAAGTGCGGGCGGGCGGCGTGAGCGACGTGCACGGCGAGGGTGGTCTTGCCGACGCCGCCTATCCCGGCGAGCGCGGAGACGGCCATGACCTGCCCGTCGGCGGCGGTGAGGATGTCGCCGAGTTCGCTGACGAAGGGGGCGCGGCCGGTGAAGTCGGGCACGGTGGCGGGCAGTTGGGCGGGCCTGGCGAGCGTGGGGGCGGCGGCCGGGGCGGGGTCTTCGGCGCGGGCCAGTTCGGCGTCCGCGTTGAGGATGCGCTGCTGGAGGGCGGCGAGTTCGGGCCGGGGGTCGACGCCGAGTTCGTCGGCGAGCAGGCGGCGGGTGTCGGCGTAGACGGCGAGGGCCTCGGCCTGGCGGCCGCTTCGGTACAGGGCCAGCATCAGCAGCTCGCGCAGCCGCTCCCGCAGGGGGTGGGCGGCGGTGAGGGCGGTGAGCTCGGAGACGGCCTCGGCGTGGTGGCCGACCTCCAGGTCGAGGTCGAGGCGGGTCTCCAGCAGCTGGAGGCGCCATTCGGCGAGGCGGGTGCGCTCGGTGTCGGCGTGCGGGCCCGGGACTCCGGCGAGGGGTTCGCCGTCCCACAGGTCCAGCGCGCGGGCGAGCAGCGTACGGGCCAGGGCGCGGTCCCCGGCGGTGCGGGCCGTCTCGGCGTCGGCGGCGAGGCTGCGGGCGATGCCGAGGTCCAGGGCCTCCTGGTGGCGCAGCCGGACGGCGTAGCCGCCGGCGTCGCTGACGAGAAGGCCGGGGTCGAGGACCTTGCGGAGCCGGGAGGCGTACGTACGGATGGTGGCCAGGGCCTGCGGGGGCGGGTCCTCGCCCCAGATGGCGTCGATCAGCTCGGGCGCGGTGGCGGTGCGGCCGTCGCGCAGCAGCAGTACGGCGAGCAGGGCGCGCTGCTGGGGGCTGCCGGAGGGCAGCGCCTCGGCGCCGCGCCAGGCGCGGATGGGGCCGAGGACGGCGAAGCGGTTGTCGGCGGGGGAGGGGTCGGGGAAACGGGCTGCCTCGGGGTGGTTCCGCTGGTGCGGGATGGCCGGTATGCCGTCCATCTGGCGTCCCCCCTGCCTTCCGTTGGTTTAAGGGTCAGTCTGCCCTGTCTCGCCCGCACACGTCAGCCCGTGGCGGAGGGAGCCCTTCCTGGTTCTGCGGGCGACTGTGCGCCAGATAGCTGACGGTTCGTCAGATCAGCGCTACGGTAGACGGTATGGAGACCTTCCCGAAGATCATCTCGGTGGACGATCACACGGTCGAGCCCCCTCACGTCTGGCGGGACCGGCTCCCGTCCAAGTACCGCGACACCGGCCCCAGGATCGTCCGCGCCCCCCTGAAGGAAATGACCTTCCTGGGCGGCAAGTTCGCCCCCGTCATGGGAGCCCCGGGCGACGACGGCCCGATCGGCGACTGGTGGGTGTACGAGGACCTGCACCGCCCGCTGACCCGTCTCGACACGGCCGTGGGATACGACCGCGACGAGATCAAACTGGAAGTCATCACGTACGAGCAGATGCGCCCGGGCTCCTTCTCGGTTCCCGACCGGCTCGCCGACATGGACGTCAACCACGTCCAGTCCGCCCTCTGCTTCCCCACCTTCCCGCGCTTCTGCGGCCAGACCTTCACCGAGGCCAAGGACCGCGAGCTGGGGCTGCTCGGCGTACGGGCGTACAACGACTGGATGGTGGAGGAGTGGTGCGGCCCCGAGGCCCACGGCCGCCTCATCCCCCTCACCCTCGTCCCCCTGTGGGACGCCCGGCTCGCCGCCGCCGAAGTCCGCCGCAACGCCGCCCGCGGCGTGCGCGCGGTCGCCTTCTCCGAGATCCCCCCGCACCTGGGCCTGCCCTCGGTCCACACCGACGAGTGGGACCCCTTCCTCCAGGCCTGCGACGAGACCGGCACGGTCATCGCCATGCACATCGGCTCGTCCTCCCGCATGCCGTCCACCTCGGCGGACGCCCCGCCGGCCGTCGGCTCCACCATCACCTTCGCCAACTGCTGCTTTTCGATGGTCGACTGGCTGATGAGCGGCAAGTTCGAGCGCTTCCCGAACCTCAGGATCATGTACGCGGAGGGCCAGATCGGCTGGATCCCGTACATCCTGGAACGCGCGAACGTGGTCTGGGAGGAGAACCGCGCCTGGGGCGGCGTGGCCGACAAGGTCCACCGCCCGCCGTCGGAACTCTTCGCCGAGCACGTCTTCGGCTGCTTCTTCGACGACCCGTTCGGCCTGAAGAACCTGGACGCGATCGGCGTCGGAAACGTCCTCTACGAAACGGACTACCCCCACTCGGACTCCACCTGGCCGAAGTCCCGCGAGGTGGGCGCATCGCAGATGGGCCACCTGGACCCGGAGGTGGTGGACCGCATCGTGCGCGGCAACGCGATATCCCTGCTGGGGCTGACCGGGGAGGGGCTCTGGGCGGGGGGGTCTTAGGGGGGTGATCGGGGTCGGGGGTGGGCGGTGCTCCCTTGCCCGGTCTCAGGGAGGGTTGGGGGCCGCTGACGAACACCCTGAAACACGCCGGAGCCGGCGCGCGTGCGCACCTGGCGATCGTCCTGGAGAACACCCGGCTGACCATCACCGTCCAGGACTCCGGCCCGCCCGCCCCGGCTGTCCGTCCGCGCAGGGCGAACGAGGAAGGACACGGCCTGGTGGGCATGCGAGAACGCGCAGCGCTCTACGGAGGGCGGATCAACGCGAGCCCCGCAGGTGTCGGCTGGACGGTACGGGCCGACCTCGACCTCACTCCCCAGGACGGTGCCCGGTGACCACCGTGCTCATCGTGGACGACCAGCCGCTCCAGCGGTACGGCTTCCGCATGCTCCTGGACTCCGTGGCGGAGACCAACGTGGTCGGCGAGGCCGCACACGGAGCCGAAGCCGTGCGCAGGGCCGCGGAAATGCGCCCCGACGTCGTCCTCATGGACGTACGCATGCCCGGCATGGACGGCATCGAGGCCACCCGCCGGATCGTCGCCGCCGGCGATCGCTCCCGCGTCCTCGTCCTGACCACCTTCGACATCGACGAGTACGTGTACGCGGCCCTGCGCGCCGGAGCCAGCGGCTTCCTCCTCAAGGACGCCCGCCCCGAGGAACTCCTCGCCGGCATCCGGGCGGTGGCCGTCGGAGACGCCGTGATCGCCCCCACCCTCACCCGCCGCCTTCTCCAGGAGTTCGCCCGCCTCGTCCCACCCGCGGGCGACGGCTCCGCTCAGGACCCCCGCCTTGCCTCCCTCACCGACCGCGAGCGCGAGATCCTCGTCGCCATCGGCAAGGGCTGGAGCAACAGCGAGATCGCCGGTCATTTCGTCCTCGCGGAGTCCACGGTGAAGACCCACGTCGGCCGGGTCCTGTCCAAGATCGGCGCCCGCGACCGCATCCAGGCGGTGATCTTCGCCTACGACCACGGCCTGACCCGACCCCGGGCGTACTGAGCCGTGACCCCGTCGCGGGTGGGCGGCCCGAGCCCGTCGAGACGCCCCGCCCCGACGTGCCGGACCACCCGTCCGATGCGGGCCCGCGACCTGCGCGAGGCACTGGACCTGCCGACCCACCCCGCTGACCAGGGATCCTCACCCCACTCCAAGCCCGAAACGGGCATTACCTCGCTTACCGCACTCTCGACCCGAGGCGCCTGGCCGTCCCCGCGTGCACCGTACCGGCCACTGAGGGCCATGACCTTGCACGCCGCCCGGCTCGCGGGGCATGCTTCGCGAGGGTGAGCGGGAGGGATCATGGCGGTGGACAAGCGGGGCGTGGTGACGGCGGTGCTGTGCGCGGTGGCCGCGCTCGGGGCCTCCGCGGCGGTGGCCGAGCTCGTCCCGCCGCCCGACGGGACCGAGGCCGCCGTGCGGGCCGGTTCGGCGGTGGCGCCGTCGGGTTCGCCCACGGGGCCGGCGCGCGGAGCGGCCTCCAAGCCCCAGCTGGCGAAGCCCGTCCCCACCCCCGTGGCCCCCACCCCCAAGCCCGGCGGGCCCGCCGCCTTCACCGGGGCCCTGTTCACCGGCAGTCTGGACGGCGATCACTTCTGCACGGCCACCGTCGTGCGCAGCCCCGGCAAGAACCTCCTCATCACCGCCGGGCACTGCCTGATGGAGGGGGACCAGGGCGGCCCGGAGAGCGCCGTCTTCGCGCCCGCGTACGCCAACGGCGCGGCCCCGTACGGCACGTGGAAGATAGAGCACGTCTACGAGGACGAGCGCTGGGCCGAGGGCACCGACGACGACTACGACCTCGCCTTCGCCCGCCTCGCCCCCGACGACAAGGGCCGCAACATCGAGGACGTCACCGGCGGCGCGCCCCTGGACGCCTCCGGCCGCGCGGGCGAGGAGGTCACGGTGACGGGCTACCCGGCCGACCGCAAGGTACCCCGTACCTGCACGGCCGTCGCCACCCGCCTCAGCCCGACGGAGCAGCAGTTCGACTGCGCCGACTTCCCCGGCGGCACCAGCGGCAGCGCGTGGATAGGCCGTGACGGCAAGGTCATCGGGATCCTGACGGGCGGGGACACGGACGACGTGTCCACCAGCACGGTCCTCGGCGACTACGCCGCCAAGCTGTACGCGAAGGCCACCGCGGGCCGCTGACCCCGCGCCCGCGCCCGCCCCCGCCCCCTCACCGCCCCAGCGCCGCCCGCAGGGTCAGCCCGTGGTGGTGGTGCAGCCGGTACAGCTCCCAGCACGACAGCGCCGTGACCGAGACGGGCGCGCCCAGGATGAAGACCACCCGCGCGGCCAGCGGCACCTGCCCGTACGAGCCGGTGATCAGGTCCTCCACGGCCATCTCCCACACCAGGACGGTGGCGAGCGCGGGCGGCAGCAGTTCGTGGACGTCGGCGGTGCGGAAGACGTGGACGAGCGACAGCCCGATGCCGTAGAGCGCGAAACCGAGCGACCACAGGCACATCAGCCCCATGACGATCTTCCCCGGCAGCCCGACCGCGTCGCGCAGCCCCTGGCTCTCGGCGGACACGGCCAGCGGGAAGGTGGCCATCGACGCCATCAGGGCCAGTACCACCCCGAGGGAGCGCAGGGCCCGCTTCAGGTAGAGGCGCCGCAGGCTGCCGCGGGCGGCGGCCGCGAAGGCGCCGACCAGGAAGGGGAGCGTGCAGGCCAGGATGAGGGTGCTGGTCCAGCTCTGGTCGAGCCGGTCCCGGGCCGCCGCCTCGGCGCCCTTCACCGCGTCGGTGGCGGCGGAGTACGCGAACGTCAGCGCGAGCCACGCCGTGAAGCCGAGCACGGTCCGCCACAGCTGGAGCTTGTGCACCGTGGGGTCGGTGATGATCCCGGGACGCGTGGGGCGGAACGTGCGCTGGGCGGCGTACAGCGGGTTGAACACGAAACGGGCGATCAGCCGGCCGCGCGTGGGCGGCGGCGGTGGCGGGACCGGCGGCGGGGCCGGCATCGCGTACGGGTTCGGGTACGGGGGCGCATACGCGTATCCGGGCTGCGGCGGCTGCGCGGGCACGCCGTACGGCCCGGGCGCGTACCCGGGCTGCGGGGGCTGCGCGGGCACCCCGTACGGTCCCGGCGCGTACCCCGGCTGCGGCGGCTGCGCGGGCACGCCGTACGGCCCGGGTGGTGGCGGGGGCTGCGGACCGCCGTACGGTCCGGGCGGGTTCGGCTGTTCGCCACTCGGGTGCATGCTCACGCCTTCTCCCCCGTGCTGCCGTCTGTCGGGCTTCCCGCAGGGTAGCGGCGTCGGCGCCCGGCCGTCAGCCCGGGCGCCGGACCGCCCGGGGCCCCGCCTATAAGTCCGGCTCACCCAGAAGACGGTGTGGCAAGATCGCGGCATGCTACGACTCACCGACTTCATCATCGACTGCCCGGACACGATGAAGCTGGCAGCCTTCTACTCCGAGGTGATGGGGCTCCCGGTCAAGGAGGGCAGCAACGCGGACTGGGCCGGTATCCAGACAGGCGAGATCGAACTGGCCTTCATCCAGGTGGAGGACTACCGCGCCCCGCGGTGGCCCGACGGCGAGCACCCCAAGCAGTTCCACCTCGACTTCGAAGTCGACGACATCGAGGCCGAACAGAGCCGCGTCCTGACCCTCGGCGCGACCTTGCAGCGGGACTGCGTCGGCCCCGAAGGCTACGGTTTCCGCGTCTACACCGACCCCATCGGTCACCCCTTCTGCCTCTGCCGCAACAAGGGTGTCGTGTGGACCGACCAGGGCCCCACCTGGCCCCAGCGCGCCCAGTAGGCCGTGCCGCGCAGTAGACGGAACGGAGCCCTTCGCGCGCCGCCGGAGCCCACCTAGGCGAGCAGCCCCAAGTGCACCGGCTCGGACGGGGCTTCGGCGAGCAGGTCCGCCAGCCGTGGCGGCCACAGCGGTTCGCCGAGGGTGGCGAGGCGTCGGCGGGGGAGCCACTGCCAGTGGATGCCGGGGGCTTCGAGGCGCGGCTCGCGCTGGGGGCCGGTGGTGAGGTAGATGTGCTCGTGCTGGCGGACCCGTATGCCCTGGTGGGTGAAGTCGTGCTCCCAGGTGCACAGCAGCCGCTCCGGCTCCAGGTCGGTCCAGCCGGTCTCCTCGCGCAACTCGCGCCGTACGCACTCCTCCGGGCTCTCGCCGGGGTCGATCCCGCCGCCCGGGGGCAGCCAGTGGATGCCGACCTCACTGTTGTTCTCGCGGAAGAGGAACACCGATCCGCTGGGGGAGACGACGACAATGCGCGCTGCCTGACGAGGAGTTCTCATCAGTTCAGGGTACGTCCGGGGGCCCGCGCGGCG
Source organism: Streptomyces sp. NPDC102258 (assembly GCF_055584685.1). Lineage (NCBI taxonomy): Bacteria > Bacillati > Actinomycetota > Actinomycetes > Kitasatosporales > Streptomycetaceae > Streptomyces > Streptomyces sp. NPDC102258. The sequence continues at coordinate 122,659 of NZ_JBVJLO010000019.1, forward strand.
GGAGGGGTCGGAAGGTTCCCGCCGCGCGGGCCCCGGGGGCGTACCGGCGTCAGATGGTGACGCAGATGCCGTCCTCGATGGTGCGGCCGTCGCGCTCCAGACCGCCGCAGACGAGCTTGGCGCCGGCCTGCTCGTACCCGACGCCCCAGCGGTGGGAGGCGGCGGTGACCCGGCCCGACCGGAACTCGCCCCAGTAGGCGCGCAGCACCCCGGGGTTGCCGTCGCGGGTCTGGACGGTGATGTCCTGGACGAAGCGGTTGTGGTGCGCGGTCATGACGCAGATGTACTGGCCGCAGTGGCTGTTCACCTCGGCGCTGGCGGGCGACGCGGCGGCGAGGGCGAGGGCGACGGCGGCGAGCAGGGTGGCGGACTTCCGCATGACTGTTCCTCCTGGTCGGGTCGGCCGCACTTCCGTACTGCCGTGCGGCCGGCCCGACCAGTAGTAGCGTCCCGGCGGCCGCCGAAGGGGGGGACGGGCCGGCAATCCCCCAGATCAGGTGGCCTTTGCGGTCTGATGATGCGACCGGTCGCCCCGCAGTGCCGTTTCTGCGGGGCGACTCCCGCGGGGCGACTCCCGCGGCGCGACCGGCGACCGGCGACCGGCGACTGGCGACCGGCGACTGGTGACCGGCGGCATCCGCAGGCCGGCCCGGCCGCGCGTTCCGCTACGCCGCCTGCAACGCCAGCGTCGGCGAGAGGCGGGCCGCGCGGACCGCCGGGTAGAGGCCCGCCACCGTGCCGATGGCCAGGGTGGCCGCGAAGCCGCCGGTGACCGCCCACAGCGGGACCACCCACGGCAGGCCGCCCGCCCGGGCGTAGATCCCGGTGGCGGCGCCGCCGAGGGCGATGCCGGCCAGGCCCCCGAGTCCGGACAGCAGCAGTGACTCGGTGACGAACTGGATCCGGATCTGCCCCTTGGTGGCGCCGAGCGAGCGGCGCAGCCCGATCTCGTGTCGGCGTTCCAGCACCGAGATGATCATGGTGTTGGCGACCCCGACCCCACCCACCAGCAGGGCGATCCCGCCCAGCCCGAGCAGCAGCGTGCTGAAGGCGCCCTCCGTGGCCGCCTTCGCCTGGAGCGCCGCCGACGGGTCGGTCACCGACACCGCGCTCGGCGTCTGCGGGTTGGCGCTGGCCGCGATGAGCCGGCGTACCCGCGCCACCCGGTCGTCCGCCGACCGTTCGTAGACCGCCGTCGGGTGGCCGTCGAACCCCAGCAGCCCGGTCGCCGCCTCCCAGCCGATCAGGGCCGCGCGTTCGATCTCCGGCGCCAGGGGGATGGGCTCCAGGATGCCGACCACCGTGAAGTAGCGGCCGCCGATGAACACCTGCTGCCCCGGCTGCGTGATGCCCAGGCGCTGTGCCGAGACGTGTCCGAGCACGACGGCGGGGTAGCGGCCGTTGGCGGCGTTCAGCCAGGTGCCGCTGCGCACGCCGGACCGCAGCGTGCCGAGGAGGTCGTCCTTGATGGCCTTCAGCGCGATGCCGCCCGTCTCCCCGGCCGGGATGTTCTCCGACCGGCGTACGGACTGCGCCACGTCCCCCGTCGTACCGACCGACTCGACGCCGTCGATACGGGAGATCATGCCCGGGGCCTCCGGGGGCAGCTTCGTGTCCTGCCCCGAGAACATGGACTGGCCGGGGGTGGCCACCAGCATGTTCGTGCCGAGCTGGTCGAGTTCGCGCAGCAGCTTGGCCTGGCTGGAGGAGGAGATCCCGACCACCGCGATCATCGTCGCGATGCCGATGGCGATCCCGAGGGCGGAGAGGAAGACCCGCGTCGGGCGGGCGCGCAGCCCCGCCGACCCGGCGTGCAGGACGTCGCGCGGCGTGAGCCGGGGCGGCCGCAGCCGCGTACGGGCCCTGCGCCGGCCGGGGCCGGTGCCCGGGCCGCGCGGGCCACCCGGGTCCCTACCGGCGCCCGCGCCGCCCGCGTCCGTACCGGTGTCGTGGCCGGTACCGGTGCCCGTATCCGCCCCCGTACCGGCGTCCTGGCCCGTGTCGGTGTCCGCACCCGCGCCGCCCGGGCCCGTACCGGCGCCCGCGCCGCCCGCCCCCGTAGCGCCGCCCCCACCCGTACCCGCGCCGCCGCTCACGCCGCCTCCCTTCCCGGGCCGGTCCCGGTCCCGGTCCGTACGTCCGCGACGATCTCGCCGTCGCGGATGCGGACCTGGCGGGGGAGGGCGGCCGCGATCTCGGTGTCGTGGGTGATCACCGCGATGGTGGCGCCCTCCTCGTTCAGCTCGCGCAGCAGCTCCATCACCGACCGCCCCGACGCCGTGTCCAGGGCCCCGGTCGGCTCGTCGGCGAGCAGCAGGTCCGGTTCGCCCGCCACCGCCCGGGCGATGGCCACCCGCTGTTTCTGCCCGCCCGACAGCTCGTGCGGCCGGTGCTCCATCCGGTCTCCGAGGCCGACCCGCTCCAGGGCCCGCTCCGCCCGCCGGCCGCGTTCGGCGCGCGGCAGGCCGGAGTACAGCAGGCCCTCGGCGACGTTGGCCCGGGCGCTGAGGCCCGGCACCAGGTGGAAGGACTGGAAGACGAAGCCGACGTGGCGCGAGCGCAGTGCCGACAGGGCCCGGTCGGACAGGGCCGCCACGTCGTGCCCCGCGATGGCGACGCGCCCCGCGGTCGGCCGGTCCAGGGTGCCGACGATGTGCAGCAGGGTGGACTTGCCGGAGCCCGACGGGCCGACCAGGGCGAGGAGTTCCCCGCTCAGGACGGTGAGGTCCACCCCGCGCAGGGCCGCGACCCCGCCGGGGTACTCCTTGGTGACCCCGGCCAGTTCGATCACGGGCCGGGCGGGGGCGCGCCGCGCCCCGGCTCCGGCCGTCGTCACGGCATCGGCCGTCATATCGTCGGCACCCCCACCCGCATGCCCTCCTTGAGGTCCCCGCCGGTCACCTCGACCCGGCCGTTGCCGAACATGCCGAGCTCCACCCGTACGTCGCGCGCCCGGCCGTTCTCGACCACCTGGACGCCGAAGCCGCCGCCGGGCAGCGCCAGCAGCGCGCTGACCGGGACGGACAGCACGCCGGTGCGGGTCTCGCCGGTCAGCGACACCGACACCGGGGACTGGTCCGGGCCCTTGACGTCGCCCGGCCGGTCGAAGGCGACGCTCACCTCGACCTTCGCCTTCTTGTCACCGCCGCCACCGCCCCCGCCCCCGCCGGAGCCGCCGCCGTTCTGGTCGTCCGTACCCGCCGTGCCGCCGACCGCGTCGATCTTCCCGGACGCGGTGCTGCCGTCCGGGAGCCGTACGCTCACCGGGTCGCCGGGCTTCGCCGTGCCCGCCTTCGCCGCCTCCAGCTGGAAGCGGACGGTCCGCTCGGTGCCGGTCACCGTCAGCACCGGCTTTCCGGGACCCGGCTCGTCGCCCACCGCCGCGTCGTTCCGCTTGACCCGCTGTGGGCCCGCCGCGAAGGCGATGTCCTCCTTGGCGACCTCACCCGTCTCCTTCTCCTTGTGGGCCTTCTGCCAGCGCTTGACCGCCGCCGTGGTGCCCCCGGTGAAGGTGCCGTCCGAGGCGTCGAGGCCGGTTCCCCAGCCGAGGGCCACCAGATTCCGCTTGAGCTGCTTGACGTCGTCGCCCTTGTCTCCGGCCTTCAGCGGCCGGTACATCGGTACGGCCCCGTACATCAGCCGCACCGGCTTCCCGTTGACCTCGTACAGCCGCCCGTCCCGCTCGACCGCCGCACCCTCCGGAGCCGTCCAGGTGAGCACCCCCGGGCCGGGGGCGCCGAGCTTGCGCTCCTGTGCGTAGCCGAGGGTGCCGTCCACCTGGGTTCCGGAGGAGAGGTCACCGCGCTGGACCGGCGCCGTCGCGGGCGGCAGGTGGTCGGTGCCGCGCTGCTGGCGTGCGCCGCCCTGCGCGGGCCGGTCGAGGACGGCGTAGCCGCCGCCCGAGACGGCCAGCACCACGACGAGGGAGCCGAGCAGCCATGCGCCGCGCCGGGCCATCAGGCCGCTTCGCACTTCTTCTGGGCCTCCTCGAAGGCCTTCTCCTGTCCCTTGGGGATCTCGATGGCGGTCTTCGCGCCGCCGTTGTACTCGGGGTCCTTGAGGTCCACGCCGTTCTTGCGCATGCACTGCACCCAGCGCAGTTCCTTGTCCTTCTGCTCCTGCGTCGGCTCCTTGCCCGAGCCGGGGCCCTGCATGCCGCAGGCCTTCATGGCCTCCTGCATCTTCTGCGGGTCCGCGTCGCCGCCGACGGTCATGCCGCGGGGGTCCTGGCCGGGTGCGGGGTCGGGGGCGTCGATGCCGTGGTCGCGCAGGCACTTGCGCATCTTCAGCGCGTTGTCGGCGTCGGCGTCGGCGCCGCCGCCGCTGCCGCCGCTCGCCGCGTTGCTCCCGCCGTCCTTCTTCTCGGACGCGCCGCCGTTCGTACAGGCGGTGACGAACAGGGTCAGCCCGGTGAGGACCGCGGCCGTGGTCATGGTCAGGGATCGCTTCATGGGCCCGAGGGTGCGGGAGGAGGGGGTTTCGCTTCTCTCTCGCAGGACGCTTACAACGCCGAAATGTGCTCCTGCGGTAGAGAGGACGGATGCGAGTACTGGTGGTGGAGGACGAGGAATTCCTCCGGGAGATGATCGCCGAGGGGCTGCGCCGCGACGCGCTGGCCGTCGATGAGGCGGGCGACGGCCTGGAGGCGCTGCGCCGGCTGCGCCTGGGCGAATACGACGTCCTCGTCCTCGACCGGGACCTGCCCGGCCTGCACGGTGACGAGGTCTGCCGCCAGGTGGTCCGGGAGCGGCTGCTGACCCGGGTCCTGATGCTGACCGCCTCCGGGACCGTACGGGAGCGGGTGGAGGGGCTCGGCCTGGGCGCCGACGACTACCTCACCAAGCCCTTCGCCTACGACGAGCTCCTCGCGCGCGTGCTGGCGCTGGGGCGGCGCACCCGCCCGGCGCTGCCGCCGGTCCTGGAGCGGGCCGGGCTCGCGCTCGACACCGCGCGCCGGTCCGCGTCCCGCGACGGGCACCGGCTGGCGCTGTCGCGGAAGGAGTTCGCGGTGCTGGAGGCGCTGCTGCGGGCCGAGGGGGCGGTGCTGAGCAGCGACGACCTGGTCGAGCAGGTGTGGGAGCAGGACACCGGCTACCGGACCAACGCCGTACGGGTCACGCTGAGCAAGCTGCGCGCGAAGCTCGGCGAGCCGCAGCTGATCGAGACGGTCCCGGGCGCGGGCTACCGCCTCGCGGGCCCGGCCCCGGCCACCGCCCCGCAGAGCGCCGGTCCGCGATGAGGGCGGTGCTCCATTCCGAGCGGGCCCGGCTCACCGCCCTCTACGGCGTGCTCTTGCTGCTCGCGGGCGGGGGTCTCGTCGCGCTGGTCAACGTACTGCTGCGCAAGGGCCTGTACTCGCGGATCAGCTGGGCCGTCACCACCGTGATGCCCGTCCGGTCGGCGGCGGACGGCGGCACCGGGGCCGTCCCCGGCGAGCGGTCCGAGCCCGCGCACCGGCTGCCGCCCGGGACCACCCCCACCGCCGAGCAGCTGGACCAGTGGCGCGTCACCCGGAACCTGTCCAGCGCCGCGTCCCAGGCGGCCCTGCACGAGCTGACCCTCGTCTCCCTGATCGCGCTCGCCCTCTTCGCCGTGCTCTCCGCCTGGCTGGCCTGGTGGATGGCGGGCCGGGTGCTGCGTCCCGTCGGCGTGATCACCGAGACGGCCCGGCGGCTGTCCGGGGCGAACCTGCACGAGCGGATCGCGCTCCAGGCGCCGCCCGGCGAGCTCAAGCGGCTGGCCGACACCTTCGACGGGATGCTCGACCGGATGGAGGACCTGGTCGGGGCGCAGCGCCGGTTCGCGGCCAACGCCGCCCACGAGCTGCGCACGCCGCTCGCCGTCCAGCGGGCCGCCGCCGAGATCGGGCTGGCCGGGGAGCCGGAGCCGGCGAAGGTGGCGCGGATCCGGGAGCGGCTCATCGCGGTGGCCGACTCCAGCGAACACCTCGTGGAGTCGCTGCTGTTGCTGGCCGTCTCCGAGGAGGGACTGGAGTCGGCCCGGCCGGTGGACCTGGCGGCGCTGGCGCGGGCGGAGCTGGCAGCCGTACGGGAGGAGGCGCGGGCCGCCGGAGTGGACGCGGCGGGGGACTTCGCGCCGCTGACGGTGAGCGGGGACGAGACCCTGCTGGGCCACCTGGTGCGGAACCTCCTGGCCAACGCGGTACGCCACAACCGCGCGGGCGGACGGCTGCGCGTGTCGACCTCCGCCGCCGGGGTGCTGACGGTGTCCAACACGGGGCCGCTCATCGCCCCGGCGGAGGTGCCGCGGCTGCTGGAGCCGTTCCGCCGCCGCGCGGAGCGCCGCCACACGGCGGGCGAGGGCGCGGGCCTGGGCCTCTCGATCGCCGCCTCGATCGCCCGGGCCCACACGGCCCCGCTGCACGCGGAGGCCAACCCGGCCCCGGACGGCGGTCTCACCCTCCACGTCAGCTTCGGTCCACGGCCCGCGCGTTAGGTTCCGGCTCCGGCACGCTCGCCGGGCCCGGAGTTCGGGGGGAACGAAGATCGACTGCTGTACGGTCGGGGCAATGAGCAAGCACGCCCGAGCCCGTTCCCGTTCCCGGGGCCGCACCCGTCCGCGCTCCAGCTCCGCCGCCCGCCGGCCGAGGGCGCTGACCGTGGTGGCCACCATCGGTCTGCTGGCGTTCGGCGCCGCCTGGGCGCAGGCGCTGCACGAGCAGCCGGGCGCCGCCGTCCCGGCCGCCCGTACGGACGCCCGCCCGCCGGCCAAGGACCGGGCGGCCCGTGACGCCCACCGTCCCGCCGCCCGCCAGGGCCTGCCGCCCACCCTCGGCGACGCGGCCCGCGCCCGGATCCCCGCGGACTCCCGCCAACTGGTGCTGGTCACCGGCAGGGCGAAGGACTCCTCGGAGTCCACCGTCACCTTCTACACCCGGCCCACCGCGGGCGCCGACTGGACCGCCGCCGGGCAGTGGCCGGCCCGCAACGGCGCCAAGGGCTGGTCCACGGGCCGGTCGTACGGGGACCTGACCTCCCCGGAGGGCGTGTTCTCCCTCACCGACGCGGGCGGCCTGCTGCCCGCCCCGCCCGGCACGAAGCTCCCGTACGACCGGGACGAGGCCTTCGTGGCCACCGGCCACGGCGTGAACGGGGAGTCGCTGGCGGGTTCCTTCGACTACGTCGTGGCGATCGACTACAACCGCAGGCAGGGCGTGTCCCCGCTCGACCCGGTCAAGCCGGACGGCGAGGACAAGGGCGGCAACATCTGGCTGCACGTGGACCACGACGGCCCCTCGCAGGGCTGTGTGGGCGTCCCGAAGGCGGCGATGGAGCAGCTCCTGGCCACGCTGGACCCGGCCGCGCACCCGGTCATCGCGATGGGCCCGCCGGGTTTCTGACCAGCGGTGCGACGGAGCCGAGCCCGAAGCCGCGGCCCAGCGCGCCGCCCAGCCCCGGAATGAAGCCGGAGCCCTCCAGCACGCCGAACAGCGGCGCCGACGCGAGCGAACAGCGGCCGGGTCACGAAGCCGGGCAGCCGGGCCCGCCCGTAGCGCGAGTACGTCCCGATGACGACGAGGTCGGCGGGGGCTCGCCGTGCCATGCGCGGCTGACCTCTTCCACGAGGTCTTCCGGCACGGGCCCGTTGGTCCGCTCGTAGTCCTCGACGATCTCCTGTGCCTTGAGCAGCGCCAGCCAGTGCTCGGCGGCCGCGTCGATCGGGCGTATCTGCACGCCCCTTGCCTGACGGCCCGTCAGCTACGACGATGGCCCGGCACCGCAAGGCACCGCACCGCAAGGCACCGCACCGCAAGGCACCGCAAGGCAACGGCGCGGCAAGCGCCCACGGCAGACGAAGGCGAGGCGGGCCCGGTATGGCACGCGTGTTTCCGGAAGGCCGGCTGGCGTACGGGATGCAGCTTCCCGTCCAGTCGCAGAGCACCCTCTACGCCGAGCCCTGGGAGGCGTCCGCCGGCGCGGCCGATCTCGCCGAGGTGGCCAGGGCCGCCGACCGGGCGGGCTTCGGGTACCTCGCCACCTGCGACCACGTGGCGATTCCGCGCCGCCTCGCCGGCCCCATGAGCACGGTCTGGTACGACCCCGTCGCCACGCTGGCCTTCCTGGCCGGGATCACCGAGCGCGTCCGGCTGCTGAGCCACGTCGCGATCGTGGGCCTGCGCCACCCGCTGGTCACCGCCAAGCAGTACGCGACCCTCGACCACCTCAGCGGCGGCCGGCTGATCCTCGGCGTCGGGGCCGGGCACGTCCAGGAGGAGTTCGAGGCGCTCGGCGTGGACTTCGCCCGCCGCGGGGCCGTCCTGGACGAGAGCCTCGACGCCCTGCGCGCCGCCCTCGGGCCCGAGGAGTACCCGGAGTTCGCGGGGGAGCGGTTCTCCTTCCGGGACCTCGGCCAGCTGCCCCGCCCCGCGCAGGAGCGGATCCCCGTCTGGGTCGGCGGCTCCTCGCCCGCGGCCCTGCGCCGGGCCGCCGTGCGCGGGGACGGCTGGCTCCCCCAGGGCGACCCCCGCGACGGGCTGCCGGCGCAGATCGCCCGGCTGCGCGAGCTGCGCGCCGGGGCCGGTGTCACCGCTCCCGTCGAGATCGGCGCCCTCACCGAGGCGCTGTACGTGGGCGAGCCCGGCTGGGACACCGGCCGCCGGGCCCTGACCGGCAAGGCGGAGGCGCTCGCGGAGTCCCTGCGCGGCTACCGGGCCCTCGGGGTCGACCAGATCCAGGTCCGCTTCCGCAGCCGCGACCGCGCCGAGCTGACCGACCAGATCACCGCCTTCGGGGCCGAGGTGGCCCCGCTCCTCAACGACTGAACCGAACGGTTAGGGGCACCGACATGGGCAAGCTGGACGGGCGCGTCGTCATCATCACCGGCGCGGCACGCGGCCAGGGCGAGCAGGAGGCCCGCCTCTTCGCCGCCGAGGGCGCGAAGGTGCTGCTGGGCGACGTACTGGACGAGCAGGGCGCCGCCGTCGCGAAGGAGCTCGGGGCGGACCGGGCGCGGTACGTACGGCTGGACGTGAGCCGGGAGGCGGACTGGCAGGCCGCCGTCGCCGCCGCGAAGGAGGCCTTCGGCCCGGTCAGCGGCCTGGTCAACAACGCGGGGATCCTGCGCTTCAACGAGCTGACCGCGACCCCGCTGGAGGAGTTCCGGCAGGTGGTCGAGGTCAACCAGGTGGGCGCCTTCCTCGGCATCAAGACGGTCGCCCCGCAGATCGCGGAGGCGGGCGGCGGCACCATCGTCAACACCTCCTCGTACACGGGGCTGACGGGCATGGCGTACGTGGGCGCGTACGCGGCGACCAAGGCGGCCGTCCTCGGGCTGACCCGGGTCGCCGCGCTGGAGCTGGCCGCGCACAACATCCGGGTCAACGCCCTGTGCCCGGGGGCGGTGGACACCCCGATGGCCAATCCCGGCCTGCTGGACCCGGCCGGGGTGACGGACGAGGCGCGGGAGGCGATGGCGGAGCTCTACAAGCGGGTGGTGCCGCTCGGCCGGGTGGGCCGGCCGGAGGAGATCGCGCGGCTCGCCCTCTTCCTGACCGGCGACGACTCCTCGTACATCACCGGCCAGCCGTTCGTGGCGGACGGCGGCTGGACGGCCGGGGTCAGCCTCTTCTGACGGACCGTCAGGTACCCCGGCCACGGGTATTGACGCTCCCGCCCGGCGGTGGAACAGTCGGACCCATCGATCTGACGACACGTCAGAAACCTAAGGACGGTGAACCCCCTTGGAATTCGGGCTCTTCGTGCAGGGATACGTGCCCCAGGCGCGGTCCAAGGTCGACCCCGAGGCGGAGCACAAGGCGCTGCTCGAGGAGACCGAGTACGTCATCCAGGCCGACCAGTCCGGCTTCAAGTACGCCTGGGCCTCCGAGCACCACTTCCTGGAGGAGTACTCGCACCTCTCGGCGAACGAGGTGTTCCTCGGGTACCTGGCCGCCGCGACCGAGCGGATCCACCTGGGCTCGGGCATCTTCAACCCCCTCGCCCCGGTCAACCACCCGGTGAAGGTGGCCGAGAAGGTCACCATGCTCGACCACCTCTCCAAGGGCCGCTTCGAGTTCGGCACCGGGCGCGGGGCGGGCAGCCACGAGATCCTCGGCTTCATGCCCGGCATCACGGACATGAACCACACCAAGGAGATCTGGGAGGAGACCATCGCGGAGTTCCCCAAGATGTTCCTCCAGGAGGAGTACGAGGGGTTCCAGGGCAAGCACTGGTCGCTGCCGCCGCGCAAGATCTTCCCCAAGCCGTACGGCAAGGCCCACCCGGCCATGTGGTACGCGGCCGGCTCGCCGTCCTCGTACGCGATGGCGGCCAAGAAGGGCCTCGGGGTCCTCGGCTTCAGCGTCCAGAAGGTCTCCGACATGGAGTGGGTGCTGGAGCAGTACAAGACGGCGATCCGGGAGGCGAAGGCGATCGGGGCGTTCGTCAACGACAACGTCATGGTCACCTCCACCGCGATCTGCGCCGAGACGCACGACAAGGCGGTGGAGATCGCGGTCAACGCGAACATGAACCGCTTCCAGTCGCTGGTCTTCCGCTACCACGACACCTTCCCGCGGCCGGAGGCGATCCCGCAGTGGCCGGAGACCCTGCCGGAGTACAACGCGGAGATCATCGAGCTGCTGATCGCGGAGGAGCTGCTGATCTGCGGTGACCCGTCGGAGGTCCGCGCCCAGTGCAAGAGGTGGGAGCAGGCGGGCGCCGACCAGCTGTCCTTCGGCCTGCCGACGGGCGTCTCCAAGGAGGACACCCTCACCACGATCAAGCTGATCGGCGAGCACGTCATCCCCCACATCGACACGGACCCGGTCCACCGCACGACCCGCTTCCGCCAGTCGGCCTGACCCCGCGGGGCCCCACCGACCCCCGCCGCGGCGGCGTCTTCCCGGACCGCCGCCCGGCAGGGCGCCGCGGCGGGCCGGAGCGGGCGGCAGCGGCCCGCCCCCGCCCCGGCCCGCCGCACACACACCGCCACACCCCCACCACCCCCGCGCACCCGCCCGGGGGCCCACCCGTACCGCCCGGCCAGGGCACGGCCACCCAGGAGGGGACCCGTCATGCTCGACCACCTCATCCGCGGAGCGACCGTCGTCGACGGCACCGGCGCCCCCGAGCGCCCCGCCGACGTGGGCCTGCGCGACGGCCGGATCGTCGCGATCGGCGCTCCCGGCAGCGTCACCGAGGAGGCCCGGACGAGCGAGGACGCGACCGGGCTCGTCCTGACCCCCGGCTTCATCGACCCACACACCCACTACGACGCCCAGCTGTTCTGGGACCCGTACGCCACCCCCTCCATGAACCACGGCGTCACCACCGTCGCCGGCGGCAACTGCGGCTTCACCCTGGCCCCGCTCAACCCGGCCCGCCCCGAGGACGCCGACTACACCCGCCGCATGATGAGCAAGGTCGAGGGCATGGCCCTCAAGGCCCTGGAGGAGGGCGTCGACTGGTCCTGGTCGACCTTCGGCGAGTACCTCGACGCCCTGGAGGGGCGGATAGCCGTCAACGCCGGCTTCATGGTCGGCCACTGCGCGCTGCGCCGGCACGTCATGGGCGAGGACGCCGTCGGCGGGCAGCCCACCGAGCAGCAGATGCGGGAGATGCTCGGCCTCTTCCACGACGCCATGGACGCCGGCGCCTGGGGCCTGTCCACCACCCAGTCCTCCACCCACTCCGACGGCGACGGCGCCCCCGTCGCCTCCCGGCACGCCCGCCCCGCCGAACTCCTCGCGCTCTCCCGGGCCGTCGCCGACCACGAGGGCACCCAGCTCGAAGCGATCGTCGCGGGCTGCCTGGACCAGTTCTCCGACGCCGAGATCGACCTCTTCGTCCAGATGAGCGCCGCCGCCGGCCGCCCCCTGAACTGGAACGTCCTCACCATCGACGCCGCCGTCCCCGAGCGCGTCCCGCGCCAGCTGCTCGCCAGCGAGCGGGCCCGCGCCGCGGGCGGCCGGATCGTGGCGCTGACCATGCCGATCCTGACCCCCATGAACATGTCCCTCGGCACCTTCTGCGCCCTGAACCTCATCCCCGGCTGGGGCGAGGTCCTCGCCCTCCCCGTCCCGGAGCGCATCGAGAAGCTCCGCGACCCCGCTGTGCGCGCCGGGATGCTGCGCCACGCCGACAGCAAGGAGGCCGGCGTCTTCCGCCGCCTCGCGTACTTCGGCCGGTACGTCATAGGGGACACGTACAGCAAGGAGAACGAGGGCCTCTCCGGCCGGGTGGTGAACGACATCGCCGCCGAGCGCGGCCAGGACCCCTTCCACTGCCTCGTCGAGATCTGCGCCCACGACGACCTGCGTACGGTGCTCTGGCCGATGCCCACCGACAACGACCCGGCCAGCTGGGCGCTGCGCGCCGAGACCTGGCGGCACGAGGACGTGATGCTCGGCGGCTCGGACGCCGGCGCGCACCTGGACCGCATGTGCGGGGCCCCGTACACGACGCGTTTCCTCGGCGACTGCCTGCGCGGCCGCAAGCTGGTCCCGCTGGAGCGGGCGGTACGGATGCTCACCGACGACCCGGCGCGGCTGTTCGGGCTGCGGGGGCGCGGCCGGATCGCCGAGGGCTACCACGCGGACCTGGTCCTCTTCGACCCGGAGCGCATCGAGGCGGGCCCGGCGACGCTCGTGCACGACCTGCCGGGCGACAGCCCGCGGCTGGACGCCCGCGCCATCGGGATCGTCTCGGTCCGGGTCAACGGCGTGGAGACCATCCGCGACGACGAGGTGACGGGCGCGGTCCCGGGGACCGTGCTGCGTTCGGGCCGGGACACGAGGACGGTGAGCACCCGATGAGCGAGACCCCCTACCCCCCTCAGCGGCTCTACATCGGCGGCGAGTGGGTCGAGCCGGGCGGCGGCCACTACGAGGTCGTCAATCCGGCGGACGAGTCGGTGGTGGGCCTGGCCCCCGAGGCCACCCGCGCCCAGGTCGAGGAGGCCGTCCGGGCCGCCGCGGAGGCCTTCGGGAGCTGGTCCCGTACGACGCCGCAGGCCCGGGCCGCGATCCTGGACCGGGCCGCGGACGTGATGCAGCGGGAGTTCGAGCCGTGGGCGGACCTGGCGCGGGCCGAGACCGGCGCCCCGACGGGCATCGCGCGCGGGATGCAGGTGGGCGTCGGGGTGTCCCGCTTCCGGCGGTACGCGCGCGGCGCACTGGAGCCGATGGAGCGCGGGCTGCCGCCGCAGGTCACCGAGGCGGGCCCGATGGGGAGGGCGTCCGTCCTCGGCGCGCTGGAGGTGCGCCAGCCGGTCGGTGTGGTCACCTGCGTCACCTCGTACAACAACCCGTGGGCGAACCCGGCGGGCAAGGTGGCCCCGGCGCTGGCGATGGGCAACACGGTGGTGGTCAAGCCGGCCCCGCAGGATCCGCTGTCGGTGTTCCGGATGGCCGAGGCCCTGCACGAGGCGGGGGTCCCGGCCGGGGTGGTGAACGTCGTCTCGGGCGCCTCGGTGGAGGTGGGCGAGGCGGCCGTGGACTCCCCGTACGTGGACATGGTGTCCTTCACCGGTTCCACGGCCGTCGGCCGGCGCATCGCGGAGGTGTGCGGGCGCGGCATGAAGCGGCAGCTGATGGAGCTCGGCGGCAAGGGCGCGGCGGTGGTGCTGGCGGACGCGGACCTGGACGCGGCGGTGGCGGGCATCGGGACGACGTTCTCCTTCTACTCCGGGCAGATCTGCACGGCGCCGACGCGGGTGATCGCGCACCGGTCGGTGTACGCGGAGCTGGTGGAGAAGCTGACCGGCTACCTGGCCTTCATGAAGGTGGGCGATCCGGGGGAGCGGGGCACGGTGGTCGGCCCGGTGATCTCGGCGGCGCACCGGGACCGGGTGGAGTCGTACGTGGAGCTGGGCCGCAAGGAGGGCGCGCGGGTGGCGTACGGCGGGGAGCGGCCGGTGGTGGGGGCGGGCCGCGGGTTCTACGTGGCGCCGACGCTGCTGGTCGACTGCACGAGCGACATGCGGGTGGTCCGGGAGGAGATCTTCGGGCCGGTGGTGGTGGTCGTGCCGTTCGACGGGGAGGGGGAGGCGGCCGAGGACGAGGCGGTCCGGCTGGCCAACGACAGCGACTTCGGGCTGCTGAGCTACGTGTGGTCGGGGGACGCGGCCCGCGCTTTCCGTGTCGCGCGGCGGCTGCGGTCCGGCGGGGTGGGGGTGAACACGATCGGCCGGAACATGGAGGCGCCGTTCGGCGGGTTCCGGCAGAGCGGTGTGGGGCGGGACGTGGGCTCGTACGCGCTGCACGCCTACAGCGAAATCCAGTCGATCGTCTGGGCTTGACCAAAAGTTGACCGGGAAACTTTGAAAACCGGCAAAACGGACACAGCTGCGGTTTCCGCATGGTGAAAGCGATGCTCCGGGTCCGCCGAAACAATGATCGGCGGGCCCGTGAACCTTTCATTGCGTCAGCATTAACTCTCTAGGCCTCAAGATTCCAAGGCATTTTGCGGACTTCAGAAACGGACTTAAGCCTTCCGGATGTGGAAACCGCACCGTCTAACGTCCTGACCCATGACACAGGTGGACGTACGGCCGCAGGTCGCAGACACGGTGGGCGGCGTCGCCCGGGACCAGGGTTCCGGCGACGGCGAGGCGCGCGGCGGGGTCCGCGGCAAGGGCCTCGGCAAGGGGTCCGTCGGTCTGGTGGGCAGCGCGGTCATCGGCGTCTCCACCGTCGCCCCCGTCTACTGCCTGACCTCGACCCTCGGCTCCACCGCCGGTGAGGTCGGCGTCCACATGCCCGCCGTGTTCCTGGCCGGATTCCTCCCGATGCTGCTGGTGGCCTTCGCCTACCGCGAGCTCAACAAGGCCATGCCGGACTGCGGCACCTCGTTCACCTGGACCGTCAAGGCCTTCGGCCCACGGATCGGCTGGATGTGCGGCTGGGGCCTGGTGATCGCCACGATCATCGTGCTGTCCAACCTGGCGGGCGTCGCCACCTCCTACTTCTGGCTGCTGGCGGGTGAGATCACCGGCAATCCGTCGATCGCCGCCCTGGACGGGAACAAGGCCGTCCACATCGCCACCTGTCTCACCCTCATCGCCGTCGCCACCGCCATCAGCTACCGCGGCATGACCGCCACCAAGGGCGTCCAGTACACCCTCGTCGGCCTCCAGCTCGCCGTCCTCGGCCTGTTCGTCGCGATGGCCCTCCAGAAGGCCTCCGCCGGCACCTTCGACACCGGCCTGGACTTCTCCTGGGAGTGGATGAACCCCTTCGCGGTCGGCTCCATGGGCTCCTTCACCGCCGGGCTCTCCCTCTCGATCTTCATGTACTGGGGCTGGGACGCCTGCCTGGCCACCAACGAGGAGACCACCGGCTCCGCCAAGACCCCCGGCCGCGCCTCGCTCATCGCGATGGTCGTCCTGGTCGGCTCCTACCTGGCCACCGGCGTCGCCGCCCAGATGGCCGTCGGCTCCGGCACCTCCGGCCTCGGCCTCGGCAACCCGGAGACCTCCGGCAACGTCTTCGCCGCCCTCGCCGGACCCGTCATGGGCCCCGCCCTCGGCATCCTGCTCTTCGTCGCCGTCCTCGCCTCGGCCACCGCCTCCCTGCAGACCACCTTCATCCCCGTGGCCCGCACGGTCCTGGCCATGTCCACGTACGAGGCCCTGCCCGCCTCCTACGCCCGGGTCCACCCGAAGTTCAAGACCCCGGGCCGCGCCACCGTCATGGCGGGCGTCGCGACCGGCGCGTTCTACACGGTCATGACCCTGATCAGCGAGAACGTCCTGACCGACACGATCTTCGCGCTCGGCCTGATGATCTGCTTCTACTACTCGCTCACGGCCTTCGCCTGCGCCTGGTACTTCCGCGGCGAACTGCGCACGTCCCTGCGCGCCCTGTTCTTCAAGGGCGTCTTCCCGGTCCTCGGCGGCCTGCTCCTCGCCGCCGTGTTCTTCAAGACCCTCACCGACGCCTGGGACCCCTCCTACGGATCCGGCTCCAGCATTCCCGGCCTCGGCGTCGGCAGCGTCTTCGTCATCGGCGTCGGCCTGCTCGCCCTCGGCCTGGTCATCATGCTGGTCACCCAGCGCCGCAACCCCGCCTTCTTCCGCGGCGAGATCCTCACGAAGTCCACCCCGTCCCTGGTCGTCCAGGACTGACGCGAGGGGTAACCCCACCCACGGCGGGGTCGTTGGGCCGGGCATGACTGCCATCAAGCGCACCCTCGCCGCCCTGCTGCTGTCCGGCGGCGGCGCCGCCCTCGCCCTCACGCCCGCCGTCGCGCACGCCGCCGAAGGGGACGGGCAGCCCGCCGTGGCGCCGATCGCCAAGCGCGTCGGCGACATCGTGGACCACCCCGGCCACGCCGTGCAGGACACGAAGACCGCCGTCGGCATCACCACCCAGGCCGCCGGCTCCGCCTCCGGGGCCGCCGAGACCTCCCTCGACAGCGCCGGCTCCGCCCTGACGGCCGGACTGCCCAGCGCCCCGAAGGCCGGCTGAGCCCGCTCAGCCCCAGGAGCGGGAGCACAGCACGAGGCGGTACCCGTCCGGGTCGGCGACGGTGACGCCGTACTCGTCCCAGTACGGGTTGTGTGACGCCACCCGGGTCCCGCCGCAGTCGACGAGGCGCTGGACGAGCGCCTCGTCCGGCGCCCCGCCGAGGTAGACCACGAACAGGTCGTCCACCGTCGGGGTGGGCGCCAGCGGCTCCCGGGGGTCCCGGGTCAGCTCGAAGTGCCAGCCGCCGCCCGCCGGACCGACCATCACCAGGTCGTGCTCCCCGGGCACGTGCCCGCTGGTCCGCCACAGGACGTCCAGCCCGAGCCCGTCGACGTAGAACCGCTCGGCGGCCGCGAGGTCCAGCGAGGGCCGTGCGACCCGGACGTGGGTGTGTGCACTGATCATGCCGGGAGGCTACGTCGCCCCGCCCGGCCACGGGGGCGGGCGGGGCGGGATGTGTCAGATGGCCCCGGCGGGCCCCCGAAAAGCAGGTGCGGGGGCCCGCGCGGGGCGCCTAGCTTGAGGCGGATGAGCAGCGACTATCCATTCGCCGACGGCTACAACCTCGTCTGGGACCTGACCGGCTTCGGTGACGTGGACGAGGAGATGGTCGAGTCCGTGTCCCTGTGCCGGGACCAGTTCCTGGAGATCCGCCACCTGTTCGTGCTCGGTGACGACCCCTGGATGGTCGCGGGCGAGTACCGCGTGGCCCCGGGCATCTGGGCCCGCGTACGCGGCGCCGTGCCGGACGTCCGGTTCCAGCGCGACGCGGAGTACTTCCTCGGCGCCCGTCAGGCCCTGCCTGACGGGCGCTTCTGGCGTCCGGCCCCGGGCACGACCGCGCCGGGCCCGGTCCCGCCGCCGTGAAGCGGGGGACGGGGGCTCAGAGGCCGGAGCCGCCGGTGGCGTCGATCACCCCGCCCACTGCCTGGCCGGCAGGGCGGCGCTGGTCGGGTCACCCGAGCTGGGGTACTCCTACCACCAGCCCATGGCGACCAGCACCCCGAAGACGCCGAGTCCCGTCAGGGCCGCCGCGAGGAAGGACCCGACCGGCGCCCGGGAGGTGACGCCGGAGGGCGAAGCGAGGGCGCCGGCGCTCCCGGTTTGCCGCCACACAAAGGCCGCCAGCAGGACGATGGCCACGGGAGGCAGGATGAGCGCCCGGTGGCCGAAGTACGGAATAGCCCCGCTGATCCCGACGATCCCGGCGCAGCCGAGCAGCACGGCGAGCACGTCGGAGCGCGCACCGATGCGTCCCGGACGGTCCTCCATCGCCTTGGCCACCCCGATGGCGGCGATCACGGCGACCGGGACTTCGGCGAACGCGCACCAGTTCCAGGGCAGGTCCGTGAGGCGCCACGCGCGTACCAAGGCGCCGAGCGCCGGGCCGATGCCCGCGACCGCGACGTAGATCCCGAACGCCTTGCGCCGCTCCCGGGAGCCGGTGAAGGAGGTGGACACCAGGAGCGCCGCGGACGACGAGACCAGCGCGGCGAAGATGCCCTGGAGGGGACGGGTCACGCCCAGCAGAACGGGACCGGGCCCCGCACTGCCGGTCGCGGCGGCCAGCGCGAAACCCGCCAGGCCGATCACCAGCGTTCTCCTGCGCCCCACGCGGTCCGCGATGCGGGCTCCGAACGGCAGCAGCGCGACGAACCCCAGCACATAGAGGGCGGGCAGCACGTCCACATGGGCCGTGGACGTCACCCGCACCCTGCCACCAAGGGACCACAAGCCCCGCATGGTGGAGAGCGTCGCGTCGAACAGCACGATCAGCTGGGCCAGCGCGACCGCCAGCAGCCCCCACCGGCGCCCCGCGAGGGACACCGCCGGGCGGGTGGGGTGCGCGGTCGGGGCGTCCGCGGGCGGCGGGGACGCCGGCTGGGCGAGCTGGACGCGGGGGTCCTGCTGTACGGCGGGGACGACGGGGGCGTAGTCCAGCAGATGGGCGGCACGGCGGCCGAGCTGGGCCAGCACCGCCCCCGGCAGCCACTCGCCCGCCTGGTCGCCCGCCGTGTACGTGGCCACCTCGCTGGGGGTGGGCCGCTTGGCCGGGTCCTTGTGCAGACAGGCCCGTACGAGCTCGATCAGCGAATCCGGTACGCCGGTGAGGTCCGCCTCCTCCTCGGCGATCCGGAAGAGGTGGGCGTTCAGCCCGCTCTCCGTCGCCCCGAAGAGCAGGCGCCCGGTGGCGGCGTAGACGAGGAGCGCCCCCAGGCAGAACACATCGGACGCCGGGGTGAGTTCGAGGCCGCGCACCTGCTCCGGGGACATGAAGCCGGGGGAGCCGATCAGCATGCCGGTGCGGGTGTGCAGGCTGTCCCCGGCCAGGCTGTCCATCGCCCGCGCGATGCCGAAGTCGATGACGCGGGGGCCGTCCACGGTGACCAGTACGTTGGACGGTTTGAGGTCGCGGTGGATCAGGCCCGCCTCGTGCACGGCCTGGAGGGCGAGGGCGAGGCGGTTGGCGAGGGTACGGACCGACCGCTCCGGCAGCGGCCCGAAGTCCTGGCCCACGACGGCGGTCAGGTCGGGCCCCGGTATGTACTGCGTCGCCACCCACGGCACGGCGGCCTCGGTATCGGCGTCGAGGACGTCGGCCGTCCAGGCCCCGCCCACCCGCCGCGCCGCCGCCACCTCGCGGGCGAACCGGCTGCGGAACTCCGGATGCTGGGCGTACTCGGCCTGGACGACCTTGACGGCGACCGTCCGCCCGAGGTCGGAGCGGCCCAGGTAGACCAGCCCCATCCCGCCCGCGCCGAGGCGGGCGATCAGCCGGTACGGGCCTATGTGCGTGGGGTCCTGCCCCGTCAGGTGTTCCACGGTGGAGGCATCAGCCCTTCGGCTCGGGGCTCAGATGCCGACTCGGCCCCCTGGATGGACGACGCAGATCCTAAGGTAGGTCGATCATCCAAGGGGCCGGTATGGAGAGATCAGTGGTGCCCGCCACCGACACCCAGCCCGCCGAGGAACGCGGTCCAGGTACCGCCCCCGACCGCGAGCTCGGGGCTGGCGGTGAGCTTGGAGTCCCGGATGTGGACGGTGCCGGTGGCGCAGGCGGCGACCTCGACGCAGTCGTCGCCTTGGCTGCCGCTGTAGCTGGACTTGTGCCAGGAGAGGGCGACCTCGACGCAGTTGTCGCCATCACCGCTGCTGTAGCTGCTCTTGAACCACCGGAGCTGGGAGCTGTTCACAGGGATCCTCGCAATCGCTTCAACAGGCCCACGGTGTCCGCAGGGTTGAGGGCCTGGATGCGAAGTTTGGCATACCGCTGGTGGAGCAGGCTTATGTCTTTCGGGTCGGAAATGATGCGTCCCGTCTGCTGGCCCTCGCTGTACCCCCACCACTCGTGTTCTTTCGATTCCAGCAGTCGGAAGGGGCCGTCGGTGCCGGCGTGTTCGGGGCTCACCCTCGGCATGATCTGAATGTCCACGTTGGGAAGTGCGGCACACTCCAACAGGTGGTCGATCAACTCGCGGGCTACCTCGGGGCCGCCCGTCTGCCGCTCGATCACCGCCTGCTCGATGATGAAGCTGAAGGTGGCATAGGGAGTGCGGCGCAGCACCTTCTGTCGCTCCAGGCGCCGGGCGATGCGATCCGCCGTCTCCTGTTCCGTGACTACGGGTGGGACGCTTTCGATCTGGGCCCGGGCATAGGCCTCCGTCTGGAGCAGCCCCGGCACGGACCGGCATTCGTACGTGTAGAGCGCGATTGCCTCGGCTTCCAGCTCGGCCCAGCGCCGGAACCACTTCGCCAGCCCACGCCGTCGGTCCATCTGCCGGGCGGCGATCTGGAGGACGCCGAAGGCGTCCAGGATCTCGTTCGACTTGGTCACGAAGTTCGCGGACGGGTGCTTGCGGCCCTGTTCCACGGCGGCCACGTACTGGATCGAGTAGCCCACCATGGAGTGGAACTGTTCCTGGGTCAGACCTGCGCGTTTCCGGAAAGCGGCGAGCGTCTCGCCGAAGTTCTTGATGTCCGGATCGGGTTCCACCTTTTTGGTGCCGTCATCGGCAGCGGTCATCACGGTCACCTCCCCGCGCAATGCTCACGGTCGGTGACCGTCCCTGTCCATAGAGTCGACTACTACAGTTGAAAAGTAGTAGTCGGGGTGCTGGGAACTACCCGCCCCACAAGGGACGTTGTTGCCATGACCACACCGTCCGGCTCCGCCCGGACCCTCGTACGCGTGTTCACTCAGCGTTTCAGCTGCACCCGGAGGGGAGCCCGGCTCGCCCGCCAGCTGGCGCTCGTGGAGCTGCACGACTGGGGGATGCCCGAGGGGACGCCCCTGTCGGCCGACGCCGGGCTCCTCATCGCGGAACTCGCCGCGAACGCGGTCCTGCACGGGCGGGTCGCGGGGCGGGACTTCGAGCTGCGGATGACGCTGCTGGAGGGGGTGCTGCGGGTGGAGGTGTCCGACGCCCGCAGCGACCGGCGTCCGGTGGTCCGGCCCCCGGACCACCGCCCCGGCTCGGGGTACGGCCTGCGCATCGTGCAGGCCCTCGCCACCGACTGGGGCGTCACGGACCGCCTGATCGGCAAAACGGTCTGGGCCGAACTCCCCCGCCGCGTACGGCCCGTCCTCCCCGGCGGCCATGGCGATGATCATGACCTCGGGTAACGCCTTAACGTGAGCCGCGACCAAGCGCCGTACGCGCGAGTAACAACGGCGGCCTGTGCCGCCGCGGGGAGCGCGGCCCTTGCGGCCGCGTCGTAGGGAACGCATGTTTCAGCACGTCAGACAGAAGATAGTCATCCTCCTCACCGTCATGTGCCTGACGGTGGGGGCGGCCGGAACGGCTGCGGCGGCGGATGCGGTCGACCGGCCGCCCACCTTGTTGGAGATCGCCGCCCGGGTATCGCAGTACGCGAAGTGCAAGCAGCTGCCGCTGCTGGAGCGGCCCAAGTGCGCCAAGGAGTTCGCGCTCAAGTCACTGAAGGTCGGGCTCGCCCTGGGGGTGGTCCTCTACACGCTCCAGGGCGGCATGGAGGACGACGAGCAGCCCGCCTTCGCCGAGATCTCGAAGGAGGTGCAGGCGCTCGTCAAGCTCCAGCCGGAGATCCTTCTGCACCCGAAGCCGGACACGGACCCGAAGAAGCGGCTGGAGGTGTTGCAGCAGTTCGCCAAGACGTTCAAGGCGGCCAAGCCGGCGATGGAGTCGCTGCGCGGCAAGCTGGAGCTGGCGGCGCGTGCCAGCGGGACGGCGAACGACTCGGTCGAGATGCTCGCCTTCCTGACCGCCGTCCAGTTCTTCCCGCCGGGTGAGGACCTGCCGCCGGTGGTGGCCGACGGGTCGTTCGGCCGGTGGATCGACGACGTCCTCGGCGCCCTGACGAAGATCAACAGCGGTCTCGACCAGATGAACGAGGCCCTGGACGAGATGAACGGGGTCATGGTCGATGTCAACGCGAGCATCGACGGCATGAACGAGGGCCTGAAGCAGGCCAACCGGGGGATGGCCCAGCTCAACGAGGGCGTCGGCCAGATGAACCAGGGCGTGGGCCAGATGAACACGGCCGTCGCCGGGTTCAACAAGGCCGCCGAGAAGATCCTCGCCGTCCCGGACTTCAAGTTCGACTTCTCCCACGTCGCCGACCGGGTCGGTGCGAACACCGTGCCGCGCGAGGTGCTCGCCGAGCAGGACCGCAAGATGGGCCTGCTGCTCGACCTGCTCCCCGGTATCGGCGACGGCAAGGGCGTCGTCGAGGCCGTCACCGGGCACAACCTGGCCACCGGTGAGGAACTGAGCACTACCGACCGGGCCGTGGGCGGGCTCGTCGTCATGCGCTGGCTGAAGACCGGCGGCACGCTCACCGCCGAGGCCATCCGGGCGGCCCGCAAGACCGAGAAGGTCGCCGGATGCTTCAACAGCTTCCCTGCCGGTACGCAGGTGCTGATGGGTGACGGGAAGACGACCCGTCCCATCGAGCGGATCGGCGTCGGCGACACCGTCTTCGCCGCCGATCCCGAGACGGGCGCCGACGGGCCCCGCCGGGTCGACGCCACGATCCACACCCCGGACGACGTCGACTTCACCGGCATCACCGTGGGCCAGGGGGCGGGCGCCCTCACGGCCACCGACCACCACCCGTTCTGGGTGGAGAACCGCGGGCAGTGGACGGACGCCGCCGAGCTCAACTCCGGCGACACCCTGCGCACCCCTGGCGGCACGGTCGTCGCGGTCGACCGGGTCACGCACTGGAAGGAACTCCAGGGCGCGTACAACCTGACGGTCAACGACCTGCACACCTACTACGTCCTCGCGGGCGCGACCCCGGTCCTGGTCCACAATGCGGGTGGACTGTGCAGCAGGCCGGCCGCCATCGCGAAGGCGACCGGCTACTCGGTGAAGCAGATCAAGGACGCGATCCACAAGGTGAAGGCCCAGGGTGC
This sequence comes from Streptomyces sp. NPDC102258, assembly GCF_055584685.1. Classification (NCBI taxonomy): domain Bacteria; kingdom Bacillati; phylum Actinomycetota; class Actinomycetes; order Kitasatosporales; family Streptomycetaceae; genus Streptomyces; species Streptomyces sp. NPDC102258. The sequence goes on from NZ_JBVJLO010000019.1 coordinate 145,485, forward strand.
GTGGCGCGGGATCGGCGGCAACAAGAACCCGGACATGCTCGTCGACCCCAAGACCGGAGAGGTGCACCCCCAGATGCCGGACGGCTCGCCGGGCGACAGCATCGGCAACATCTTCGACCACCTGCCGGACCTGCCGTGATCGAGGACCTCGGCGACCGCTGGCGCATCGGGCTGCGGGGCACCCCGGTGCTGGCCGTCAGCCGTACGGAGCAGACCCTGTCGGTGACGTTCGCCGACGGGACGGCCCTCACGGTGTCCGGCCCCGTGCTGCTGACGGAGGGACCGGCGACCGCCCCGGGGGCCGCGCAGGTCGCGGGTGACGGCTGGGACCGGCTTGTCGGCGCCACCGTTCTGTCGGCGGTGGCCTTCAGGACGGGGGCGCTGCGGCTGGTGTTCAGTACGGGCCACCACCTGAACATCCGGGGTGCGGAGTTGGGAACACGGGCGTCCCTGCACCGGCCCGGCGCGTTCCGCTGGTCCTGCCGTGCGGGGGCCGGCGTCATGCTGACCCCCGGGGCGGAGGGCTGGGAGGGCCAGGAGGCCTAGGGACGCCACTTCGGGCGGGCCGCGGCTCAGATGGACAGGACCCGGCGCCCGCGGGTGTGGCCGGCGCGGCTGTCGGTGTGGGCCGCCGCTGCCTCGGTGAGCGAGTAGGACTTCTCGATCGGGATGTGGAGCGTGCCCCGGGAGATGAGGTCGACGGCCTCGGCGAGCGCGTCCGGCACGCTCCCGGCCACGCCGGAGAACCGGACGCCCAGCTGTGGCGCAGCGAGGTCGGCGATGGAGACGACCTTGCTCGGGTCCCCGGTCAGCTCGACGAGTTCGCGGATCACGCCCGAGCCGGCCAGGTCGAGGGCCGCGTCGACCCGGCCCAGGTGCCGCACCCGTTCGACCCAGCCCTCGTCGTAGGTCGTGGCGAGGGCGCCCAGGCCGCGCAGGTAGTCCTGGTTCGCGGCCCCGGCCGTGCCGATCACCGTGATGCCGCGCGCGCGGGCGATCTGCACCACCGCCGACCCGACGCCGCCGGACGCGCCGCTGACCATCAGGGTCTGCCCGGGCCGCACGCCGACCTCGCGGATGACGCGCAGCGCGGTCTCCACCACCGACGGGTACCCGGCCGCCTCCTCGAAGGTCAGCCCTTCGGGGATCCGGGCCCAGGCCGTCAGTACGGCGAATTCGGCGTAGGTGTCGGTGCCTTCGCCGAACACGCGGTCGCCGACCTCGACTCCCTCGACGCCCTCGCCGACCTCATCCACCACCCCGGCGGCGTCCAGCCCGAGCCCGGCGGGCAGCTCGACCGGATGGGCTCCCAGGACCTGGCCCTCCCGGATCCTCCAGTCGACGGGGTTGACGCCCGCCGCCCGTACGGCGATGCGTATCCGGCCGGGGCCCGCGTGGGGCTCCTCGGCTTCCACCAGTCGCAGGACCTCGGGACCGCCGAACTCGGCGAAGCTCACTTTTTTCATGCGGCCGAAGATAGCCCTAACCGTTAGGGTTTCACAATGGTTAGGTTTTCATACCTGGTAGTGTCGGGCCATGACCGAGCCGCCCGGACGCCGCGAACGCAAGAAGGCCGCGACCCGTCAGAAGATCGCCGACACCGCTCTGTGCCTCTTCCTGGAGCGCGGGTACGACGCCGTGGGCATCCGTGACGTGGCGGCCGAGGCCGACGTGGCCGTCACCACCGTCTTCGCCCACTTCGCCTCGAAGGAAGCCCTGGTGTTCGAGCGCGACCAGGACTTCGAGCAGCGCCTCACGCGGGCGGTGACCGACCGGCCTGCGCGCGAGCCGCTCATCCCGGCGCTGCGTCGCGAGGTCCAGGCCCTGGTGCGGCACTGCACGGCGGAGGGCAGTGCCGCCATCCGACGCATGATCGAGGGATCGCCCGCCCTGCGGGAGTACGAGGAGTCGATGGGCCTGCGCCACGCGCAGGCGCTGGCGGCGGCGCTGGCCGCCGATCCCCACCTGTCCCGGAGTGCGACGGCCTGCCAGGCGACCGCGCGGTTCGCCATCGACGCCTACGCGCTGGCCTGCCGGGCGGACGATCCCGAGGCCACGGTGGACGAGGTCTTCCGGATGATCGAGGCCGCCTGGGAAGCCACCGCGCCCTGAGCCGGGGGAACGGAACGCGCCGACCCGGCAGCCGCCGGGCCGCTCAGAGGTACCGGGCGAAGCCGTCCAGGACCCGCAGCACCTCCGCCTCCGGGGCCGACGGGAGCTGGAGGACGACCTCCTCCAGGCCGAGTTCGGCGTAGTGGCCCATCTTGCCGGGGCTGGGCTGGACGGCGTACGGGACCACCTGGAGGGTCTTCGGGTCGCGCCCGGCGTCCTCCCAGACCCGCCGCAGCACCGGCACCGACTCGGTCAGGCCGCGTCCGCCGATGGGGAGCCAGCCGTCGGCGTGGTCGGCGATGGCGGCGAACAGCTTCGGGCCGGCGGAGCCGCCGATCAGGGTGCGCGGGCCGTACAGCGGCTGCCCGGGGGCCAGTTCGCGCGGCGGCTGGACCGGCTTGGGGTGGGCGGCGCTCGGCTGGACGGAGGCGTACGGGCCCTCGTGACCGGTCGGCCGCGGCGCCCACAGTGCGCGCATCAGCGCCATGTGGTCGCGTACGCGGTCGCGCCGGGTGCGCCACTCGACGCCGTGGTCTGCGGCCTCCTCGACGTTCCAGCCGTAGCCGATGCCGAGGGTGACGCGGCCGCCGCTGAGGTGGTCCAGGGTCGCGACCTGTTTGGCGAGGCCGATCGGGTCGTGCTGGGCGACCAGGGTGATGCCGGTGCCCAGGTGCAGGCGTTCGGTGACGGCGGCGGCCTGCCCGAGGGCGACGAACGGGTCGAGGGTGCGCCCGTACTCCTCCGGGAGGTCACCGCCCATGGGCGCGGCGGTGACGCGGCTGACCGGGATGTGGGTGTGCTCGGGGAGGTAGAGGCCGGAGAAGCCGCGCTGCTCCAGGGCGCGGGCGAGCCGGACGGGGGAGACGGTGCGGTCGGTGAGGAAGACGGTCGTGGCGATCCGCATGGGCGAGGGCACCTCCGAGTCGTGGAAGAGGCCAAGCTACGGCGTCCCGCCAGGACGGCAGAGTGCGCCGCGCCCCTGCGTCGCCGTGCCGCGGCATCCGGTGCCCGCTGCCGCCGGTGGGGGCGGGGCGGCTCAGGCCTCCGGGACGGGGCGGCTCAGGCCTCCGGGACGGGGTAGCGGGTGAGCCAGGCCGGGGTGGTGGTGTGGGGGCCGTGGAGGGTGGGGCCCTGGGTGAGTTCGAGGGCGAAGTCGTCGGCGAGTTCGAGGATCGTGGCCCGGCCCTCCAGGGCGGCCAGCCAGGCGGCGGGCAGGGCCGTCTCCCCGTGCAGCGCGCCCAGCAGCGCCCCGCACAGGGCGCCGGTGGCGGCGGAGTCCCCGCCGTGGTTGACGGCGAGGCGCAGGCCGCCGGGGACGTCCTCCGCCACGAGGGCGCAGTACACGGCGACGCCGAGCGCGTCGGCGGCGTCCCGCCCGTCGCCCGTGGCGAGGGCTTCGACGGCCTCGGGTGAGGGCGTGCCCCGGGTGACGGCGGCGAGCGCCCGCTGGAGGGCGTCGGTGACGGGCTGGTGGCCGGGCCGGGCGCCGAGCAGGGCGAGGGTGCGCCGGACGGCCGCGTCCAGGGACTCGCCGCGGGTCAGCGCGTGCACGATCACGGCGAAGGCGCCCGCGGCGAGGTACGCGGTGGGGTGTCCGTGGCTCTGGACGGCGCATTCGACGGTCAGCTGGAGCACGAGCGCGGGCTCCCAGCCGACCAGCAGCCCGAACGGCGCCGAGCGGGCGGCGGCGGCCGCGTCCCGGGCGGCGGGGTTCTTCGGCTGCTCCAGGGTGGCGAGGGTGTCGTCGGCGAAGCCGGTCAGGCAGGAGCGGTCCGGGGCGCGCCGTACGTAGAGCCACTCCTCGCGGGCGAGCCAGCCGTTGTCCTCACGGCGCTCGTCCGGGCCCCAGTCGTGCTGGGTGGCGGCCCAGCGGAGGTAGGCGCGGTGGACGTCGGTCGGCGGGTGCCAGCCGCCGGAGTCCCGGCGCACGTGGGCCCGTACCAGGCCGTCCACGGTGAACAGGGTCAGCTGGGTGGCGGCGGTGACGGGGCTGCGCCCGCTCTCGGCGGCGGTAGCCGGCCCGGTCAGGCCCGCCGCGCCGTGGGCCGTACGGATCGCCGCCAGGGAGAGGGCGGCGACGGGCGCGCCGAGGGCGTCGCCGACGGCGGAGCCGAGCAGGGCGCCGCGCACCCGGCTGCGGAAGTCCTGCTGTTCGGCGCGGCCCCACAGTGCGGTGGCCGGAAGGGGAACGGGCACGGAGCCCGCCGCCGCCCCCGTCGCACCCGTATCCGCCGTCATCGTCGTGTCCATGCCTATCCCCCCGTGTTCAGGGGCCGCACTGTAGTGGACAGGTCCGGTCCATTCCGGAAGTAGTCGGTCATGACGCCCGTAACTGACCGGAGAACGGCCGGAATGTGCGGGTTTCCGGGCGTCGGCCATCCGCCCCGTCCCATTATGTGGCACGTTTTGCCACTGGCCTTCGAGCCGGTCGTTTTCGGCCACGCCTCGTTCACGCACCGTTCTCCGGACGCCCACAGCCTCGACCTCATGAAGAAGGCTCTGCTCACCGCGACCGCCGTCGCCGCCGCCCTCACCGCCTCCCTGGCCGTGGCCCCCACCGCCACCGCCGCCGGCTGGGACCTCCCCTGGAACAACGGCCACCACCAGGGCCGCCCGGTCATCCCGTTCACCGAGGCCACCGTCACCGCGGGCGCCGACGGCTCCTACACGCTGAAGTGGAGCGCCAAGGACGCCCGGCGCGTCCAGATCAAGGCCAACGGCAAGGTCGTCGCCAAGGGCGGCCCCCAGGGCCAGGCCGTGGTCAAGGGCCTGCCCGCCGCCGACCGCCAGTGGTTCGACTTCCAGCCGGAGCGCGGCCAGGGCCTGCGCCTCGCCGACCGCCTGATCAAGCTGGAGGGCACCGCCAACTTCCGCGACGCGGGCGGCTACCGCACCACCGGCGGCCAGTGGGTCAAGATGGGCGCGGTCTACCGCTCCGACGCCCTGAACAAGCTCACCGCCGACGACCTCGCCAAGCTCCAGCGGCTGCGCGTCAAGACGGTCTTCGACCTGCGCACGCAGGACGAGCGCACCAAGGACGCCGACGCCGTCCCGGCCGGCGCCACGTACGTCGTCGCCGACGTCTTCGCGGGCTCACCCGCCTTCCAGACGCTGCCCAAGACCCCCGACGAGGCCGTCACGAGCATGATCGACGCCGAGAAGGCGATGGTCGGCGGCGCCGGCGGCAAGAAGGCGTACACGCGGGTCTTCGAGGGCATCGAGCAGGACCGCAGCCGCGCCGTCCTCTTCCACTGCACCGCCGGCAAGGACCGCACGGGCTGGGCGAACGCCACCCTGCTGACCGCGCTCGGTGTCCCGCGGGAGACGGTGATGGCCGACTACCTGGCCTCCAACGACTACCGCAAGGCCGCCAACGAGGCGATCCTCTCGCACCTCCCGGCCGCCCAGGCAGCCGTCTACAAGCCGCTCCTGGACGTCCGCCCCGAGTACCTGAACGCCGGATACGCCGAGGTCAAGACGGAGTACGGCACCTTCGACCGCTACCTGAAGAACGGCCTCGGCATCGACGCGCGCGAGCTGCGCGAGCTGAAGGACGACCTCCTGGTCGGCTGACGCGCCCCCGCTGAAACGCGACCCGACGCCCCGCGACCCGACGCCCCGCGCCGCGCGGCCCGGCCGGTGTCCCTCCCCGGCCGGGCCGCGCCGCCGTCACTCCGGCGCCGCCGTCACTCCAGTACCGGCAGCAGCCGCGGCAGGTGCCCGTCCGAGGCCCGGGCCGCCTCCTGGCGCTCCGCCGGGACCTCCCCGTACAGCGTCGTACGGGCCTTCGCGGGCCGCCCGGCCGCCTCCGCCACCGCCACCAGGTCCCGTACGGACTTGTACGAGCCGTAACTCGACCCCGCCATCCGCGAGATCGTCTCCTCCATCAGGGTCCCGCCCAGGTCGTTGGCGCCCGAGCGGAGCATCTCGGCCGCGCCCTGCGTCCCCAGCTTCACCCAGCTGGTCTGGATGTTGGGGATGTGCGGGTGCAGCAGCAGCCGGGCCATCGCGGTGACCGCCCGGTTGTCCCGCGCCGTCGGGCCGGGACGGGCGATGCCCGCCAGGTACACGGGGGCGTTGGTGTGGATGAACGGCAGCGTCACGAACTCCGTGAACCCGGCCACGCCCTTCTCCCGCGCGCTCTCCTGGATCCGGGTCAGCGTGCGGAAGTGACCCAGCCAGTGCCGGGGCTGGTCGACGTGCCCGTACATCATGGTGGACGAGGAGCGGATGCCGAGCTCGTGCGCGGTGGTGATGACCTCGGTCCAGTCCGCCGTCGGCAGCTTGCCCTTGGTCAGCACCCAGCGGACCTCGTCGTCCAGGATCTCCGCCGCCGTGCCCGGGATCGAGTCCAGCCCGGCCTCCTTGGCGGCCGTCAGCCAGTCCCGTACGGACATGCCCGTGCGGGTCGCGCCGTTGACGACCTCCATCGGGGAGAAGGCGTGCACGTGCATGCCGGGAACCCGGGCCTTGACCGCCTTCGCGATGTCGAAGTACGCCGTCCCCGGCAGGTCCGGGTGGATGCCGCCCTGCATGCACACCTCGACCGCGCCCACGTCCCACGCCTGGGCCGCGCGGTCGGCGACCTGGTCCAGGGAGAGGGTGTAGGCGTCGGCGTCCGTGCGGCGCTGCGCGAAGGCGCAGAAACGGCAGCCGGTGTAACAGACGTTGGTGAAGTTGATGTTGCGGGTGACGATGTACGTGACCTCCTCGCCCACCACCGACCTGCGCAGGTCGTCCGCGACGCGGCACAGCGCGTCCAGCGCCGGGCCGTCCGCGTGCAGCAGGGCCAGGGCCTGCGCGTCGGTGAGGCCCTCCGGGTCGTCGGCGGCCCGCGCGAGGGCCTCCCGTACGTCGGTGTCGATGCGCTCGGGGACCATGCCGGGGGCCGCGGCCTCGCGCAGGGACTCCCAGTCCCCGTAGACGTGGTCGAAGTCCTCGCGGCGGTCGCCGGTACGGCCCTCGGTGTCGATGGCGGTGTGCAGGTCGGTGCGGCCGTACGCGCCGAGCCCCTCGTCGGGCTCCTGCCACGGGTGCCCCTCGACCGTCGCCGACTCGTCCGCCAGGCCCGTTTGCGGATCCGCGAGCGCCCGTACGTGGGGCAGCAGGCGGGGATCGAGCCACGGCTCGCCGCGCCGGACGAACTCCGGGTACACGCAGAGCCGTTCGCGCAGCTCGAACCCGGCCGTCGCGGACTGCCCGGCCAGCGTCTCGATCTGCGGCCAGGGGCGCTCCGGGTTGACGTGGTCCGGAGTCAGCGGCGAGACGCCGCCCCAGTCGTCGATGCCCGCGCCGATCAGCCGCGCGTACTCCCCGTCGACCAGGTTCGGCGGGGCCTGGAGGCAGGCGGAGGGGCCCATGATGTGCCGGGCGACGGCGATGGTGGCGACCAGGTCGTCCAGTTCGGCGTCCGGCATCCCGCGCATCGCCGTGTCCGGCTTGGCGCGGAAGTTCTGGATGATCAGCTCCTGGATGCCGTGGTAGGCGCGGGAGATCCGGCGCAGCGCGAAGAGGGACTCGGCCCGCTCCTCGTACGTCTCGCCGATCCCGATCAGCAGCCCGGAGGTGAAGGGCACCGAGGAGCGCCCGGCGTCCTCCAGCACCCGCAGCCGGACGGCCGGTTCCTTGTCGGGGGAGCCGTGGTGCGGGCCGCCGGGCTCGGACCACAGCCGGGTGGCGGTGGTCTCCAGCATCATGCCCATGGACGGCGCCACCGGCTTGAGCCGCTGGAAGTCGGCCCAGGACATGACGCCCGGGTTGAGGTGGGGCAGCAGGCCCGTCTCCTCCAGGATGCGGATCGAGACGGCCCGTACGTAGGAGATGGTGTCGTCGTAGCCGTGCGCCTCCAGCCACTCCCGGGCCTCGGGCCAGCGGTCCTCGGGCTTGTCCCCGAGGGTGATCAGCGCTTCCTTGCAGCCGAGGGCGGCGCCCTTGCGGGCCACGTCCAGGACCTCGTCCGGGGACATGAACATCCCGTGGCCGGCCCGGCGGAGCTTGCCCGGGACGGTGGCGAAGGTGCAGTAGTGGCACTTGTCGCGGCAGAGCCGGGTGAGGGGGATGAACACGCTCTTCGAGTACGTGATGACCCCGGGCCGGCCCGCCGCGGCGAGCCCGGAGTCCCGCACGCGGGCGGCGGAGGCGGTGAGGTCCGCGAGGGCCTCGCCGCGGGCCTGGAGCAGGACGGCCGCCTCGGTCGCGTCGAGCGCGACGCCGTCCCGGGCCCGCCGGAGCGCGCGGCGCATCGCGTTGTCGGTCGGAGCGTCACTCGGAGTGGTCATACGGGGAGCATACGATCAGGCGTCCGGTCGGCGGCGTCCGTCATCGCATCAGCTCACCGGCGTTGACCAGCAGCGACTGGCCGGTTATCGCCCGCGCCCGGTCGGAGGCGAGGAAGACGGCGGCGTCCGCGACGTCCCCGTCGGTGGCGAGGTCGGGCAGGGCCATCCGCTCGGTCAGGCGGGCCCGCACCTCGGACTCGGGGAGGCCCTCGCTGTGCGCGGTGAAGGTGACGAAGGCCTGCACCGGCGGCCCCCACATCCAGCCGGGCAGCACGGTGTTGACCCGGATCCGGTCCGGCCCGAGCTCGCGCGCCAGGGAGTACATGGCGGAGGTCAGCGCCCCCTTGGAGGCGGCGTACGCGGTCTGGCGCACCTCGCTCGGGGCGGCCACGGCGGACTGGGTGCCGATGATGACGACCGAGCCGCCGCCGCCCGACCGGAAGGCGGGCAGGCAGGCGCGGGTCATGCGCAGGGTGCCGAGGAGGTTGACGTCGAGGATCTGCTGCCAGGTCCCGAAGTCAGCGTCGGCGAGGCCGCCGAAGGAGGAGTCCCAGGCCGCCACGTGCACGACGGCGTCCACGGCGCCGAACCGCTCCCGGGCGAGCGCGACCAGGGCCTCGCACTGGGCCTCGTCGGTGATGTCGGTGGTGCGGTGGGCGGTACGGGCGCCGTCGGGGTCGATCTCGGCGCCGGTCTTGGCGAGGTTCGCCTCCGTCCGCGCGCCGAGCACGGCGTTGCCCCCGTCGCGGACCACGGCGGCGGCCACCTGGTGGCCGAGCCCGGCCCCGACCCCCGAGACGATGACGGTCTTCCCTCGCAGCAGCATGGCGCGCCCCCTGGCGGCTCGGTCCGGCGACTGGAACTGACGGGGCGTCAGGGTAGGGGTGCGGGCCGGGCTTGTGAAGGGGCGGCGGGGTGCGGTCGCCGCCCCCGGGGGTCAGGCCGCCACGTCCGCGATGATGTGCGAAACCACCCATATCGCCCAGAGCAGCGGGATGATCGCCACGTAGGCCAGCGGCCGGGCGTACACCGGCGGGCCCTCGTCCAGCTGTTGGCGGCCGGGGGCGGGCTCCGAGGGGTCGAGCTTGTCGAACTTCATCGAGGCGATGAGGTTCCAGATCAGCGTGAAGGGCGTGAACAGCACCAGGGAGAGCGGGCTCCACCAGCCCTGGAACAGCGTCTTCGTGGTCATGATCCGGACCAGGGCGCGCCCGCACCGGCGGCAGAAGGGCCCGTCGAGCCGGTGGAAGCGCATCAGCACGAGCACGCCGACGTGTGCCCGCACCGCGAAGTTCGCCGCCTCGGGCGCCCCGCAGTGGCGGCACCCGGCCGGCGGCGCCATGGCGTACTGGGGGTGCTGCGGGTACTGCTGCGGGGGGTGCTGGGCGTACTGCGGGTGGGGCATCGGCTGCTGCGCCTGCTGCTGCGGCGCCGGCTGCTGCGCGTACGGGTTGGCTCCGGCCGGCGGGGGCGGGAGCGGTGCGCCGGAGTAGGGGTTGACGGGGGGAGTGCTCATGGAAGGGCCTTCGGGTGCGTGCGGGCAGGGGAGCGGCGAACGAACGTACCAGGCCGGGAGGCGTGTTCAGGTGCTGCCGACGGGGGCCCAAAGGGCACGAGCCGTTGCGGGAGGTGCCATTGGGGCGTTCCGGGCACTCGCGGGTCTCGTTGGACATCCTGAGCCACCACTGGATGAAGCCGAGACGAATGGTGTGTCATATGTGGAGGGGCACCGGCGAGTCGTATCGGAATACCTGATAGACAGAAGAATCACGGCTCGACCAGCCGACGCCTTCGCCGGCCGCCTTGGGGGGATCGCCGCACTGTGAAGCCGCTTCACCGTCATGTAGTCAACACCTCGCGCAAGGTCTTGTGCACGGCCGCCCTCGCGGCCAGCCTGACCACCGCCGCCGTCGTGACCAACACCCCGGTCGCCGGAGCGGGAGAGGCCGAACCGGTCCCGGACAGCCCGCAGGCGGCCGACCGCGGCGACGCCCGGCTCGACCTGCCGGCCCCGCTCGCGGACCCCGTCGTCCCGCCCGCCGCCGGTGGCACGGTCGCGGCGGAGGGGGCGTCCGGCATCCCCGCGACCGCCCTCGACGCCTACAAGCGGGCCGAGGTCGCGGTGCAGGCGGCCCTGCCGCACTGCAACCTCCCCTGGGCGCTGATCGCGGGCATAGGCCGGGTCGAGTCCGTCCACGCCTCCGGCTACGGGCTCAAGGCCGACGGCACCACCGAGCGGCCGATCCGCGGACCCCGCCTCGACGGCAACGGGTACGAGAGGATCACCGACACCGACAAGGGCGAGTGGGACGGCGACACCGAGTACGACCGCGCCTTCGGCCCGCTCCAGTTCATCCCGTCCACCTGGAAGGCCTGGAAGGCCGACGGCAACGGTGACGGCCAGCGCGACGCGAACAACATCTACGACGCCGCGCTCGGCGCCGGCCTCTACCTCTGCTCGGGCAACAAGGACCTCTCGCTGCCGGCGGACCTGGACAAGGCGATCCTGAGCTACAACGCCTCGCGCGACTACGTGAACACCGTGCTCGGCTACATGCGCCAGTACCAGGACGGTGCCACCGGCGTCCCGAACCCGCCCGTCGGCACCTACCCGACGCCGCCCACGCCGAGCCTGCCGACCCCGCAGGCGCCGCACGTGCCGACGCCGAACCCGCCGGCCACGCGCCCGACGCCGACGCCGAAGCCGACCCCCACGCCGAAGCCGACTCCGACTCCGACGCCGACCCCGACTCCGAAGCCGACGCCCACACCCACGCCGACCCCGACCCCGACTCCGGCGCCCGCGACCCTCGCCAAGCTGGAGCGGGTCGGCGACGCGAAGCTGGAGGCCGAGACCGGCGCCCAGTTCGCGGAGGGCGTCCGCTTCAAGGCGCTGCTCAGCGACGGCAAGCCGGCCGTCGGGCAGGCCGTGGTCTTCGCGATCGAGCAGGACACCACCGGCGGCACGGGCTTCGTCTTCGCCGACGAGCCGAGCGTGGTCGTCCGTACCGACGCCGAGGGCGTCGCCACCGCGCCCCGCCTCAAGGCGGGCGCCAAGGGGGGCACCTTCGCCCTCCGGGCGACGGCCTACGACTCCAAGGGCCAGTTCTCGGTCACCCTGCCCGGCAAGGTCACCGAGAAGGCGAAGCCGCTGGAGCTCACCCGTACCGACGGCGGCGCCCCGGTGGCGGTCGAAGCCGGAACCCCCGTCAAGGGCCTGGAGTTCCGGGCCGCGGCGGGTGACGAGCCCGTGGCGGGCGCGCGGGTGACGGCCACGCTGGTCGAGGGCAAGCCGGGCGCGTGGGTCCCGGCGACGAAGGGCCCGTACTTCGCGGGCAAGGACGCCGCGAAGCTCTACACCCTGGAGCTCCCCAAGACCTCCGCCGACGGCAAGCTCACCCTCCCGGACCTCCTCACCACGGACGCCCCCGAGGGCACGTACCACCTCCGCCTGACCACCCCGGACGGCGCGGAACTCGTCCTGGACCTCAAGATCACGGCCCCTCCGGCCAAGTCGTAGCGGCAGCCCCGCACGAACGCACAGTGGCCCGGTCACCGCGAGGTGACCGGGCCACTGTGCGTTCCCCGGCGAACCGCCGGAGGACAAAGGCAGGGGCCCCGTCCCCTCCGCTCGCACGGAGGGGACAGGGCCCCTTGGGTACTGCTGATTCCAACCGCGATCCGGTCGGCCAGGCGACTAGGCCGGGGTGACGTTCTCCGCCTGCGGGCCCTTCGGACCCTGCGTGACGTCGAAGTTCACCTGCTGGTTCTCCTCCAGGGAGCGGAAGCCAGAGGCGTTGATCGCGGAGTAGTGGACGAAGACATCCGGGCCGCCGCCGTCCTGGGCGATGAAGCCGAAGCCCTTTTCAGCGTTGAACCACTTCACGGTTCCGGTAGCCATGAGCCCTCCTATGGGCCAAAGGGTCGCCCTGCTCCAGAACCTGCTAAGAAGTCTGAAAACTACAAAAGCCTGCGGGTTACATGCTCCGCAGGCCTCGTACTGCAAGGGAAACCAAACTGCAACTTGCGACGAGCCTAGCACGCACCCTCGGGGCGAGACCAGAGGGAAAGATCACGTCACTCGGACGTTTGAGACCCGGCTGATCGCTGACGGAACGCCGGGGGCTAGTCTCGCGATGTGGACGTCTATCGCAGCCGGCCCCGCGTCGGCCACATCCAGTTCCTGAACTGCCTGCCGCTCTACTGGGGGCTGGCCAGAACCGGCACGCTGCTGGACATGGAGCTGACCAAGGACACCCCCGAGAAGCTCAGCGAGCGCCTCGTACGGGGTGAGCTGGACATCGCCCCGATCACCCTCGTGGAGTTCCTCCGCAACGCCGATCAGCTCGTCGCCTTCCCCGACCTCGCGGTCGGCTGCGACGGCCCCGTCATGTCCTGCGTGATCGTCTCGCAGGTCCCGCTGGAGCAGCTGGACGGCGCCCGGGTCGCCCTCGGGTCGACTTCCCGCACCTCCGTACGCCTGGCCCAGCTGCTGCTCTCCGAGCAGTACGGAGTCCGGCCCGACTACTACACCTGCCCCCCTGACCTGGGGCTCATGATGCAGGAGGCCGAAGCGGCGGTCTTGATCGGCGACGCCGCGCTGCGCGCCTCGCTGCACGACGCCCCCCGCCTCGGCCTGACCGTGCACGACCTCGGGCAGATGTGGAAGGACTGGACGGGACTGCCGTTCGTCTTCGCCGTCTGGGCCGCCCGCAAGGACTACCTGGCCCGTGAGCCGCAGGTGGTCCACGAGGCCCACGAGGCGTTCCTCGCCTCCCGTGACCTCTCCTTGGAGGAAGTCACGAAGGTCGCCGACCAGGCGGCCCGCTGGGAGGCCTTCGACGCCGAGCTGCTGGAGCGTTACTTCACCACCCTCGACTTCCGCTTCGGGCCCGAGCAGCTGGCCGGCGTGCGGGAATTCGCGCGCCGTACGGGTCCGGACACCGGGTACGCCGCGGACGTCGCCGTAGAGCTCCTGAAGGTGGCCGCGCCGGGACACTGAGCGGGTTTATCGCGGTGATCTCCGCTGATCTCCGGCCGTCGCCGTAAGGGGAATGTTCCGTTTGCCGGGAATTCGTTCCCCCTTTCGTATTCTCGTCCCCGCACGGTGAATACGAACGGCGCGCGAGCGACGAGGGGCGGGGGACTCGATGGCATTCGGCAGGAACCGGGACAGGCCGGTCGGACCCATTGATCCGGTGGACTGGGAAGGGATCACCCGGTTCACCGTCGGGCGCACGCTGCGCGACGCGGTGCGCGCCGCGCGCCGCGGCGCGGGCCCGTACGCGATCAGGGTGCCGCGGCCGCGCGGCGGGGAGATGGTGCCCGCGCTCTTCGTCGTGGTCACGGCCCCCGGGGCCCCGCCCCGGCAGGGGTTCGCCCTGTGCGAGGACGAGGCCGGCCTGCGCCCGCTGTGCGCGGTGACCGCGGCCGGCCCCGAACCCGGAGCGGGCCCCTACCGGGTGACCGACCCGGCCGGCCGGGAGCTGGGCACCGTCCACCGGACCCCGGCGGCCCAGCGGCTGGTCCGCCACGGCTGGTGGCTGGAGCGGCCCGGGCAGCCGGCGGCGGTCGCCGACCGGGCCTGGGCGCGCGGCGGACCCGGGCGGGCGCTGGAGCGCGGCGCGGGGAAGCTGCTGGGCTCCGTCGTCGACGGCCTGCTGAGCCTGGGCGCCGAGGACGACGGCGGCGCCGGGCCGAAGCCGGTGCTCTGGCGGGCCGGGGAGCGGACCGTACTCGCCTTCCAGCCCTCGCCGGGCCCCCGTTGGTACACCCTGGACCGGGTCGGCCTCCCCGACCCCCGGCCGGCGTTCGCGCTGGCGGTCCTGCGCGAGAGCGAGGTCTGGGGAGAGGACCGGCGCTGACCCGCACGAGCGCCTAAGGTGCTGCGTGCCGAGGCGACACCAGCAACTCGGGGGACGGGGAACGCGATGCAGCCGCTCGAAGCCGGCGAGCCACGGGTCATCGGCGCGTACCGGCTGCTCGGCCGGCTCGGCGCGGGCGGAATGGGCCGGGTCTACCTCGGGCGCAGCGCGGGCGGCCGGACCGTCGCCGTCAAGATCGTGCACCCCCACTTCGCCGCCGACGAGGAGTTCCGGGCCCGGTTCCGCCGCGAGGTGGCGGCCGCCCGGCGGGTCGGCGGGGAGTGGACCGCGCCCGTCCTGGACGCCGACCCGGAGGCGGCCGTGCCGTGGGTGGCGACCGGGTACGTGGCGGGGCCCTCGCTGGACCGGGCGGTGGCCGGGCACGGTCCGCTGCCCGGCGCCTCGGTGCGGGCCGTCGGCGCGGGGCTGGCCCGGGCCCTGGTGGCGGTGCACGCGCTGGGACTCGTACACCGGGACGTGAAGCCGTCCAACGTGATGCTGGCCCTCGACGGGCCCCGCCTGATCGACTTCGGGATCGCCCGGGCCACGGACGGCACGGCTTCGCTGACCTCCACCGGGGTGTCGGTCGGCTCGCCCGGCTACATGGCCCCGGAGCAGATCCTCGGCAAGGGCGTCACCGGCGCCTCGGACGTGTTCTCGCTGGGCGCGGTGCTGGCCTTCGCGGCGACCGGGCGGCCCCCCTTCACCGGCGACAACTCCGCGACCCTCCTCTACAAGGTGGTGCACGAGCCGCCGGAGCTGGACGGGATCCCGCCCGGGGAGCTGCGCGGGCTGATCGCCTCCTGCCTGGCCAAGTCGGCCGCCGACCGCCCCGCCCCGCAGGACCTCGCGGCGGCCCTCGGCGGCGCGCTGGGCGCCCCGGGCTGGCTGCCGGGGCCGCTGGTGGAGGAGGCGAGCCGGGCGGCGGTGGCCCTGCTGGACCTGGACGCGGACGCGGAGGCGCCTTCCGCAGGGGGGAGCTTCCCGGAGGCTCCGTCCGGGCCGGTGCCGTTCACCGAGGCCTCGGTCGGCGGGCCGGCGGGCGTCGGCTTCGGTACGCCCGACCCCTCGTACGGGGGGCCGGCTCCGTACTCCGCCCCGGCGGGCCCGTACGGCGTGTACGGCCCCCCGACCGGGCCGGCCGGCGGCGCGGGCGGTCCGGGCGTCGCCGCCGTACCGGGGCAGCGGACCGGCCCCGGCGGGCCCCGGGCGAGCCTGAGCCTGGCGGGCCGCCGCTTCAGCTGCACCCTCGTACTCGGCGCCGCCGCCCTGGTGGCGGCGCTGTCCGGCGGCCTGTTCGCGTCGGGCGTGCTGCCGGGCCTCGGCGGCCGGGACCAGGGCCACGACGCCGCCTCCGGCAACCCCCACGCGAGCGGCGGCCCGGACCCGGCGGGCTCCGCCCCGGCCTCCCCGCCCGCGCCGCCGGGGGGTGCGCAGTCCCCCTCGGCCGCGCCCAAGGGGACCCGTACCGACGTCCCCCCGGAGCTCACCGGCACCTGGAAGGGCACTGTCACCACCGCCCGCCTGGGCGTGCCCAGCCAGTTCGAGATCACCATCAGGGCGGGCCGGGTCGGCGAGGTCGTCGGCCGGGACAAGTCCGTCCTGGACGTCCTCGGCACCGACTGCGGCGGCGACTGGAAACTGGCCTCCGCCACCGACCGCTCCCTGGTCCTGGACACCTCGGGCGGCACCAACCCCGCGCCCGGCATCTGTTCCAGCGGCTCCGCCGACGAACGCTTCACGCTCAACGCGAACGGAACCCTCCACTACCGCTCGGGCGACCGGGCCGCCGGCAACCCCGAGGGCGACCTGACCCGTAGCCCCTGACGAGCCCCGAGCGCCCCTGGCGTAGGCTGGCTCGGTCCGGACCCTTGACACACCGCCGAAAGGTGACGCACCGGTGACCGACCAGGCCGCTCTCCAGTCTGTCCTCGACCGTGCCGCCGCAGGGGGCCGGATCACCCAGGAAGAGGCCCTCGACCTCTACCGCCACGCCCCGCTGCACGCGCTCGGCCAGGCCGCCGACGCCGCGCGCCGGCTGCGCTACGCCGGTACCGAGCACATCGCGACGTACATCATCGAGCGCAACATCAACTACACCAACGTGTGCGTTACGGCGTGCAAGTTCTGCGCCTTCTACGCGGCCCCCAAGGACACGAAGAAGGGCTGGTCCCGCGACCTCGACGACATCCTGCGCCGCTGCGCGGAGACCGTCGAGCTGGGCGGCACGCAGATCATGTTCCAGGGCGGCCACCACCCGGACTACGGCGTGGAGTACTACGAGGAACACTTCTCCGCCATCAAGAAGGCGTTCCCCCAGCTGGTCATCCACTCCCTCGGCGCCTCCGAGGTCGACCACATGGCCCGCATCTCCGGCGTCTCGGCGGAGGAGGCCATCCGGCGGATCCACGCCGCGGGCCTCGACTCCTTCGCGGGAGCCGGCGCCGAACTCCTCCCGGCGCGGCCGCGCAAGGCGATCGCCCCGCTCAAGGAGTCCGGCGAGCGCTGGCTGGAGATCATGGAGATCGCCCACAACCTGGGTGTGGAGTCCACCTCCACCATGCTGATGGGCACCGGCGAGACCAACGCCGAGCGCATCGAGCACATCGCCATGATCCGGGACACGCAGGACCGCACCGGCGGCTTCCGCGCGTTCATCCCGTACACGTACCAGCCCGAGAACAACCACCTCAAGGGCCGGACCCAGGCGACGGTCTTCGAGTACCTGCGCATGATCGCCATCGCGCGCCTGTTCCTCGACAACATCGCCCACATCCAGGGCTCCTGGCTGACCGTCGGCAAGGAGGCGGGCCAGCTCTCCCTGCACTACGGCGCCGACGACCTCGGTTCGATCATGCTGGAGGAGAACGTCGTCTCCTCGGCCGGTGCCAAGCACCGCTCGAACCGGCAGGAGATCATCGACCTGATCCGCAAGGCGGGCCGCGTCCCCGCGCAGCGCGCGACGACGTACGAGCACCTCGTCGTGCACGAGGACCCGGCGAACGACCCGGTCGACGACCGCGTCGTCTCGCACATCTCCTCGACGGCCATCGAGGGCGGCACCGCGCACCCCGAGCTGAAGCTCATCTCCTCGAACTGACCCCCGCGATGCCGACGCTGCACACCGCCGGACTCCTCCTCGCCGGGCCCGGGTCCACGCCGCTCGCGGACGGCGCGGTCCTGGTCGAGGGCGACCGGCTGCTCCGCGTCGGCCCGTACGAGGACCTCGCGGCCGGCGCCCCGCACGCCCGGGTGCGCCGCTGGCCCGGGCTGCTGACCCCGGGGCTGCTGGTGCGCGGCGCGGACGAGCTGCTGGAGCGCGCCTACTACCCCGACGACGTCGACGAGGCCGCCGAGCTCGGCGCCGGCCCGGTCACCGGGGCGGCGCTGGACGCCCTGGGGCTGACCGAGGCCCGCCGGGGCCACAGCGCCCGGCGCGGCACGCAGAAGCTCCTCGCGCGCGGCGTGGTCGCGGTCGCCGGGCACTTCACCAGCCCGGCGGTGCGCACCGCCGTGGTCCGCTCGGGCCTGACGGTGCTGGCGCCGCTGCCGTACGCGGGCACGCCGTCCCCGGATCCGTTCGCGGGGCGGGAGCGGCCGGAGGAGGCCTTCCACGGGGTGCTGGAGGCGGGCGCCGCGGCCCGCTTCGCGGTGTTCGCGGTCGCGGACCCGGCGGAGCTGATGGCGCGGGGCGCGGGCACGTGCGTGGCCACCGTCATCGGGGGCCGGCTGCTGCACCGCCGCCGCTGAGGGGCGCCGGGCTCAGGGGACGGCCGGGCCGCCCAGGTAGGTGCCGTCCGCCGCGTACGGCCAGGCGTTCGGGGTGCAGCCGAGCAGGCCCTTGATCTGCTGCATCATCGCCGGGGCGGGGGCGCCGGGGTGCGGGCAGGTCTCGTGCGCGTGGCCGAGTTCGTGGCCCACCTCGTGGTTGACGATCAGCGCCCGGTACTCGGCGACGGGGCCCGCGAACTGCGGCGACCCCTCCTGCCAGCGCTTGAGGTTGACCACGACGGTGTGGCCCACCCGGCAGTTGGTCTCCCCGACGAGCTCGGGGGTGACCACCTCGCACAGCCGGTCGGTGGTGGCGGGCGAGGCGATCTTCACCGTGAAGTCCACCGGCTCCCCGCGCCCGGCCAGCCGGAAGCCGTTCGCGGGGTCGCGTATCCAGCCGCGCCGGTCCCCGAGGATCGCCTCGACGGCGCGGGCCGCCGCGTCCGGGTCCACCCCGCTGCCCCGCTCCGTCTCCACCCGCCAGCGCAGCGCGGGCCCCTGCCCGACGGCCTTCCCGCCGACGGAGGAGGCGGTGAAACCGGGCGAGGCTCCCGTGGGCCCGGCCGGGGCGGTGTGCTCCGGGGGGCGGGCGTCGGCAGCGGGCTGCCCGCCGCCGCACCGGTGGGCGGCGACCACGCCGAGGACGGCGAGCGCCCCCGTGGTCAGGACGGTGCGGCGTAACCTCCGTAGCCGCTCCGTGCGCCGGACACTGCTGACTGACTGGCCTCTCGGCATCATCTGACCCTTTGTTCGCCTTGTCCTCCCAGTGTGCCGGGCGCCGCTGTGGCCCCGCCGGACCGGCGGGCGGCCGGGGCGGGGGCGGGGCAGGGGGCGGGGCAGGGGGCCGGGGCGCGCCGGGGGCCTGAGAGGATGGCCCCGTACCCGCCGAACCGCAGATCCACCGAGCACCGAGGGGCCACCACCAGTGACAAGGGCTTCCCTGGATAAGCAGCCGCACGAAGTCGCCTCCATGTTCGACGGTGTGGCCGCCAACTACGACCTCACCAACGACGTCCTCTCCCTCGGCCAGGCCCGGCTGTGGCGCAAGGAGGTCGCCAAGGCGGTCGCCGCCCGCCCCGGACAGCTCGTGCTCGACCTGGCGGCCGGGACCGCGACCTCCTCGCTCCCCTTCGCCGCGACCGGCGCCTACGTCGTCCCCTGCGACTTCTCCCTCGGGATGCTGCGCGAGGGCAAGAAGCGCAACCCGTGGCTGCCCCTGACGGCCGGTGACGCGACGAGGCTGCCGTTCAAGGACGACGCCTTCGACACCGTGACGATCTCCTTCGGGCTGCGCAACGTCCAGGACACCGACGCCGCGCTGCGCGAGCTGTTCCGGGTCACCAAGCCCGGCGGCCAGGTCGTGATCTGCGAGTTCTCGCAGCCCACCTGGGGCCCCTTCCGGACCCTCTACACCGAGTACCTGATGCGGGCGCTGCCGCCGGTGGCCCGCGCGGTGTCGTCCAACCCCGACGCGTACGTGTACCTCGCCGAGTCCATCCGCGAGTGGCCCGACCAGCCCGCGCTGGCCGCGCTGCTGCGGAAGGCCGGCTGGGGCAAGGTCGCCTGGCGGAACCTGAGCGGCGGCATCGTGGCGCTGCACCGCGGGGTCAAGGCGTAGCCGATGGCGGTGTGCCGGCCCTACGACTACCCGGAACTCCTGGAACGGATCGCGGCGGACGTCGCCCCGCTCGTGGGCACCGGCCGCCCCGCGGAGTACATCCCGGCGCTGGCCTCCGTCGACCCGGGGCAGTTCGGCATGGCCCTCGCGGATCTGGACGGCAACGTCTACGGGACGGGCAGCTGGCGGGTCCCCTTCTCCGCGCAGTCCGTCACCAAGGTCTTCGCGCTGGCGCTGGCCCTGGCGGAGGGCGGCGACAGCCTGTGGGAGCGGGTGGGCCGGGAGCCGTCCGGCAACCCGTTCAACTCCCTCGTCCAGCTGGAGTACGAGAACGGCATCCCCCGCAACCCCTTCATCAACGCGGGCGCGCTCGTCGTCACCGACCGGCTGCTGACCCTGACGGGCGACGCGAGCAGCGAACTCCTGGAGTTCCTGCGGCAGGAGAGCGGGAACCCGGAGCTCGGCTTCGACGCGGAGGTGGCCGCCTCGGAGCACGAGCACGGCGACCGGAACGCGGCGGTGGCCCACTTCATGGCCTCGTACGGGAACCTGGACAATCCGGTGCCGGCGCTGCTGGACCACTACTTCTGGCAGTGCTCGATCGAGATGAGCTGCGCGGACCTCGCCCTGGCCGGGCGGTTCCTGGCGCGGCACGGGCTGCGGGCGGACGGGTCGCGGCTGCTGACGCGGAGCGAGGCGAAGCAGATCAACGCGGTGATGCTGACCTGTGGGACGTACGACGCCGCGGGGGAGTTCGCCTACCGGGTCGGCCTCCCGGGCAAGAGCGGCGTCGGCGGCGGCATCATCGCGGTCGTCCCCGGCCGCTGCACCCTGGCCGTCTGGAGCCCCGGCCTGGACCCCCACGGCAACTCGGTAGCGGGCGTAGCGGCCTTGGACCGCTTCACCACCCTGACGGGCCTCTCGGTCTTCTGAACGCGCCGCTCGCACGTCTCGGCCCTGGCGGGCCTCCCCGGCTTCGCTGCGCTGCGCCGGACTCCGTCCGTCGGCCTGCCGGGCGGGGCCGCTTCCCCTGGCCGAGGCCAGTGATCGCCTGCGGGTGGTTGCCGCTGCGCGGGGCTGTCCCCTACCCGCCCTTCCACCGTTCCC
>NZ_JBVJLO010000020.1:0-159701 GCF_055584685.1 Streptomyces sp. NPDC102258
TTGAGGCGCGGGGGTCCGGGGGCTGGCCCCCGGCAACGGCGCGCAAGGCGAACGGAGCGTCCAGCCAAAATCCAGCCTCGCCGGCGCTTGAGGCGCGGGGTCTGGGGCGGAGCCCCAGGGGGCCCGGGCGCGGGCGGGGTGCCGTCAGGGGAGGGTGGCCAGGAGGGCGGTCAGGGTGGGGGTCCAGGCGCTGTCCGACGGGGTCCCGTAGCCGACGACCAACGCTTCGCGCACCGGCATCGCCGACTCGGGGTGGCGGTACCCGGCCAGACCCTCCAGGGCCAGGTCCTGCCAGGCGGCGCCCCGCACCAGCCCCCGCTCCACCCCCACCGGAAGGTCCAGCACGGCGTGCAGCCCGGCCGCGATGCCGGAGACCGGGACCTTCCCCGCCACCGCGGCGACCAGCTCGTCCCGCCGCCGCCGGTACCGCACCCGCATCCCCCGCACGTGCCGGTCGTACGCCCCGGAGGCGAGGAACGCCGCCAGCGTCAGCTGGTCCAGCGCACTGGAGCCCCCCGCCAGCCGCCCCCGCACCGCGAGCACCTCCTCCAGCAGATCCGGCGGCAGCACCATCCACCCCATCCGCAGCCCCGGCGCCAGCGACTTGCTCGCGGTGCCGAGGTACACCACCCGGTCCGGGTCGAGCCCCTGGAGCGCGCCGACGCTCTGGCGGTCGTAGCGGAACTCCCCGTCGTAGTCGTCCTCCAGGATCACGCCGCCGGTGGTCCGCGCCCAGTCCACCGCCGCCGCCCGCCGCTCGGGGGTCAGCGCCCCGCCCGTCGGGTACTGGTGCGCGGGGGTCAGCAGTACCGCCCCCGTACGGGGACCGAGCCCGGCCAGGTCGGGGGTGCGGGCCCCGTCCGCGTCCACCCACAGCGGCCGGGTCCGCAGCCCGGCACCGGTCAGCAGGTCGCGGTGGATGCCGAGGCTGTACCCCTCCACCGCCACCTCCCGCACCCGGCGCGCCCGCAGCACGTGTCCGAGCAGCGTCAGCCCGTCCGCGAAGCCCCCGCACAGCACGATCCGGTCGGGATCCGCGTACACGCCGCGGGCCCGCGCCAGGTACCCGGCGAGGGCCTCGCGCAGCTCCACCCGCCCGCGCGGGTCCGCGGGGTAGCCGAAGGCGTCGTTCGGCGCGTCGGTGACCGCCCGCCGGGCCGCCGCCAGCCACGCCGCCCGGGGAAAGGCGCCGAGGTCCGGGGAGCCGGGCACCAGGCTGTACGAGGGCCCCCGCCGGGCCGGACGGCGTACCGGGGCCGCGCCCGCCGGCCGCCGCGGCCGGGCCCGCTCCGCGACCCGGGTCCCGGAACCCTGCCGGGCGGTCAGCCAGCCCTCCGCGACGAGTTCCGCGTACGCCTCGGCGACGGTGTTGCGGGCGATCCCCAGGTCGGCGGCGAAGGACCGGGACGACGGCAGCCGCGTCCCCGGCGCCAGCCGCCCCCCGCGTGCCGCCTCCCGCAGTGCCTCCGTCAGCGCGGCCCGCAGACCGCGCCCGCCGCGCACCGCCGCCGAGACGTCCAGGTGCAGGTCGGCTCCGAAAGTGGCCCAAGATCCCGTCATGGACATGGACCATATCCGCGGGCCGCACGCTCCGTACGGTGGAGCCATGACCCACGACACGAAGAGCACCGGACTCGCCGCCGAGCACCCGCCCCGCATGCAGCTGGCCCAGCTGGCGCCCCAGTTCTACAAGGCCGTCTACGCCATGGAGATCGCCTCCACCAAGGGCCTGGACCCGGTCCTGGTCGAGCTGGTCAAGATCCGCGCCTCGCAGCTCAACCACTGCGCGTTCTGCCTCGACATGCACACGAAGGACGCGCTCGCGCAGGGCGAGAGCGTCGAGCGGATCGTGCAGCTCAGCGCGTGGGAGGAGTCGCGGCACTTCTACACGGAGAAGGAGGTGGCGGCGATCGAACTGACCGAGGCCGTCACCGTCCTGACGGACGGCTTCGTCCCGGACGAGGTGTACGCCAGGGCCGCCGCGCACTTCGAGGAGACGGAACTGGCCCAGCTGATCGCCGTGATCACGACGATCAACGTCTGGAACCGGATCGCCGTCACCACCCGCCTCGTCCCGGGCCATTACACGCCGGGCATGTACAAGAACGCCTGACCCCGGCCTCCGGGGGCTCCGCTCAGCGCGGCCGGAACGAGTCCAGCGCCGCCGTCAGGTGCGCGCGCGTCGTCACCGTGTCCGTGGCCGGTCCGGCCGCGAGCAGGGCCCACCGGCCGCCGTCGGGTGTGCTGATGATCCGCTCCATGCCCTGGCGGCGGCCGTGCGACTCGGGGCTGTCGTACGCGTAGACCAGCTCGCAGGCGTCGGCCGCCGGCCGGTCGAGCGAGAGCTGCCGGTAGCCGGAGGTGCCGGCGGCCAGGCGCTCCGAGGACAGCCGCAGCAGTTCGCAGGAACCGGTGCCGGCGTCCTCGGTGACCCGGAAGATCTGGAGCAGGGCGCTGCGGTCACCGGGCGGCCGGTAGAAGGCGCCGCTGCCGGTCTCGTCGTGGCTGGGCTGCCAGCCGTCGGGGACGGCGACCGAGAAGCCGCCGCTCTCGTCGCGCACCACCGTGTAGCCCGCACCGGCCCCGCCCGACGGGCTGGCCGAAGCGCTCGGGCTCGCGCTGTCCGAGGGGGCGCCGGTGGGCGTACGGGAACCCGTGGGCCCCGGGGTCGGCTCCCGCGAGGGGGCCGACGCGGCGGGCGGGCGGGCGTCCGCGCCGGGGTCGTCCCGGCCGCCCAGCAGCATCCACGCCGCCACGGCGGAGCCGCCCACGGCCGCCGCCACCAGCCCCACCAGCAGCGGCATCCGCCACGGCCCGAACCCGCCGGGCCCCGCCGGGGCGTACGAGGGCACGGGCGCGGCCGACGGCTCCTCCCACGGCCCGTACCCGGGCGGCCCCGGCGGCACGGGCGGCAACGGCGGCAGCACCCCGGGCCCTCGGGGCGCCACGGGCCCCTCCCACCAGGGCGCCACGGCACCACCCGCCGCACCGGGACCGGCCGCAGGCCCGGCACCAGCCGCAGGCCCGGGGCCGGGCGGCGTACCGGAGCCGACCGCCGGACCGGGGCCCACACCAGGCTCGGGGCCGACCGGCGGCCCGGCCGGGGGTGCGGGCGGCACCGGCGGCACCCCCGGCTCCGGAGCCACGACCGGCTCCGGAGCCACGACCGGCCCCGGCTCCACCACCGGTTCCGGGACCGGCTCGGGGGTCGGCCCCGGCGCCGGCTCGGGGGTCGCGACCGGCCCAGCGACCGGCCCCGGAGCCACGGCCGGCTCCGGAGCCACGGCCGGCCCCGACTCCGACTCCGGCCCCGGCGCCCCGCCCCACTCCCACCGCTGCGCGCCCGGGTTCCACCACGGGGCGCCCTTGGCGTCGGCCACCGGTCAGCCCCCCAGCGACGTGAGCAGCCCGGCCAGGGCAGTGGCCGCGCTCACCGACTCCACCAGCGGAGCCCACCGCTCCAGCGCCCCGCGCAACCGCGCGGCCACGCCCGGCCGGATCGCGTCGGCCTCCTCCAGTTCCGCCGCGGCCCCGTCCAGTTCGGCGTCGAGCGCCGACCGGTCCTCGCCGCGCGGCAGCCGCACCAGCGCGGCGCGCAGTTCGAGCACCGCCTCCAGCAGCTCCGCGGCCCCGGGCGCGGGGGTCCCCGTACCGCCGTGGTGGACGGTGTTGGTGTGTCCGGACCCGCCGATGCTGAAGGCGCTCCCGCTGATCCCGCCGATGTGGACCGAGGGCTCCTCGCCGTTACTTGCCACCACTCTTCCTCCCACCGCTCCTGCTCCCGCTCCGGCTCCTGCCGCCACCGCCGGCCGTGTTGTGGTGCCCGCTGCCGCCGACGCTGAACGCGCTGTCGTTCACCGACTGGATGAACACGCCGCCCTCCGCGACGTGGACCGCGCGCTGCGCGAACTCCTCGGTGTGCCAGCCCGCTTCGTGCAGGGCGACGGTAATGCCTCCGACGATCCGGTCCTGAATGGTTTTCAGGTACCGGTCCAGGTCCATGAGGTGGAAGAGCGAGCCCTCGTCCTGCGCGGCGAGTTCCCGCACCGACAGCCCCGGCCCCTCGGGGCGCGCCCCGCCGTGGCCGCCGGTGGCGATCCGCCACCAGCTCGCGACGCCCCGGCCGAGGGTGGCGAGGGCGCCGGTGAAGGAACGGGGCGTCGCGGCGAGCGCTCCGACGGCCTTGCCGAACCAGTTGTTCGCCAGCAGCCGGTGCGCGTCCGCATCGGCCCGCTGAAAGTCCGTCCGTACGGGGAGCAGCACGTGCGGGGCCACTTCCAGCATCAGCATGCGGCCCTGGGTGTGGACCCGTACGAAGACGCTGACGACGAGGTTCTCGTCCCAGCCGCCGACCCGGACGCGCAGGAAGTGCCGGCGCCGCTCCCCGCCCTCCTCGATGGCCCCGCCGCGGTGCTCGGCGAAGTCCCACGGGGTCAGCGGGGCCGCGTCCCGGTGGGGCAGGCCGCCGGCCGGGAGGAAGACGCACTCGTCGACGACCAGTTCGCGCAGCCGGTCCAGGACGGCGGCCTCGGCCTGCGGGGAGCCGTGGTGGGACGGTACGCGCAGGGCCTCCAGGAACGGCACGACGCGCTCCACCATGTGGGCGTTGGTCAGGGGACGCGGCTCCCGGCCCGCGCCGAGGTCCTCGCGCGGACGCAGTTCGACGGACAGCTGCCAGGGCCGGAACGGCTCCCCGGCCCCGGTGAAGGGGCTGTTGACGTCGTACATGATCAGCGGGGCGTGCTGTTCGGCCCGGATACGGGTACGCACCCGGGCGAAACGCGGACTCGGCGAGGCCTCGGCGTCGTCGTTCACGGTGTCGGCGTACCGGGCGGGGGAGAGTTCGGTGGCGACGATGCGGGCGGCGTGTCCGCGCTGGAACGCGACGACGGCGACGATGGCGGCGAAGACGAGGGGGCTCAGCCACACGGCCGCGGGCGGACCGGAGTCCTCGCGCGGGTAACCGTACGGATCGCCGCCGAAGCCGCCTCCGTAGCCGGGGGAGACGAGGTCGTCGACGCCCAGGGAGAAGAAGGAGAGGGAGTCGCCGAGCGAGCCGCCCACCACCACCAGGACGCCCAGCAGGATGACGGCGAACGTCCACCACGCGACGATCCGGACCAGCACGCCCAGGAGGCGCAGCGGCACGCTCCCGCGGGCCCGGAGCCAGCGGGCCAGGCTGAGCAGCAGGAAGGGATACAGCAGCAGCGCGAGCAGACCGCCGGTCAGCAGCGAGCCGACGAACCAGGCCCCGAGGACGCCGCCGGCCCAGGCCAGTTCGAAGCGGCGGGCGCGCAGCGCGTGGGCGAGGACCCGGGCGGCGTCGAATCCGTAGGAGGGGGCGGCGATCCGCTCCTCGTGCACGAACAGTTCGTCGATCACCCGGTCGCGGTACGCGGCGTCGAGATAGGTGCCGGCGCACAGGAGCCGGCCGGCCTCGCTGACGGCGGGGTGCACGGGCGGGCGGCCGGCCCGTTGGCTCGCCCCGACACCGCCGGTGCCGGACTGAGGGGGGATCAGGTGGTCGGTCACCGGCCGACCTTATTTTGCGCCTACACGCGCCGACAGGTGAAAACGCGCCAAAACGCCCCGGCCTGGTTTGGCCGGGGCGTTGCGGCGTCTGTACAGGTCAGACGATCAGATCAGATGAGGCCGAGCTCGCGCACCGCGTCGCGCTCCTCGACGAGCTCCGCCACGGACGCGTCGATGCGCGCACGGGAGAACTCGTTGATGTCCAGGCCCTGGACGATCTCGTACTTGCCGTCCTTGGTGGTGACGGGGAAGGAGGAGATGATGCCCTCCGGGACGCCGTAGGAGCCGTCCGACGGGATGCCCATGGAGGTCCAGTCGCCCGCGGCGGTGCCGTTGACCCAGGTGTGCACGTGGTCGATGGCGGCGTTGGCGGCCGAGGCGGCCGAGGACGCGCCGCGCGCCTCGATGATCGCGGCGCCGCGCTTGGCGACGGTCGGGATGAAGGTGTCGGCGAGCCACTGCTCGTCGGACACGACCTCGGCGGCGTTCTTGCCGGCGATCTCCGCGTGGAAGATGTCCGGGTACTGGGTCGCCGAGTGGTTGCCCCAGATGGTGAGGCGCTTGATGTCGGAGACGGCGGCGCCGGTCTTGGCGGCCAGCTGCGAGATCGCGCGGTTGTGGTCCAGGCGGGTCATCGCGGTGAAGCGCTCGGCCGGTACGTCCGGGGCGGCGGCCTGCGCGATGAGCGCGTTGGTGTTGGCCGGGTTGCCGACGACGAGGACCTTGATGTCGTCCGCGGCGTGGTCGTTGATGGCCTTGCCCTGCGGCTTGAAGATGCCGCCGTTGGCGGAGAGCAGGTCGCCGCGCTCCATGCCCTTGGTGCGCGGGCGGGCGCCCACGAGCAGCGCGACGTTGGCGCCGGCGAAGCCCTGGTTCGGGTCATCGAAGATGTCGATGCCGCGCAGCAGCGGGAAGGCGCAGTCGTCGAGCTCCATGGCGGTGCCCTCGGCGGCCTTCATCCCCTGCGGGATCTCCAGGAGGCGGAGCTTGACCGGCACGTCCGCGCCGAGCAGGTGGCCGGAGGCGATGCGGAAGAGCAGCGCGTAGCCGATCTGGCCGGCAGCGCCGGTCACGGTGACATTCACGGGAGTGCGGGTCATGGCCTTCTCCGTTAGACAGCTGGCGGTGGGGCGTCCCCGCCCCATGTGCTGGGTCCCCGATGGGGGTGGACGCCGCTCCCCTGTCCTGGCGAATCTTGACGTGAAGAGACATCCGCCGTCAGGCTATCCGACCCGCGAGGTGGCGCACCCCCGGGTCCGTGTGGTCCATGGCACACGGACCCCCCGGATCGAAGGCCGGGACGGCTTTCAGGCCCCTTGCGCATCGCCCGGACGGAGGCGCGGCCGGTGGTGTCGGCGCTGACGTCAGCGAACGGTGAAGACGTCACCGCACGGTGAAGCGGACCGCGGTCTCCAGGAACGGCAGCTCCAGCCACGGTTTGGGCTCCACCATCAGCGCGAGCAGCGTGATAGAGACGCCGAGCAGCCCGTACGTGAGCATGTCCGTGAACCGGGAACGCACCGCGAGCATGCCCACGGAGGGCAGGACCCGCCGCATGACGGCGGCCGCGATGAGGGCGGCGCCGATCAGCAGGCAGCCGAACCGGGGATGGCTCGTCGCCGTGGACAGGAGCCCGACGGCGGTGGCGGCGAGGACGCTGAGCACCGGCCACTGGCGGGCCGGCGCGGGGGCGTCCCGGGGCGCGGCCCGGCCGCCGCCCTCGGGGCGGGCGGTGTCCTGGGTGACGGAGGGGAACCGCCGCGACTTCGCCCCGGCCTTCGGCTCGTCGGCGGGGGCGACAGCCGGGACGTCGGCCGGGGGCTGCGCGGACTGCGACGCCCCGGAGTCCGCGCCCGCGGCCGGCGGCTCCGCGTCGTGCTCAGCCCGCACTGGGGATCCGCTCCGCCGCCTCGACGACGTTCACCAGCAGCTGCGCGCGCGTCATCGGGCCGACCCCGCCCGGGTTCGGGGAGATCCAGCCCGCCACCTCGGCGACGCCCGGGTGCACGTCCCCGACGATCTTCCCGTTCTCGTCGCGGCTGACGCCGACGTCGAGCACGGCCGCGCCGGCCTTCACGTCCTCCGGCTTCACCAGGTGCGGCACGCCCGCCGCCGCCACGATGACGTCCGCCTGGCGCAGCAGCCCGGAAAGGTTGCGCGTACCGGTGTGGCACAGGGTGACCGTCGCGTTCTCCGACTTGCGGGTCAGCAGCAGTCCGATGGACCGGCCGACGGTGATGCCGCGTCCGAGGACCACGACGTGTGCGCCGTTCAGCTCGACCCCGTGGTGGCGCAGCAGCTCGACGATGCCGTACGGGGTGCAGGGCAGCGGGCCCGGCTCGTTCAGCACCAGCCGGCCGAGGGACATGGGGTGCAGTCCGTCGGCGTCCTTGGCCGGATCCATCAGTTCGAGGACGCGGTTGGTGTCGATGCCCTTGGGGAGCGGGAGTTGCACGATGTACCCGGTGCAGTCCGGGTCGGCGTTCAGCTCCCGCACGACCGCCTCGATGTCCTCCTGGGAGGCCGTCGCGGGCAGTTCGCGCTGGATGGAGCCGATGCCGACCTCGGCACAGTCCTTGTGCTTGCCGTTGACGTACCAGCGGCTGCCCGGATCGTCGCCGACCAGCAGGGTGCCGAGGCCGGGGGTGATGCCCCGGGCCTTCAGCGCCGCCACTCGGGCGGTCAGTTCGGACTTGATCGCGGCTGCGGTGGCCTTGCCATCGAGAATCTGGGCGGTCATGCGCCCCATCCTCCCGGATGGAGCGGTCCCGGTTCCAGTCGGGCGGAACCTGGACGGCGTACTTCATTGCACTTGCACAACAAGTCCGCCCCAGCCTCGCAACTGGCTGGACAAGGCCGGTACGGGACCACCACGATGACGGTCGGCAACACGATCGCAATGAGTGCCGCGGGCAGTGCCGGGGGGCGTACCGCAGAAAGCGAAGTCCTCCGTGCGTGCCGTGCGTCCCCGCACTTCACGGAGGAAAGACCCAGATGAGCTTCGGCGACCCGAACAACCCGTACGGGCAGCAGCAGCCGCCGGCCCCGCAGGGCCAGCCCGGCTACGGCTACCCGCAGCAGGCCCCGCAGGGCGTTCCCCCGCAGGCCGGTTACGGATACCCGCAGCAGCCGGGTCAGCCGCCGTACGGCGCCGTCCCGCCCCAGGCGGGCACGCTGCAGGCGAACAACGGCTACATCAACGTCGCGGGCCTCGGCACCGTCCAGATCGCCACGATGGGCCGCCGGTTCGGCGCGCGCCTCATCGACGGCGTCGCCATCGGCATCCTCTACGCCATCCTCAGCGCCATCGGCGTCGCGAGCGTCTTCGGCGCCTCGAAGTCCATCAGCGACTGCTCCGGCATGGACCCGATGTCCTCGGCGTACTCGTCCTGCGTGGACGACGCCAACGCGGCCGCCGGCGGCATCATCATGACCTTCCTCGGCATGATGCTGCTGTTCTTCCTGATCACCCTGCTCTACGAGTGGCTGATGATCGCCTTCCTCGGCGCGACCCTCGGCAAGATGGCGCTCGGCCTGAAGGTCGTCAAGGAGAACACCGGCCAGAACCCGGGTCTGGGCGGCGGCTTCATCCGCTGGATCATCCCGATCGTCGGCGCGTTCCTCTGCTACATCGGCGCCGTCCTGGTCTACCTGTCCCCGTTCTTCGACAACTCGGGCAAGCTCCAGGGCTGGCACGACCGCGCCGCCGGCACCCTCGTCGTCAAGACGAAGTAACCGTCTCCGCGTTCCCAGCTCTCACGGCGTTCACCGCTCGAACGCCCGAAGGCCGCGTCCCCGCAGTGCGGGGGCGCGGCCTTCGGTCTGTTCCGGGTCCGTCAGTGGAAGAAGTGGCGGGTGCCGGTGAAGTACATGGTCACGCCCGCCTTCCGGGCCGCCTCGACGACCTGCTCGTCACGGACCGAACCGCCCGGCTGGACCACGGCCTTGATGCCCGCCGCCGTGAGGATCTCCAGCCCGTCCGGGAACGGGAAGAACGCGTCCGAGGCCGCGTACGAGCCCCGCGCGCGCTCGGCGCCCGCCCGCTCGACGGCCAGCTTCGCCGAGTCCACGCGGTTGACCTGGCCCATGCCCACGCCGACGGAGGCGCCGTCCTTGGCCAGCAGGATCGCGTTGGACTTGACGGCCCGGCAGGCCTTCCACGCGAAGGCCAGCTCGGCCAGTTCGGCGGCGGACAGCGCGTCACCGGTCGCCAGCGTCCAGTTCGCCGGGTCGTCGCCCTCGGCGCCGCCCCGCTCCTTGTCGAACGTGTCCGACTGCTGGAGCAGCACACCGCCGCTGATCGGCTTGAGGTCACCCGCCTGGTGCGGGGTTCCGTCCACCTTCAGGACGCGGATGTTCTTCTTCTTGGCGAGGACCTCGACCGCCCCCTCCTCGTACCCGGGCGCGGCGATGACCTCGGTGAAGATCTCGGCGACCTGCTCGGCGAGCGCGACGGTCACCGGGCGGTTGACGGCGATCACGCCGCCGAAGGCCGACAGCGGGTCGCAGGCGTGCGCCTTGCGGTGCGCGGCGGCGATGTCGGTGTCCACGGCGATCCCGCACGG
This sequence comes from Streptomyces sp. NPDC102258, assembly GCF_055584685.1. NCBI lineage: Bacteria > Bacillati > Actinomycetota > Actinomycetes > Kitasatosporales > Streptomycetaceae > Streptomyces > Streptomyces sp. NPDC102258. Next base: position 10,098 of record NZ_JBVJLO010000020.1, read on the forward strand.
GTTGGCGTGCTTGATGATCGCGACGCAGGGCTCGTCGTGGTCGTAGGCGGCCCGGCGGGCGGCCTCGGTGTCCACGTAGTTGTTGAAGGACATCTCCTTGCCGTGCAGCTGCTCGGCGTTGGCGAGCCCGCCCGGCCGGCCGTCCGTGTACAGCGCGGCGGCCTGGTGCGGGTTCTCGCCGTAGCGCAGGGCGGACTTGCGCTCCCAGGAGCCCGCGAGGAACTCGGGCAGCGGCGCGTCACCGGACTCGGGCGCGTACACGTTGGTGAACCAGGTCGCGACGGCCACGTCGTAGGCGGCGGTGTGCTGGAAGGCCTCGGCCGCGAGCCGCTTGCGGGCGCTCAGGTCGAAGCCGCCGCCCCGGGCCGCCGCGAGGACGTCGGCGTAGCGGGCGGGGCTGGTGACGACCGCGACCGACGGGTGGTTCTTGGCGGCGGCGCGGACCATCGAGGGGCCGCCGATGTCGATTTGCTCGACGCACTCGTCGGGGGTGGCGCCGGAGTCGACGGTCTCCCGGAACGGGTACAGGTTGACGATCACCAGGTCGAAGGGCTCGACGCCCAGCTCGGCGAGCTGGTTGCGGTGGTCCTCCAGGCGCAGGTCGGCGAGGATGCCGGCGTGCACGCGCGGGTGGAGGGTCTTGACGCGCCCGTCGAGGCACTCGGGGAAGCCGGTCAGCTCCTCGACCTTGGTGACGGGCACCCCGGCCGCGGCGATCTTCGAGGCGGTGGAGCCGGTGGAGACGAGCGCGACGCCCGCCTCGTGCAGACCGCGCGCCAGCTCTTCCAGTCCCGTCTTGTCGTAGACGCTGACGAGCGCACGCCGGATCGGCCGCTGCGTGGTGGTCGGGTCGGTGCTCGCTACGGTCTCTGCGGCGGTCACTGGATCGTTACCTTTCGTCCCTCAATGCGGTAGCCGTGCCGGGCCAGGCGCCCCACGACGTCGACGAGCAGCTGGCGCTCGACTTCCTTGATGCGCTCATGGAGAGCGGCTTCGTCCTCGCCGTCCCGGATCTCGACGACACCCTGGGCGATGATCGGACCGGTGTCCACGCCGCTGTCCACGAAGTGGACGGTGCAGCCGGTGACCTTCGCCCCGTACGCGAGGGCGTCGCGCACCCCGTGCGCGCCGGGGAAGGCCGGGAGGAGGGCGGGGTGGGTGTTGATGAAGCGACCGCCGAAGCGGTCGATGAAGCGCTTGCCGACGATCTTCATGAAGCCGGCGGAGACGACGAGGTCCGGCGCGTGGGCGTCGGTGGCCTCCGTCAGGGCCGCGTCCCACTCCTCACGGCTCCCGTAGCCCTTGACCGGGCACACGAAAGTGGGGATCCCCGCCTTCCGTGCCCGGTCGAGCCCCGCGATGTTCTCGCGGTCGGCCCCGACGGCGACGACCTCGGCGCCGAAGCCCCCGGCCCCGCCGGAGTGCGCGTCGATGGCGTCGAGCAGGGCCTGGAGGTTGGTGCCGGAGCCGGAGACCAGCACGACCAGGCGGGAGGCGGGCATGGGGGGCCCTTTCTTACGGGAATGCCGTCATTCGTCTTGTGTGGTCATACGAAACTTCGGGGTACCGATATACGGGGAACCATACGAAGCCACCGACCGCCTGCAACGATACCGGCACACCGGACCGCCCCCGAGGGACGGGGGGACGGGTGGGCGGTAGCGTCAGGCGTACACCGCACGCCGGGCGCGCGCCCGGCCCACGACACAGGGGAAGTAACGCACTCGATGCCGGACCGCCGTCAGCCCGACCCCTCGACCGACGACAACCCCTTCGCGGCGCCGCCGGAGGGCCGGCCCGACCAGCTGTGGGAGCCCCGGCAGCCGCAGCGGCCGCACGAGGGCGGCGGCCCCGGCTCCGGCCAGGGCCCCTCGGACCCCGGCGGCCCCGGCGGGCCGGCCCGGTGGGACCCGACGGACCCGCTCCAGCGGCGCGCGCGGTACGCGCTGCTGGCGGGCATGTGGGGCTTCTTCTTCGGGATCTTCGGGATCCCCTCGGTGGGGCTGCTGCTGGGCACGCTCGCGATGTACTGGGGCATCAGCGCCCTGCGCGGCCGCCCCGCGACCGCCGCCGACCCCACGACGGGCACCCCGCCCCGCCCCGGCGGCCTGTCCGCCCTGGGCCCGGCGGCCCGCCCGCAGCGCACGGCGGCGATCAGCGGCCTGGTCACGGCGTCCCTGGCGCTGCTCCTGGCGGCGAGCTCGTACGCCCTGCAACTCGCGTACAAGGACTTCTACGTCTGCCGCGACGACGCCCTCACCCGCACCGCGGAACTCCAGTGCAACAACCTCCTCCCGGACAACGTGATCGGCGAAGTCCTGAAGGTCCAACGCTGACCCCCCACCGGCCAAGCCAGTCCCGCCGGGCAATCCAGCCTCGCCGGCGTTTGAGGCGCGGGGGTCCGGGGGCTGGCCCCCGGCAACGGCGCGGCAGCGACCCGACCACGCCGGCACAACTCAGCCCCGCCGGCGTTTGAGGCGCGGGGTCTGGGGCGGGGCCCCAGGATCAGGGCAGGGGCCGCCGCCGGGACAGCACCCGCGCCCCCGCCACCGGCGGCAGCATCGGCTTCGGCGGCACCCCCACCAACACCGGCGGAGCCACCGGCTCGGGCGGCACCCCCACCAACACCGGCGGAGCCACCGGCTCGGGCGGCACCCCGACCAGGACCGGCGGAGCCACCGGCTCGGGCGGAGCACCCCCCACCAGCACCGGCGGAGCCACAGGGCGGGCCGCCTCCCGCAGCGCCGCCCACCTCAACTCCCGCACCCCCGAGTCGTGCCACGCATCCTCCCCGGCCCCCCCAACGGCCGGCCGCGTCCGCCACACCTGCACCCCCACCGCCACCGGCACCCCCAGCACCAGCGTCCACCCCGCCGCCGCGCCCCCCACCGCCCACCACACGGGCCCGAACCCGGCCAGCGCCCGCGACCCCAGCGGCCCCGCCGAAGCCGCCGCCAGCCCGGCCATCCCCAGCCCGCACACCACCGCCCCCAGCGCCGCCGTCAGCGCCGTCTCCCCCGCCGACACCTCCCGCGCCCTGCGCACCGCGAACCACCCCACCAGCAGCCCGGCCACCACCGGCACCCCGGCCGCCGCCCAGGTGACCGGCGTACCCGGCCCCGCCGGCGGCAGCGCCGCCAGCAGCGGGAACCTCGGCAGGGCCGGCGCCCCCGCGAAGCCGAGCGGCGTCGCCGTCACCCCGGCCCCCACCACGAACCCGGGGCCCAGCCCGTACGCCGCGCCCCACACCATGGCGTTCGGCAGCAGCGCCGCCGCGAGCAGCAGCACCGCGAAGCGCCCCGACCACACCCCGGTCAGCGACAGGAACGAGGCCCGCGTCTCCGCCCCGTGCCACACCAGCGAGGCGCCGACGAGCAGCGCGCCGCCGCCCAGCAGTACGAGGACCCCGGCCGCGCCCGACCGCAGCGCCAGCGCGTAACGCGGGCGCGCGAAGTGCCTCCGTACGCCCCCCGGAATCCACTCCGGCAGCGTCGCCGACGGCCTCCCCTTCGCCGACCACACCCCGGCGGCCCCGGCCACCACCGCCACCAGCGGTACGTGCCAGGCCGCGCTGAGCGGGTCGGCGGGCATCGGCCCGCCCGCCGCGTACGCCGTGGCCAGCGCCCCGACGGCCAGGTAGCCGCAGGTCACGGCGGAGAACACCACCGAGGCCGGCAGTACCTCCTCCGGCTCCTCCCCCACCCCGGCGCCGTCGCCCGGCACACTGCCGAGCCGCGCCGCCCGCCGCATCAGCAGCACCGGCAGCGCCACCAGCAGCAACGGGGTCAGGCCGACGGGTGCGGGCACGCCGGAGAGGGTCTCGTAGCGGACGAGTTCCGTCCCGTGGGCCATCAGCCACAGCCCGGCGGCCAGGTGCAGGGCACCGCCCGGGCCGCTGTCCGGGTACGGCGAGCTGATCCACAGCACGATCACGAGCACGGCCAGGAAGCCGAGCCCCAGTCCGGCGGCCACGGCACCGCCCAGCACGCACGCGGCGGCGGCGGGCGAACGCCGTCGCGCGGCGGCTTGCGGGGCCGTCGGCAACGAGGTCCCGCGTTCGGTCACTTGGGTCACCCCGCCATGGTGCCAACGACACGCGCTATGGGCGGGTAACAGGCGAATGCCCGTGGTGTCGCTCAATATACGTTTATGTACTTTTTCGCCCAGGACTGCCGGGTCGCGGGGAGTGTGGCATGACACAAGGCGTCGAGACGGCCTCCGGCTCGGAGCTGGGCCTGCCGTCCCCCAAGGAACGCCGCAGGCTGCGCGAAGCGGCCGAGCTGACCCATGAGGAGGTGGCGGCGGCCGCGGGCGTCACCCCGGCGACCGCCCGCTCCTGGGAGACGGGCCGCACCGAGCCGCGCGGGCGCAAGCGCGAGGCGTACGCCGCCCTGCTGCACCGCCTCGCACAGGCGGACACCGTCCCGGAGGCGGACACCCCCGACCTGAACATCACCCCGACGGCCCCCCCACCCCCACCGTCACCCCCGGCATCCGCCCCACCGGCCGACCCGGCCGCACGGCCCCCCGCCCTGCCCACACGGCCCCTCTCCGAGACCCCCTCCGAGCCCACCCCGGTCACCCCCGTACGGGCGTTCGCCACCGCCACCGCCGGCCAGGCGCCCCCCGGCCCCGACGCCGCGCACCCCCACCCCGAGGCGACGCCCGAGCACGCCATCCCGCCCCCCGTCGCCCCGCCCCGCCCCGAAGCCGGCGCCGCCCCCGACCGGACGAGCGCGAACGGCCCGCGCACCCCCGAAACCCCCGCCGAAGCCCCCGCCGACGTCCCCGCCCCGCGGGCCCCCGCGCCTCCGGCGGACCCCGCCCAGGCCTTCGACGCCCTCTTCGCGCTCGCCGCCCCCTCCCTCGTCCGCCAGGCCTACCTGCTGACCGGCCGCCGCCGGCTCGCCCAGGAAGCGGTGGAGCAGGCGTTCCGGCAGGCCTGGGGGCGCTGGCCCGAGGTGGCCACCGACCCCGACCCCGTCGGCTGGGTCCGCGCGGCCGCGTACGAGTACGCCCTCTCCCCCTGGCACCGGCTCCGCCGCTCCCCGCACCCCCCCGAACCGGCCCCGGCCGAGCCCACCGACCGGATGCTGCTGGACGCCCTCCTCGACCTGCCGCCCGCGCACCGCCGGACCGTGCTGCTCTACGACGGCATCGGCCTCGATCTGCCCGACACCGCCGCCGAGACCGAGGCCAGCACGCCCGCCGCCGGGCACCGGCTGCTGCGCGCGCACGCCGAGCTCGCCGAACGGGTGCCCGGGCTGGCCGACGTACCGCCCGAGAAGCGGTCGGCCGTCCTGCGCGACCTGATCGCCGCCCTCCGCCCGCCCGTACCGCTGGAGCCGCACCGCACGGCGGCCACCCTGCGCGTCCTGACCGAGAACCGGTCCCGCCGGTGGGCGCGGGCCGCGCTCGGCCTGACCGCGGTCATCGCCGTGGCCACGGGATACACCACCGTCACCGCGCCGGACCGGTACCTGCCCCCGCTCTCGCCCGGCGCCAGCGTCTCCGGGGTCCCCCCGCACCCCGGGCCGCAACGGCTCACCGAGCAGAGCCGCCAGCTCCAGGACAAGCTGCGCGACGACCCGGCCGCCGGCCCCGCCAGGATCTCCCCGGCCCTGGAATGACGCCGGACGCGCAAACGGGCGTGGCCCGCACCCCCCGAGGGGGATGCGGGCCACGCCCGTATACGGAGCGGAGCGAACGGGCCTACTTGGCGGCGTTCAGGATCTCGCGCGCCAGCTTGGCGGTCTCGGTCGGCGTCTTGCCGACCTTGACGCCCGCGGCTTCGAGGGCTTCCTTCTTGGCCTGTGCGGTGCCGGAAGAACCGGAGACGATGGCGCCGGCGTGGCCCATGGTCTTGCCCTCGGGGGCGGTGAAGCCCGCGACGTAACCGACGACCGGCTTGGTGACGTGCTTCGCGATGAAGTCCGCCGCACGCTCCTCGGCGTCGCCGCCGATCTCGCCGATCATGACGATCAGGTCGGTGTCGGGGTCGGCCTCGAAGGCCTCCAGCGCGTCGATGTGCGTGGTGCCGATGACCGGGTCGCCACCGATGCCGACGGCGGACGAGAAGCCGATGTCGCGCAGCTCGTACATCATCTGGTAGGTCAGCGTGCCCGACTTCGACACGAGACCGATACGGCCGGGCTTGGTGATGTCGCCCGGGATGATGCCGGCGTTGGACTGGCCGGGGGTGATCAGACCCGGGCAGTTCGGGCCGATGATCCGGGTCTTGTTGCCCTTGGCCTTCGCGTACGCCCAGAAGGCGGCGGAGTCGTGCACCGCGATGCCCTCGGTGATGACGACGGCCAGCGGGATCTCGGCGTCGATCGCCTCGACCACGGCGGCCTTGGCGAAGGCCGGCGGGACGAAGAGGACGGAGACGTTGGCGCCCGTCTCCTTCATCGCCTCGGCGACGGAGCCGAAGACCGGGACCTCGGTGCCGTCGAAGTCGACGGTCGTGCCGGCCTTGCGCGGGTTCACGCCGCCGACGATGTTGGTGCCGTCAGCCAGCATCAGCTTGGTGTGCTTCATGCCCGTGGCACCGGTCATGCCCTGGACGATGACCTTGCTGTCCTTGTTGAGGAAGATAGCCATGTGAGTCTGTGACCTCTGCCCTTACTTCGCAGCCGCGAGCTCGGCGGCCTTGTCGGCCGCGCCGTCCATGGTGTCCACGCGCTGCACCAGCGGGTGGTTGGCGTCCGACAGGATCTTGCGACCCAGCTCGGCGTTGTTGCCGTCGAGACGGACGACGAGCGGCTTGGTGACCGCCTCGCCCTTCTCCTCCAGCAGGGCCAGCGCCTGGACGATGCCGTTGGCGACCTCGTCACAGGCGGTGATGCCACCGAAGACGTTGACGAAGACGGACTTGACGTCCGGGTCGCCGAGGATGATCTCCAGGCCGTTGGCCATGACGGCGGCGGAGGCGCCACCGCCGATGTCCAGGAAGTTGGCGGGCTTGACGCCGCCATGGTTCTCACCGGCGTAGGCGACGACGTCGAGGGTGCTCATGACGAGACCCGCGCCGTTGCCGATGATGCCGACCTCGCCGTCGAGCTTGACGTAGTTGAGGTTCTTCGCCTTGGCGGCGGCCTCCAGCGGGTTCGCGGCCGGGTGGTCCACGAACTCCTCGTGGCCCGGCTGGCGGAACTCGGCGTTCTCGTCGAGCGAGACCTTGCCGTCGAGGGCGATGACGTCGCCGGAGGCGACCTTCGCGAGCGGGTTGACCTCGACGAGGAGCGCGTCCTCGGCGATGAAGGTCTGCCACAGGGTCACGAGGACCTCGGCGACCTGCTCCGCGACCTCGGCCGGGAACTTCGCCAGGGCGACGATCTCGCGGGCCTTCTCGATGGTCACGCCCTCGTTGGCGTTCACCGGGACCTTGGCGAGCTTCTCCGGGGTCTCCTCGGCGACCTGCTCGATGTCCATGCCACCCGCGACCGAGGCCATGGCCAGGAAGGTGCGGTTGGTGCGGTCCAGCAGGTACGAGACGTAGTACTCCTCAAGGATCTCGGGAGCCGTCTCGGCGATCATCACCTTGTGGACCGTGTGGCCCTTGATGTCCATCCCCAGGATGTCCGTCGCACGGGCGACGGCCTCGTCCGGGGTGGCGGCCAGCTTGACGCCGCCGGCCTTGCCGCGGCCGCCGACCTTCACCTGGGCCTTGACGACCGACTTGCCGCCCAGCTTCTCGGTGGCCTCGCGAGCCGCCTCAGGCGTGTCGATCACTTCACCGGCCAGCACCGGTACACCGTGCTTGGCGAAGAGGTCCCTCGCCTGGTACTCGAACAGGTCCACGCGCGTCCGTCCCTTGTCTTCAAAGATTCGCAGTGATTCGCGGTTGTCTGCTATCTGCGTGGGCGTGCCGCGGAGGGCAACGTGACGGCGCTGTCACAAGGGAGGCGCACACGGTGACCGTGGACGCGGCATGTCCGTCTCGCAGGTTATCCCCGTGGGACCTGCGTCCCTAAATCGCAGATCACACCTGAGCGGTGATACCTGTCACAGATCGCCTCACGGTTGAACTGCGACTTCGTGTGTTCTGACGATGTGCGTCCGCGTTCCCGTGTGCTCGGGAGGGGACGCCCCGCGTGCTCCGGCGGGGCGTCTCACGGGCTCGGGAGGGGCCGCTTCTCCAGGGCCGCCGCCATCACCTCCGGGAACAGGTCGGGGGTGCAGGCGAAGGCCGGGGCGCCGAGCGCGGCGAGGGCCGCCGCGTGCGCGTGGTCGTAGGCCGGGGCGCCCTCGTCGGACAGCGCGAGGAGGGTCACGAACTCCACCCCCGCCGCCTTCATCGCGGCGACCCGCTGGAGCATTTCGTCCCGTATGCCGCCCTCGTAGAGATCACTGATCAGGACGACGACCGCGTCGGCGGGACGGGTGATGCGGGACTGACAGTAGGCGAGCGCGCGGTTGATGTCCGTGCCGCCGCCCAGCTGGGTGGCGAAGAGGACGTCGACCGGATCGTCGAGCCGCTCGGTGAGGTCCACCACCGCCGTGTCGAAGACGACCAGCCGGGTGGCGATCGAACGCATCGAGGCCAGCACCGCGCCGAAGACCGAGGCGTAGACGACGGAGGCCGCCATCGAACCCGACTGGTCGACGCAGAGCACGACCTCCTTGCGCACCGCGCGCGCGGCCCGGCCGTACCCGATGAGGCGCTCCGGCACGACCGTGCGGTGCTCGGGCAGGTAGTTCCGCAGGTTGGCCCGGATCGTCCGGTCCCAGTCGATGTCCGCGGGGCGGGGGCGCGAGGTCCGCGCCGAACGGTCGAGGGCGCCCCCCACCGTGGCCCGGGTCCGGGCGGCCAGCCGCTTCTCCAGCCGCTCGACGACCGTACGGACCACGGCCCGCGCCGTGGTCCGGGTGGTGTCGGGCATCGCCTTGTTCAGCGACAGCAGCGTGCCGACCAGGTGGACGTCGGGCTCGACGGCCTCCAGCATCTCCGGCTCCAGCAGCAGGGCGGACAGGCCGAGCCGCTCGATGGCGTCCCGCTGCATGACCTGGACCACCGAGCTGGGGAAGTACGTACGGATGTCCCCGAGCCAGCGCGCCACGTGCGGTGCGGAGCCCCCGAGCCCGGCGCCCCGCTCCGCCCGGTCCCCGCGCCCGGTTCCCCCGCCCCCGTACAGCGCTCCCAGGGCGGCGTCCATCCCGGCGTCCCTGCCGCCGAGCGCCCACCCCGTGCCGTCCGCCTCCCCGCCCCCGAGCACCATCCGCCACCGCCGCAACCGCTCGCCCCCCGCGCCAAGCCCGTCGGCGCCCGCAACCGCGCCCGTATCCCCACGCGAGTCCGTGTCCGTGCCCATGCCTGTCCCCGTCCCCGCGTCCGTGCCGATGCCCGCGTCCGTGCCCATGCCCGTCCCCGAGTCCATGCCCACGCCCGTGCCCCTGCCCACGCGCATGTCCGTCTCCGTCTCCGGCTCCGTCCCGGTCCCCGTCATCTGCCCTTCCCCCTTCGCCCGTCCGGCCTTCCGGGGCCCATGGCCCCTGGCCCCCTGTCCCGTCCCCCGCCCGCTCCCCAGGCCCGCAGGCCCGCAGGGCTTCAGGCCGGGGCCGCGGCGAGGAGCGTGCGGACCAGTGCGGCCGCCGCGGCCGCGCGGTCCGGATCGAGCTCCGGGGCGAAGCCCTCGGGGGCGGCGCGGGACGCGGACCGCCCCCGGCGCCCGCCGCCCGGCCCCCGCCGGACCAGCTCGCCCAGCGTCCGTCTCACCCCGGGCTCGTACGCCCCGAAGGTGCGCCGCAGCAGGGGCAGTACGCCGATGAACGCCCGCTCCGGCACCGACACCAGCCAGGCGTCGATCAGGCCCATCAGCCGCTCGTCGTGGACCAGCAGAGTGCCCCCGCCGGCGCCCCCGCCCGCGAAACCCTCGATCCAGCCCGCCGCGTCCGCCGGGGCCGCCGCCGGGGACAGCGCGAGTCCCATCAGGCGCGCCGGCTCCCCGTCCGGGAGCCGGCCGCCGTCCAGCAGCAGCCGGGCGGCCCGGCCCCGGATCAGCCCGGGCACGGCGTCCCGCCCGGCCAGCGTCCGCAGCACCGCCGACCAGCGCTCGCGCAGCCCCGGCGCGTCGTCCGCCAGCAGCGCGACCGCCCCGTGCACCGCGTCGACGTGGTCCCGCAGCACGGCCGCCGCGTCGGCGTCGAGCCCGGCCGCGCAGGCCGGGGGCAGCGCCACGCAGATCCGCTCCGCGAGGCCCGCCGCGACGGTCCCCAGCGCCCGCGCGTCGGTCCCCCGTACGTCCCCGTACCGCAGGGAACGGGCCAGCGCGGGCAGCGCCGCCGCCAGGCGGGCCACATCGGTGTCGAGCGCGGCCCGGTCGGCCAGGGCCCGCAGTACGGCGGGCAGTGCCTCCGAGAGCCCGGCCGACAGGCAGCGCTCGGCCAGCGCGGCGACCTCGGCCAGCTCCCCGGCCGCCGCGGCGTCGGCCTCCGCCTTCGCGGTGGCCGCTCCGAGGACGGTGGTGCCCCAGATCCCGGCCTCAACGACCCGGACCGACAACTCGGGCTCCCAGCACAGCCGCCAGGTCTCGCGGAAGGTGCCCGTACCGCTCCGGGAGGCCGTCGGCACGCCCCATTCGACGCCGAGCAGCCGCAGCCGGTGCAGCAGCAGGGACCTGGCCGCGTCGGTGTCCTTGCGCAGGTCCAGCTCCAGTTCGCGGCGCTGGGCCTCGGCCTTGAGGCGCAGCGAGCGCATCCGGCGGGTGAGGTCGCGCTGGAGCGGTACGGCGGGCGCGCCGTCCGGGACCTCGCCGAGTACGTCGCCGACGACGAGCCGGTCCTCGATCAGGGCGAGCGGTACGTCGGAGCCGTCGCACATCACCGCCCGGACGGCCTCCAGGGTCTCGGTCAGCCCGGGCAGCGGCCGGTCGCGGACGGCGGCCAGGGTGGTGGCCAGCCGGACCGCCTCGATCACGTGCGCCGGGGAGACCTGCCGGTCCTCCTCCCGCAGCAGCTGCGCGACCTTCGTCAGCCAGCGTTCGACGGGCCGGTCCCGGGCGGCGAAGAGGTGGGCGTACCAGCCGGGTGAGGTGATGCCCGCGCCGTACCCGCCGGCCCGGGCGAGCCTGCGGTGGGTCCAGGGCACCCAGCTGGTCTCCACCTTCGTCTTCGGGAGTCCGGAGAGCAGGGCCCGGTCGGCCGCCGCCGTGGTCCGCGCGCGCAGCGCCGGGACGTGCCAGGCCCCGCACACCACGGCGTGATCGGCGCCGAACTCCCGGCGGGCGGCGCGCATCCGCTGACGCATGTGGGCCTCGCGGAGGAGGTCGCGGGGCCGGCCGCCGTCCCCGCAGGCCTCGCGCAGGGCCCCCATCGCCTCCGCGACGGCCTCGAAGACGGCCAGCGGGTCCCGGGCGGCGCCCGCGTCCCGGTGCTCGACGACGTCCTCCCACCAGCGCTCCGGATCGTCGTACCCGGCGGTGCGGGCGAGCGCGGCGAGAGGGTCCACCGGCACGTCACCGGCCTCCTCCGGGGCGGGCTCCCCCGCCGCGCGGGCGCCGGACTCCGGCGCGGCGGCCAGCGTGTGCGCGGCGGGCAGGTCGATGAAGCGGACGGGCACGCCCCGCTCCTGCGCCCAGCGCAGGGCGACCCACTCCGGGGAGAAGGCGGCGAGCGGCCAGAACGCGGCCCGCCCCGGGTCGTCGGCCGCGTGCGCGAGCAGCGCGACCGGCGGGTGCATCCCGGGATCGGCGGCCAGCGGCAGCAGCGCGTCCGCCTCGGGCGGTCCCTCGATCAGCACGGCCCGCGGCCGGGCGGCGTCCAGCGCGGCCCGTACCGAGCGGGCGGAGCCCGGCCCGTGGTGGCGCACGCCCAGCAGCAGCGGTCCCGCGGCCCCCGGACTCATGCCGTCACCTCCCGGCAGGCGCGGTAGAAGTCCTTCCAGCCGTCCCGCTCGCGGACGACCGCCTCCAGGTACTCCTGCCAGACGACCCGGTCGGCGGCCGGGTCGCGGACGACGGCTCCGAGGAGACCGGCGGCCACGTCGGAGGGGCGCAGGACGCCGTCGCCGAAGTGGGCGGCCAGGGCCAGGCCGCCGGTGACGACGGAGATGGCCTCGGCGGTGGAGAGGGTGCCGCTGGGCGACTTCACCTTGGTGCGGCCGTCGCCGGTGACGCCCTCGCGCAGCTCCCGGAAGACGGTGACGACCCGGCGGATCTCCTCCAGTCCCTCGGGGGCCGCCGGGAGTTCCAGGGCGCGGCCCAGCTGGTCGACGCGGCGGGCGACGATGTCGACCTCGGCGTCGGCGGTCGCGGGCAGCGGCAGCACCACCGTGTTGAAGCGGCGGCGCAGGGCGCTGGAGAGCTCGTTGACGCCGCGGTCGCGGTCGTTGGCGGTGGCGATGAGGTTGAAGCCGGGTACGGCCTGTACCTCCTGGCCGAGTTCCGGTATCGGGAGGGTCTTCTCGGACAGGACGGTGATGAGGCTGTCCTGGACGTCGGCCGGGATGCGGGTCAGTTCCTCGACCCGGGCGGTCGTGCCCGCGGCCATGGCCCGCATGACGGGACTGGGGACGAGGGCTTCGCGGCTCGGGCCGTGGGCGAGGAGGCGGGCGTAGTTCCAGCCGTAGCGGATGGCTTCCTCGGACGTGCCTGCGGTGCCCTGCACGAGGAGGGTGGAGTCCGCACTGACGGCGGCGGCGAGGTGTTCGGAGACCCAGGTCTTGGCGGTGCCGGGGACGCCGAGGAGGAGCAGGGCGCGGTCGGTGACGAGGGTGCTGACGGCGACCTCGACGATCCTGCGAGGGCCGACGTACTTCGGCGTGATGACCGTGCCGTCGGCGAGGGTGCCGCCGAGCAGGTAGGTGGCGACGGCCCACGGGGAGAGTTTCCAGCGGGCCGGGCGGGGCCGGTCGTCGGCCGCTTCCAGGGCTTTCAGTTCGTGTGCGAAGGCGTCTTCGGCGTGCGGTCGCAGTACCTCTGCGGCGGTGTCGGTTCCGGGCATGGTCATGGTCCCCCTCCAAGGCTCGCCGGCCGTTCCCGACCGCTTCCACCACGGTGCACCATGCCACTGACAACGCCCGCTGTTCGAGGCGTTGTTGCAGGTCAGAGCGATTGTCAGTGGGGGTCCCTACGGTGGTTCACATGACTGGGCAGCGGGTCCGACTGACGGTGGAACAGGTACTGGCTCTGGCTCCTGACGAGGCATCGCGCAGGGCGGGAGGGAAGCTGGGAGGGGAGGGGTCGTGGACGCATACCGGAGGTTCCGCTTCCGGTGCGGTGTGGGGGTGGTGCGCGGGCAGCGGGCGGACGCCGTACCGGACGGTCGTGGATCCGGCGGGGCCGGCGTACCAGTGCACCTGCCCGAGCCGGAAGTTCCCGTGCAAGCACGCGCTGGGACTGCTGCTGCTCTGGGCGGCGCGGGAGGCGGACGCGCCGGCCGAGGCGTCGGCCGAGGCGCCCGACTGGGCGGCCGGGTGGCTGGCGGAGCGGGCGGCGAAGGCCGGACGTACGGCGGCCGGTCCGGCCCGGCCGGTGGACGCGGAGGCGGCCCGGAAGCGGGCCGAGCGGCGGGCGGAGCGCGTGGGGGCGGGCGTCACCGAGCTGGAGCGGCGGCTCGCGGACGCGCTCCGCGAGGGGCTGGCCGGGCAGGAGCGGGCGGGCTACGCGGGATGGGAGGAGACCGCCGCCCGGATGGTCGACGCGCAGGCGCCCGGACTGGCCACCCGGGTGCGGGAGTTGGGGGCAATACCCGGTTGCGGCGCCGGCTGGCCCGCCCGGATGCTTGAGGAGTTCGCGCTGCTGCACCTGCTGGACAGGGCCTGGCTGGGGGTGTCCGGGCTGCCGGAGCCGCTGGCCGCGACCGTCCGCAGCCGGGTGGGGCTGCCGTACGCGGCGGAGGGGGAGACCGTCCGGGACCGCTGGCTCGTACTGGCCCAGTACGACTCGGTGTCCCCGGACGGCCGGCTCACCACCCGCCGGACGTGGCTGCGGGGGCTGGGGAGCGGACGCCCGGCCCTGGTGCTGGACTTCGGCCCGCCCGGGCGGCCGCCGGAACTGGCGCTGCCCGTCGGGCTGGTGGTGGAGGCGCCGGCGCGCTTCCGGACCGGTACGGCGGGACTCCGGGCCGATCTCGGGGACCGCACCGTCACGGCGGCGGCCACCGGGGCACCGCCCGGGGTGGGTACCGGGGAGGCGCTGGCCGCCTACGGGAGCGCGCTGCGGGAGGACCCGTGGCTGGATTCCTGGCCGGTGGTCCTGGGCCCGGTGGTCCCGATACCGGGGGAAGCGGGCGAGGGGGTCTGGCAGATCGCGGACGCGGAAGGGACGTCCGCACTGCCGGTGACGCTCGCCGGGGGCCGCTCCCGGTCGGGGCTGTGGCAGCTGGCAGCCCTGTCGGGCGGCGGGCCCGTCACGGTCTTCGGCGAGTGCGGCCACCGCGGCTTCACTCCGCTGACGGCCTGGCACCCGCAGACCGGGGAGCCGGTCGCCCTGGGGTGACCGGGGCCCGGGGGGCCGTGCGAAGGAAGGGGGACGGCGGATCGGGACCGGTGGACCGGTACCGCGAGGAACCGGCACGACCGGGATCCGCCGTGCACGTCGAGTACCCGGAACGGGGCGCGGGGGCGCCGCCGTACGGGATGAGAAAGCCGGGGGGCTTTGTGATGGACGACAACCACGCCAGCTGACGCCTGCCCCGGTCCCGTGGAGGGGACGGGACCGGGGCACTTCAGCACCGACGAGTACGGACACGCACGGGACGACGAGGGAGGGGGACCCGATGAACACCACGCACCACACACCGACCCCGCGACACGAACACCCCGGGACCGAACCCGGGGACCACGCCGGGACCCACGGAGAGGAGATGGGGTGGGAGGAGTTGGTGGGGGTCGCGTTGCTCGGGACCGGGCGGCGGGGCGGTGCGCCGGGGGTGGTGTTGGGGGCGGCGGCCGTGGAGGTGGTGCGGCGGCGGGCCGGGTTGCGGCCCGCCGAGGCCGCCGCGCGGCCGGAGCCGGCGCCGCACGATCCGCGGCCGGCGCCGCCGGAGGCCGCGCGGCGGCGGCTCGCCCAGCTGCTGGCGGGCCGCGCCGGCGCGGGCGGGCGCCGGAGTACCGCCCCGGACCTGACGGAGCTGCTCCCGCAGTGGCTGGCGACGGCCGGCCGGCACGGCTACCGCGCGCCGGAAGCCCTGCTCCCGGCGCTGCTGGACGCGGCCCGGGCCCGTACCGACCTGCGCCCGCAGGCCCTGGCCCTGGCCGGGGCCCGCGGGCGGTGGCTGGCCCGGCTGAATCCGGACTGGCGGTTCGCGCTGCGCGGGACGGCGGGCGGCTCCGGAGAGCTGCCGGACCCCGCCGACGGGGAGGCGGTGGCCCGCCTGTGGGAGGAGGGGCTGTTCGCGGAGCGGGTCGCGCTGCTGGGCTCCGTACGGGCGCACGAGCCCGGCGCCGCGACCCGGCTGCTCGCCACGACGTGGGCCGCCGAGCGGGCCGAAGACCGGCTGATGTTCCTCGACTCGCTGCGGGCGGGCCTCTCGGAGGCGGACGAGCCCTTCCTGGAGGCGGCCCTCGGCGACCGCAGCCGTAACGTCCGGGCGACGGCCGCCGAACTGCTGTCGGCGCTCCCGGGCTCCGCGCTGGCCGGGCGAATGGCGGAGCGCGCGCTGGCCTGCGTCGGCCCGGGAAGGGTCGATCCGCCCGCCGAGTGCGACGCGGGAATGCTCCGCGACGGGGTGGTCAAGCGGCCGCCGGCGGGACGCGGGGAACGGGCCTGGTGGCTGGGCCAGCTGGTGGAGGCCGCCCCGCTGTCGTGCTGGCGGGAGCGGTTCGGGGGGCTTTCGCCGGAGCGGATCGTGGCGTTCCCGGTGCCCGGGGGCTGGGCGGAGGAGCTGCACGCGGCCTGGTGCCGGGCGGCGGTGCGCCAGCGCGACGCCCTGTGGTCGAAGGCGCTCCTGGGCCCGGCGTACGCCCCGCCCGCGGCGGGTCCGGGGACGGCCTCCCTGGCGGAGCGGGCCAGGCTGCTGGAGACCCTGCCACAGGGGGAACGGGCCGACTGGGTCGCGGAGTTCATACGAGCCCACGGGCTCTCGGAGGCGTTCCAGCTGCTCGGCGTGTGCCGGGTCCCCTGGGCGGGGGCGCTGGGCCGGGCGGTGGTCGACGCCCTCGACGCGGCCCGCGAGGCGGGCAGTTACCCGTGGAGCTTCAGCGGGGTCATGGGCCTGGCGGAACGCTGCCTCGACCCGGCACAAGCCCCCCGCCTGACCGCCCCGACCACCCCCGACGACGCCACCAACAACACCCCCGAGGACACCTCCCCGGGCGCCGCCGCGTACTGGGCGGAAGCCTTCCAGCGCCTGTCGTCCACCCTCCGTCTCCGCGCCGCGATGCACGCCGAACTGGCCCCGCCCGCCTGCGGATCGCCGCCGCGTGGTGAGGTGGCCGCATGATCGCCTACGAAGCGCTGAGCCCGGCGGAACGCCTGGTGTGGGACGCCTTCCCCGAAGGACTTCCGGTCGATCTGCGGGTGCCGGGGCCGGGCGGCGACCCCCCGGAACCGACCGTACGGGCGGCGGTGATCAGGGCGCTGCTGCTGGGGGGCGGCCCCCGGCCGCCGGGCGCGGTGCCCGCGCTGCGGCTGTCCGGGGCACGGGTCACCGGCCCGCTCGACCTGAGCGGCGCCGAGCTGACGCACGTCCTCGACCTCCAGGACTGCCGGCTCGACGCGGAGGTCAGCCTCTACGGGGCCGCTACCCGCACGGTGTCCCTGGTCGGCAGCACCCTGGCGGGCGGCATCGACGCCTGCATGGCCCGGATCGGGGGCCGCCTCGACCTGTGCCGCTCGCGCCTCGGCGGCCCGCTGCTCCTGCGCAACGCCGAAGTCTCCGGTGAACTGGTGATGGACCGCGCGGACCTGTCGGCCGACGGCGCCTGGGCCTTCGACGCGGGCGGCCTCACCGTGGCGGGCGGCCTCTGGGCCCGCAAGGGGTTCACCGCGCGCGGGGGCGTCTGCCTGCCGGGGGCGGTGCTGCGCGGCGGCCTGTTCCTCTCCGGGGCCCGGCTGCATCCGCACCCCTCGGGCACGGCACTGCGCGCGGAGCGTGCCACCGCGGCCACGCTGGTCCTCTCGGGCGGGTTCACCGCGCACGGCACCGTCGACCTGAAGGGCGCCCAGGTGAGCGGCCCGGTGACGTTCGCGGACGCCGTCCTGGAGGGCGCGGACACCGCGGTGGACTGCTCCGGGACGCAGGCGGCCAGCCTGGACTTCACCCCGGCGGCGCCGCCCGCCGGGGCCGTCGACCTGCGGGGCGCCCGGGTCGAGACGCTGCTCGACCGGCCCGGCAGCTGGCCCGCGAAGGTGCTGCTCCAGGGGTTCGTCTACGGTTCCCTCCCCGCGGCCGGCGGGGACCGGCGCGAGGCGGAGCGCCGCGTGGAGTGGGTACGCCGCGAACCGGGCTACGCCCCGCAGCCGTACGAGCAGTTGGCCAGCTGGTACCGCAAGGTCGGGCACGACGACCAAGCCCGCCGGGTCCTGCTCCTCAAGCAGCGCCACCGGCGGCGCACGATGAACCCGGCCGCCCGGCTGTGGAGCCACGTCCTGGACGCCACCGTCGGCTTCGGCTACCGCCCGTGGCTGGCGGCGCTCTGGCTGGCCGCCCTCGCCGCGCTCGGCACGGCGGTGTTCGGCAGCGGGACGCCGACGCCCGTCCAGAGCGGGCAGGGGCCCCGGTTCAGCGCGCTCGTCTACTCCCTCGACCTGCTGGTGCCCGTCGGCAATCTGGGGCAGCGCGCCGCCTGGTACTGGACGGCCCCGGCCCTCCAGTGGACGGCGTACGCGCTGATCGCGGCGGGCTGGGTGCTCACGACGGCGGCCGTCGCGGGCGTGACCCGCACCCTCAGCAAGAACTGACCCCCGCAGCGCGGGGGCAGCTGTCAGGCCTGGCGGACGTGGGCGTTGACCCAGTCGACGATCGCGGTCGTGGTGGCGCCCGGGGTGAAGATCTCGGCGACGCCCTTGGCCTTGAGCGGGGCGATGTCGTCCTCGGGGATGATGCCGCCGCCGAAGACCTTGATGTCCTCCGCGTCGCGCTCCTTGAGGAGGTCGATGACGCGCGCGAACAGGGTGTTGTGCGCACCGGAGAGGATCGAGAGGCCGATGGCGTCCGCGTCCTCCTGGATGGCGGTGTCGACGATCTGCTCGGGGGTCTGGTGAAGGCCGGTGTAGATGACCTCCATGCCCGCGTCCCGCAGCGCCCGCGCGATCACCTTGGCCCCCCGGTCGTGGCCGTCGAGACCCGGCTTGGCCACCACCACACGGATCGGACCGGTCACACCCATCGCGCTGCCTCCCGAGTGAACGAACGTTAAGTACAGCATTGCGCACGGCGCCGTTTCGCGTCCCCCCACGAGGGGGAAATCACACGTGGGACGCCGCTGATTCACCACCGCCCGGTCGCCCCGCCACCGCGCCGGCAGCCGCCCGGCACGGTGGCGGGGCCTCGTCGGCACACCACGGCCCCGCACCCGAGAGGTCCAGGGGAGGCCGTCCATGGGGCTCACGCTCGCGCCGCTGCCCGTGTCGCGCACCGGGGCCGCCCTCAGGGCCGCCGTGCTGGAGGCCCTCGTGCTCGCCGGGCACCTACTGCTCTACCCCACCGGGGTGCGCGCCGAAACCCTCGCGGCCGCCCTGGATCCCGAGGCGGCGGCCGCCCTCGACCGCCCCGTAGCGGCCTCCGCCGGCCTGCCGCCCGTCCTGCTCCTGCACGGTTTCACCGACAACCGTTCGGTCTTCGTCCTGCTGCGCCGCGCGCTCGGCGCGGGCGGCCGGCGGCGCGTGGAGACGTACAACTATTCGCCCTTCACCCGGGACCTGCGCGTCATCGCCGGTCACCTCGGCCGGCGCGTCGAGGAGCTGTGCGAGCGGTCCGGGCAGGACCGGGTGGACCTCGTCGGCCACAGCCTGGGCGGGCTGGTCGCGCGGTATTACATCCAGTGCCTGGGCGGCGACGCGCGCGTGCGGACGCTGGTCACCCTGGGCACCCCGCACGAGGGCACGCGGGTGGCGCCCTTCATGGACGCGCACCCCCTGGTCCGCCAGATGCGCCCGGACTCCGAGGTGATGGCCGAGCTGCGGGCCCCGGTGGCCGGCTGCCGGACCCGTTGCGTCGCGTTCTGGAGCGAGTTCGACGCGCTGATGGCGCCCACCGGCACCGCCCGCATCGAGCATCCGGACCTGGACGCGACGAACATCCAGGTCACGGGCATCGGCCACCTCGCCATGCCCGTGCATCCGGCCGTCATCACCGCCGTCCGCCGCGCCCTCGACGGCCCGGTCCGCGCCGCGGACGCCCCGCACTCCACCACGGACGGCGCGGCCCCTTCCACCGGAAATCTCCGCCCCACGGGAACCGAAAGCCAGGGCCCGGTCGTCTGAGACGCCGCCCGCCGCTCGCCGCCCGATCCCCCGCCCGATCCCCGGCGGATGTCGAACACATTTCGAACTCCAGGCCAAGGCTGGGTGTTGGCGCGACCGAAAGGCCGCCGAATGCCCGCTTCCCGGGAGACCGGCCCCCGCCGAAGATTGTCGTGGCGAGTAACCGGCGGGTACAGTCACGCCACTGCTCTCCTCCGGCGGAACCTCCCGTTCCCCGGCCACCCAGGCACCCAGGCCCCCACTGCCGAGGCGAAAGAGAAGTTGGTGAACGACCGCCCGACGTCGGGCCAGTATCCCGAAATGGGATACGACGGCCTTTCCACCACCACTTTCGCTGGTGACCAGCCTGCCCAGCCGTATGTTTCCTATGAAACACAAGGTCAGGGCTACCAGTACGTCACGGACTACGCCGCCACCGGCGGCGGTTACGACCCGTCCACCGCGACCGGCTCGTACGACACCACCGCGTGGACCTCGCAGGAGACCTACCTCTCCAACGTCCCGCCCCAGACCGCCCCCGAGGACGCCACCGGCTCCTGGGACACGAGCGCCTGGTCCCAGCCCGCCGCCGCGTACCAGCAGCCCGCCGCCTTCGGGTACGACCCCGCCGGCGCCGAGCAGACGCAGCAGTGGTCCGTCCCCGCCTACGGGCAGCAGGACACCGGCAGTTACGACGCCACCGCCTGGAACGGCGGCGGCGGTGCGGAGCACGCCGCGGACCCCTACGCCGGATACGAGGCCACGACCGTCGTCCCGGCCGTCACCGCCACGGACCCGGGCCCCGACGCCGACGCGTACGCGTTCGCCGCCGAGGAGACCTCCGTCTTCGAGCCCCTCACCTTCACGGCCGCGGAAGAGTACGTCCCCGAGCCGGACGTCACCGACGCCGTGCACGACCTGCCCACGCAGGCCATGCCCGTCACCCCCGCCGAGCCGCGCTCCGCGCGCCGCGCCACCGGCAAGAACGCCGCGAAGGGCAACACCAAAGCCAACGCCACCGCCAAGGGCGCGGCCGGCGCCAGCCGCCGCCGCACCCCCGCCAAGCGGTCCGCCCTGCTGACCGTGGCCGTCCCCTCCGCCTGCGTGATGGGGGTCGCGGGAGTCGCCGCCGCCTCCGTCGGCGGGCTCACCGGCGCCGACAAGCCCGCCGAGGAGCCGGTCACCATGGCCGCCGCCGACCCGGCCTCGGTGCGGCCGGTCGCGGCGAACAACAAGCTCGACACGCAGCTGGCCGCGCTCAGCGCCGACGCGGGCGACTTCGCGGACCGCGCGAGCCGCACGCAGGAGCGCATCGACCTCAAGCAGCGCCAGGAAGACGAGAAGAAGAAGCGGGCCGAGGAGGCGGCGGCCAAGGAGGCGGCCCGCCCCAAGTTCGCGCTCCCGGTCGCCCAGCACGGCCTGAGCGCCGGCTTCGGACAGGCCGGCGGCATGTGGATGTCGGTGCACACCGGCATCGACTTCCCGGTCTCCTACGGCACCCCGGTCATGGCCGCCACCGACGGCACCGTGCGCACCCAGTGGAACAGCGCCTACGGCAACATGGCCATAGTGACCTCGCCCGACGGCACCGAGACCTGGTACTGCCACCTCAGCAGCACCAAGATCCGGTCCGGCAAGGTCAAGGCCGGCGACGTCATCGCGTACTCGGGGAACTCCGGCAACTCCACCGGTCCCCACCTCCACTTCGAGGTGCGGCCCGGCGCGGGTTCCGCGATCGACCCCGCGGCGTGGCTGCGCAACCACGGCCTGGACCCCACGTAACCCGTGACACGTAGCACATAACACACGTACCGGTGCCGGCGCGGGGCCCGCCGTGGCGGGTCCCGGCGCCCCCGGGCGCCGCTAGAGCTTCTGCACCGGCGCGTAGCGCAGCAGCAGCCGCTTCGGCTTGTCGTCCCCGAAGTCGATGGTGGCCTGCGCGTCCGCCCCGGCCCCCCGGACCTCCATGACGGTGCCCAGCCCGAACTGGTCGTGCGTCACCCGGTCCCCCACGACGAGCGCGATGACCGGCTTGTCGGTGGCGCGGCGCGTGGCGAACCCGGACGGGCCCGACTTCGTACGCGACGAGGACAGGAACGCCTCAGGCGACGTACCGAACGAGGCCTTCCCGCCGCCCGGGCCGGAGCCCGAGCCGAAGCCGGAGGAACCGCGCATTGGCCCGGCCGGCTTCTGCGCGGCGCCCGTCCGCTTCCACTGGAGGTACTCGGCCGGGATCTCCTCCAGGAACCGCGAGGGCGGGTTGTACGAGGGGGTCCCCCACGCGCTGCGCATGCCGGACCGGGTCAGGTACAGCCGCTCGCGGGCGCGCGTGATGCCGACGTAGGCGAGGCGGCGCTCCTCCTCCAGCTCCTTGGTCTGGCCCAGCGCGCGCATGTGCGGGAAGACCCCGTCCTCCATGCCGGTCAGGAAGACCACCGGGAACTCCAGGCCCTTGGCGGTGTGCAGGGTCATGAGGGTGATGACCCCGCTGCCGTCCTCGTCCTCGTCCGGGATCTGGTCGGAGTCGGCGACGAGCGCGACCTGTTCCAGGAACTCGGCCAGGGTGCCCGGGCTGGATTCGTCCCGGGCCTGCTCGAACTCCAGGGCCACGGCGGCGAGTTCCTGGAGGTTCTCGATGCGCGTCTCGTCCTGCGGGTCGGTCGAGGCCTGGAGCTCGGCGAGGTACCCCGTACGCTCCAGAACCGCCTCCAGCACCACGGCCGGTCCGGCGCCGGAGTCGACGATGGTGCGCAGCTCCTCCATCAGCACGTTGAAGCGCTTGACGGCGTTGGTGGAGCGGGCGGCCATGCCGAAGGCCTCGTCCACGCGGCGCAGGGCCTGCGGGAAGGTGATCTTCTCGCGCAGCGCGAGCGCGTCGATCATCGCCTCGGCGCGCTCGCCGATGCCGCGCTTGGGCACGTTGAGGATGCGCCGCAGCGGGACGTTGTCCTCGGGGTTCGCCAGGACGCGCAGGTAGGCCAGGACGTCCCGGACCTCCTTGCGCTCGTAGAAGCGGACGCCGCCGACGACCTTGTAGGGCAGTCCGACGCGGATGAAGATCTCTTCGAACACGCGCGACTGCGCGTTCGTCCGGTAGAAGATCGCCACGTCGCCCGCCTTGGCGTCGCCCGCGTCCGTCAGCCGGTCGATCTCGTCGGCGACGAACTGGGCCTCGTCGTGCTCGGTGTCCGCGACGTAGCCGGTGATCACCGCGCCCGAGCCGGCCTCGGTCCACAGGTTCTTCGCGCGGCGGTTCTCGTTGCGCTCGATGACCGCGTTGGCCGCCGACAGGATCGTCTGGGTGGAGCGGTAGTTCTGCTCCAGCAGGATCGTCGTGGCGTCCTTGTAGTCCTCCTCGAACTGGAGGATGTTGCGGATGGTCGCACCGCGGAAGGCGTAGATCGACTGGTCGGCGTCGCCCACGACGCAGAGCTCGGCGGGCGGCAGGTCCGGGTATCCGGGGCCGACGAGCTCGCGCACGAGGGTGTACTGGGCGTGGTTGGTGTCCTGGTACTCGTCGACCAGTACGTGGCGGAAGCGGCGCCGGTAGTGCTCGGCGACGTCCGGGAAGGCCTGGAGCAGGTGGACGGTGGTCATGATGATGTCGTCGAAGTCGAGCGCGTTGGCCTCGCGCAGCCGCCCCTGGTACATCGCGTAGGCCTGGGCGAGGGTCTTCTCGAAGCCGTCCACTGCCTGGTCCGCGAAGGCTTCTTCGTCGATCAGCTCGTTCTTGAGGTTCGAGATCTTGGCGTTGAAGGCCTTCGGCGGGAACTTCTTCGGGTCCAGGTCCAGGTCGCGGCAGACGAGCGCCATCAGGCGCTTCGAGTCGGCCGCGTCGTAGATCGAGAACGACGAGGTGAAGCCGAGGCGCTTGGACTCGCGGCGCAGGATGCGGACGCACGCGCTGTGGAAGGTGGAGACCCACATGGCGTTGGCGCGAGGGCCGACCAGGCTCTCCACGCGCTCCTTCATCTCACCGGCGGCCTTGTTGGTGAAGGTGATCGCCAGGATCTGGCCGGGGTGGACGTGCCGCGCGGACAGCAGGTGGCCGATGCGGTGGGTCAGGACGCGGGTCTTGCCGGAGCCCGCGCCGGCGACGATGAGCAGCGGGGAACCCGCGTGCACCACGGCCGCGGCCTGCTGCTCGTTCAGCCCGTGCAGGAGCGCCGCCGGGTCGATGACGGGCCTGGGGGCGCCGTCGCGGTAGTACGCGTCCCCGCTCATGGGTACGTCGAACCGGCCCCCGAAGAGGTCGTCCGCGCCCGGCTCCGGGGCGGGGTGGTCCTCGGGCGGCGGCGGGACCTCGTCGGTGGGGCCGAGGTCCGCCAGGAAGCTGTCGTCAAAGAGGCTGCTCATCGCCTTCCGAGTTTAGGGGGCGGGACCGACAGCCGGTCCCGCCCCCGGAAAATCGGCCGGGATCCGTACGGGAGGACGACGGCGCGGGGCCGTTAGCGGTAGCCGAGTACGAGGTCCAGCAGGCCGGGGAAGCGGGCTTCGAGGTCCGCCCGGCGCAGGGCGAGGAGGTGCCTGCGGCCCCGGGGGTGCTGGAGGATGACGCCGCTCTCGCGCAGGGTCCTGATGTGGTGCGTGACGCTGGAGCGGGGCAGGTCGGGCACGACGTCCCCGCAGCAGGACTCCTCGGCGGCGGCCAGCCGCCGGACGATCTCCAGCCGGGCGGGGTGTCCCAGCGCCGCGAGAACGGCGGCCAGCTCGATCCGGTCGGCGGCGGGATGGGTCGGCTCGGCGGCGCGGGCGGGCGTCATGCGGCCAGCCTACGCAGGCCGCGCGGGGTGCGGCCGCGGGTCCGCGCGGGGTGCGGCCCCGGGTCCGCGCGGGGTGCGGCCCCGGGTCCGCGCGGGCCGCCGCCGCAGGCCGGCGCGGCCCTGCCACGCGGGCCGCGCGGGCCGCCGCCGCGGCCGCGCGGGCCCGCCGAAGACCGCTGTCGGGGTGCCGGAGGGTGCCCCGTACGCTCGTCGGCATGACTGTCCTCACCCAGGTCTTCGTCGGCCTCCACATCATCGGCATAGCCTCCCTCCTCGGCGGTTTCCTGACCCAGCTGAAGGCCATGGGCGCGGGCACGGCCCGCTTCGTGCCCGCGATGCTGCACGGCGCGCTGACCATGCTGGTCACCGGTGTCCTGCTGGTCGGCTTCCACGAGATGGGCGACGGCGCGCCCCTGAACAACGTCAAGATCGGCGTGAAGCTGGCGGTCCTCTTCGTGATCCTGGCGCTGGTCTACGTCAAGCGCGACGAGGAGCACGTGGAGAAGGGCCTCTTCGCCGCCGTCGGCGGGCTGACCGTCGCCAACATCTTCATCGCCGTCCTCTGGCACTGATCGCCTCCGATCAGCCCCCTTCCGGTCATCGGCGGTCGGCAACGGCCAGTTCCGCGCATTCCGTCATCGTCCCGTGACCTTCCGGTTTAGCGTCCTCCCCCAGGACCGACGGAAGGACGTGAGGCCCGCGTGGCCAGTCATCGAAAGCCCAGGCAGCGCCCGCTCTCCGGCGGCGCCGTACGGACCGCCGCCGCCCTCGCCCTCGCGGGCGCTGCCACCGCCACCGCCTGCGAAGGCACCTCGTACGCCGACCCCCAGCCCACCCCCGCCCAGGTCAAGGCGGAGGTCGACCGCTTGTACGGGGACGCCGAGGCGGCGACGGAGCGGTACGACGGGGCGAAGGTCAAGGCCGACGAGACCGAGCGGGAGCTGTCCGCCCTGCGCGACGAGGCCGCCCGCAAGGCGGACCGGCTGAACACCGCCCGGCGCTCGCTCGGCTCGCTGGCCACCACCCAGTACCGCAGCGGCGGCCTCGGCCCGGCCCTCCAGCTCGCGATGGCCACCGACCCGCAGGACTACCTGGAGCGGGCCTCCCTGCTGACCCGGGCCGGCGACCGGACCGCCGCCGAGGTGGCCTCCGTACGGCGCGGCCTCGACGAGGCCGGGCAGCTGCGCGACCGGGCCGCCGGGCGGCTCGCGGACCTGCGGGCCCGGCAGGGCGAGCTGGCGGAGCAGAAGGCCGTCATCGAGGGCAAGATCGACGCGGCCCGGCGCCTGCTGGCCCGGCTCACCGCCGAGGAACGGGCGGCGTACGAGGCCGGGCCGGCTACCGCCGGGGCGACCGCCGCCCAGGCCGCCACCCACGGCGGGACCCCGGCCCCGCCGCCCCCCGGCGACGGCTCGCGGGCCGCCCGCGCGGTGGCGTTCGCGTACGCCGCGATCGGCAAGCCGTACGTCTGGGGCGCGACCGGCCCCGGCGGGTACGACTGCTCGGGGCTGACCCAGGCGGCCTGGCGCGCGGCCGGGGTCTCCCTGCCCCGCACCACCTACACCCAGATCAACGCCGGACGGCGGGTCGCGCGGGACCAGCTCGCCCCCGGTGACCTGGTCTTCTTCTACTCCGGGGTGACCCACGTCGGCATGTACATCGGCAACGGCCAGATGATCCACGCCCCGCGCCCCGGCTCCACGGTCCGGCTGGCGCCGGTGGACTCCATGCCCTGGGCGGGTGCCAGCCGCCCCGCCTAGACCGCGCTCCCGGCTACGTCCCTTGACGGCTACGGCGCCTTGACCGTCTTGCTGAGCCAGTCGAAGGTCTGCGGGAGCTGCTTCGACCACGACTCCAGGTTGTGGCCGCCGGTCACCTTCTCCGCGTGCACCGTGGTCGGGCTCTGGGCGAGCGCCTTGAGGTCCGTGCCGGACAGGTAGCCGTCCTGCTCCGCCCCCGACATCCACAGCGCGACCGGCGGCGGCGTGGGCGCGGCCTGCAGGACGGCCTTCAGGTTGTGGGTGCGGCGCAGCTCCGGGTCCTTCGCGACCAGCGACGTGGGCTCCTGGCCGGGGTCGTTGTAGCCGGAGAGGGAGACGGCCGCGCTGTAGCGGTCGGGGTGCAGGACGGCCAGCTTGGCGGCGCAGTACGCGCCGGCCGAGTACCCGGCGACGCCCCAGCTGCGGGCCTCGTCGGAGACCCGGAAGTTGTCGGTGACCATCTTGCGGACGTCGACGCTGAACCAGCTGTCCGCGTTGACCTTGCCGGGGATGTTGGCGCAGCCGGTGTCGGCGTTGCCCAGCAGCATCGCGCGCGGCGAGACCAGGACGAAGGGCTGCACCTTGCCCTGCTTCATCAGGGGCTCCAGCACCTCGTGCGCCTTGAGTCCCTGGAACCAGGACTTGCCCGTGCCGGGGATGCCGGGGATGAGTTCGACGACGGGGAACTTCTTGTCCTTGTAGGCGGGGTCGTCGTACTGGGGCGGCAGCCACACCATGACGTCGCCCTTGACCCCGGATATCTTCCCGTCGAGTTCGGTCTTGCGCACGCGCCCGCCGAGGCCCTCGACCGGCTCGAAGCTCTGGCGCACCTTGGGTTCGGCCCTGACCTCGTCGGCCTTCTTCCCGCCGAGGCCGTCGGGGCCGAGGTCGGGGGCGGCGGTGACGTACTTCCCGGTGCCGAAGAGGTCGCCCCAGCTCGCGTAGAAGTTCATGTCCCGGTTGACCGCGACGAACACCAGCAGCACGGCGGTGACCTGCGCGAAGACCAGCATGGAGCCGCGCGCGGCCAGGCGCAGCGCGGCGGGCCCGCGCACCTTGCTCCACACGGCCAGCGGCAGGGCGACGGCGGTCACGGTCAGGGCGACCGCCGTCGCGAAGAAGGGGGTCCCCGTCAGGCTCATCACGACACCGAAGAGTCCGGCGCACGGTCTCGCGGTTGCCCCCGGCCCCTGCGGCGTGGATCACACCGCGGGGGCCGCGGCCGGCGGATCAGACCAGGCGGCGGGCGGTGGCCCAGCGGGTCAGCTCGTGGCGGTTGGAGAGCTGGAGCTTGCGCAGCACCGCCGAGACGTGCGACTCGACCGTCTTGACCGAGATGAACAGCTGCTTGGCGATCTCCTTGTACGCGTACCCGCGCGCGATGAGCCGCAGCACCTCGCGCTCGCGCTGGGTGAGCCGGTCCAGGTCCTCGTCGACCGGCGGGGCGTCGGTGGAGGCGAAGGCGTCCAGGACGAAGCCGGCCAGCCGGGGCGAGAACACCGCGTCGCCGTCCTGGACCCGGAAGACGGAGTCCACCAGGTCGGTGCCGGTGATGGTCTTGGTGACGTACCCGCGGGCGCCGCCGCGGATGACGCCGATGACGTCCTCGGCGGCGTCCGACACGGACAGGGCCAGGAACCGTACCGGGTTCTCGGCGGCCGACATCAGCGGGGCGCAGCGGCGCAGCACCTCGACGCCGCCGCCGCCGGGCAGGTGCACGTCCAGGAGCACCACCTCGGGGCGGGTGGCGGTGATGACGGTGACGGCCTGGTCCACGTCGGCGGCCTCGCCGACGACCTCCACGCCGGTGCGGGCGGTCTCGCCGATCTCCGCCTGTACCCCGGTGCGGAACATGCGGTGGTCGTCGACGAGCACGACCCGGACCCGCCTGCCCCCGGTCTCGTTCACAGCGCTGCCCTCGGTGCTCATGCCGCCCTCTCCATCTCCAGCTCGACTTCCGTGCCACCGTCGGGCGCGGACCGCAGCCGGGCGGTCCCGCCGTTGCGCCGCATCCGGCCGATGATCGATTCTCGTACGCCCATACGGTCGCCCGGTACCGCGTCGATGTCGAAGCCCGGTCCGCGGTCCCGTACGGAGACGAACACGGTGCGGCCCTCGACTTCCGCGTACACCTGCACCGGGCCGCCGTCGCCACCGTACTTGGCGGCGTTGACCATCGCCTCGCGCGCGGCCTGGACCTGGGCGCCGAGGCGTTCGTCGAGCGGGCAGTCGCCGACGACGACCACCTCGATCGGGACGCCGTGGTGGTCCTCGACCTCGGCGGCGGTCTTCTTCACAGCCTCCGCGAGGGTGGCGGGCTCCTCGGCCTCGTCCTTGCCGGTGCCCTCGGGCTTGTACAGCCAGTTGCGCAGTTCCCGTTCCTGGGCGCGGGCGAGGCGGCGCACCTCGCCGGCGTCCTCGGCGCCCCGCTGGATCAGGGTGAGGGTGTGCAGCACCGAGTCGTGGACGTGGGCGGCGACCTCGGCGCGTTCCTGGGCGCGGATGCGCATCAGGCGTTCCTCGGAGAGGTCCTGCGTCATCCGGATCAGCCAGGGTCCGGCGAGCAGGGCTATGCCGACGAGGACGGCGAGGGTGGCGGTGAGGACGTTGCCGAGCTGCGCGGCGGATCCCCGTACGACGATGAACACGGTCAGGCCCACGCCGACGAGCACCACCCCGGCCAGCGCCCGGGCGGCCTGAAGCAGGCGTCCGTGGCGGCCGGCGGCGGCGCTCCAGTGGGCGCGGCGGGCGTTGTCGGCCTGCCGCCAGACCAGGACCACGCCGGCGCCGACGAGCAGGGTCGGCCAGACGTAGCGGCCGTTCGCGCCGCCGACGCGCAGCTGGGAGAAGAAGATGCCCGCGCCGACGGCCAGCGCGATCAGCCCGGACACCGCCCCCTTGTCGGGCTTGCGCAGGCGCCGGGTGCCGTCGGGCAGGGTCTCGAAGAAGGAGTGGTGGCCGGTCTTGCCGCCGACGCCGAGCGGGACGAACACCCAGAACGCCGCGTACAGCAGCACCCCGAGCCCGTCCCCGAACATGAACATGCCGAGGAAGGCGAGCCGGACCCAGATCACCGGCAGCCCGAGGTGCCCGGCGAGGCCGCGCGCGACGCCGCCGAGCATCCGGCCGTCGGCGCTGCGGTACAGCTTGCGCTGGGGCGCGTCCTCGGCGTCGGGTGCGTGCGGTGGGCGGGGCGGGGCGGCTACGGGCATGGCACCAAGGGTCACACGCGCGGGCGGGCGGCGGCATCAGGGAATCCCCCCGGTTCCCCCGGGGGGATATCAGGGTTGCGCCAGGGTCGTCACCGGTGCCGCGGGGCCCGGCGGCCCGTCACCATGGACGCATGACCGAAGTACACGACGCTCCGCCGCCGGATGCCGGGGCACCCGCCCCGGACGGCCGCCCGCCCCTGCGCCGCAGCAGGCACGACAAGGTCCTCGCGGGCGTGTGCGGCGGCCTGGGCCGGTACTTCGGCCTGGACCCGGTGGTGTTCCGGATCGTGCTGGGCGTGCTCGCCGTCACCGGCGGCGTCGGTCTGATCTTCTACGGCTTCGCGTGGCTGCTGCTCCCCCAGGACGGCGAGGAGGACAGCGAGGGCCGGAAGCTGCTGACCGGCCGGGTCGAGGGCGCCACCCTGGCGGCGGTGTTCAGCGCGCTGGTGGGCTGCGCCCTGTTCCTGTCGATGGCGGACAACGGGGTGATCGGCGGTTTCTCCGTCCTGGTGATCCTGGCCCTCGGCGGCGCCGCGTACT
Organism: Streptomyces sp. NPDC102258; assembly: GCF_055584685.1. Classification (NCBI taxonomy): domain Bacteria; kingdom Bacillati; phylum Actinomycetota; class Actinomycetes; order Kitasatosporales; family Streptomycetaceae; genus Streptomyces; species Streptomyces sp. NPDC102258. Next base: position 39,719 of record NZ_JBVJLO010000020.1, read on the forward strand.
GGTCGCAGCGCCACCGCCGTCCCCCCGAGGCGGAGGCCGAGGCCCCGGCCGCGCACCGGCCCGCGCCGCCGGAGACGCAGGCTCCGCCGGTGCCCTGCAGCCCGTCGTGGTGGCGGGACCCGTTGATCAAGGACGGTACGACCGGCCCGGTCGGGTCGTCGGGGTACCTGTGGGGCCCGGACGACGAGATCGGCCCGCGGCCCGGTACGGCTCCGGCGAAGCCGCGCGCGGCGGCCCCGGCGCGCACGGGCGGCGGCATCGGCGGGCGGGTGTTCGTCCTGGCGCTGCTGGCCGGGGGCGCGGGCACGGCCTCGGTGTGGGAGGGCAGCACCCTCGCGCACGCCCTCCAGGTCGGGCTCGCCTCGGCGCTGGCCGTCTTCGGGCTGGGCATGGCCGTCAGCTCCGTCAAGGGGCGTACCGGCTTCGGCACCGTCGTGCTGTCGCTGATCACCGCCGGCCTGCTGGCGGGGTCGCTGACCCTGCCGCGCGAGATCGGCACCGACTGGCACGACGTGGACTGGCGCCCGGCGGCGGTGGCGGACGTGGCGCCCTCCTACCGGTCGGGCACCGGGCTCGCCACCCTGGACCTGAGCCGGCTGGACGTGCCGAAGGGCACCACCGTCTCGGTGAGCGCCGCCATCGACGCGGGCCGGCTGAGGGTGGTCGTACCCCGGGAGGTCACGGCGCGGGCCGACGTCTCGATCCGGCTCGGCGACATCCAGTTCCCCGGGGAGGGCGGCCCCGACATCCGGGTGAAGAGCGGCGGGGAGACCCGGCGGGCCACCCTGGCGCCCGCCGCCGGCACCGAGGCCGGCGGGACGATCGAGCTGCGCCTGGAGGCGGGCGTGGGACAGGTGGAGGTGGAGCGTGCGGCGTCATGAGTTCCAGCCGGGCCGGCTGCTGGCGGGTCTGGTCCTGACCGCGGTCGGGGTGCTCTACCTGCTCGACGCGGCCGGGGAGACGGATCTGCCCTGGTTCCTGGTGGTGCCGATGGCGTTGGGCGGGCTCGCGCTCGCCGCGCTGGTCGGGCTGGTGACCTACGCCGTCCGCCGCGACCGGCGTACGGAGGCGTCCGGGCCCGGGGAGGAAGAAGAGGGACGCCTCCGCCGGATCAGCGAGTCCACCGAGAGATAGGGCGCCCCGGCGAGGACCAGCGGGAGCCAGGCCATCAGGTAGATCAGGTCGTTGCCGTAGTAGTACGGGCTCACCGCCCAGGACACCGTGAGCCACAGGCTGAGCGAGATCAGCGCTCCGCCGGTGGCCGCGATCCGGGTCAGCAGCCCGGCGAGCGTACCGAGCCCGACGAGGAGCTCACCGACGGCGATGGCGGTGCCGAAGCCGACGGGCGACTTCAGGGCCAGGTCCACCAGGGCGGGGACGGCGGAGGTGTCGCGCACCCCCCGCATCAGCTCGCCGAGGGAGCCGGGGCCGGTGGCGGACAGGAACGCGGAGTCGGTCAGCTTGTCCAGACCCGCGTACACGAAGGTCACGCCGAGGAAGATCCGCAGGGGCAGGAGCGCGTGGCGGGCGGCCGTCTCTCTGAAGGACGGGGCCGCCGGCCCTGAAGGCACGTCAGTTCGGGTCACGCCCCATGTGTACCGCGTACCCCCTTCACTCGGCGACATCGATGCCGTAGCGGTTGGATTCCACCCCGGCGGCCGTCACCACCTGGATCTCGGTGCGGCCCGGCTCGACCTCCGCCGGCACGGGCACGGTCAGCACCGCGTCCGACGGGTTGGTGAACCCGCCCGGCACCGGCACCAGCGGTACGTGGACGTGCACGGCCCCGATCCGGACCACCAGCCGGGCCAGCATCTCCGGGGTCTGCGCCCCGGGCGGGACGAAGCCCACCCCGCGGATCTCGATGTCGTCCCCGGGGCGGACGGCCGCGTCCAGATCCCCGGGCTCCCGTCTGCGGACCACCGACAGCACGAGCGGGCGGCTCCCCTCGGCGTACTTCGCCGCCAGGTAGACCACCGCCGACAGGGCCACCAGCATGGCCAGCGACCACGGCAGCCGTGGCAGCCGGTCCGGGAAGCGGGCCAGCGACACCGCCGCGAAGGCCAGCACCACCAGGGAGACCAGGACGTACTGCGCGTCGGTGAAGCTGCCCCGGCCCGCGTCGTCCGTGAGCAGGTCCGCCCCCCTGGGACGGTCCGCCGGCAGCTTCTGCAGCCGCTGCCCCATGATCCGTACGCACACCACCCGGCGCACCAGCACCGCCACCCCGGACGTCAGCGCGAGCACCGCCAGCAGCGGCAGTGCCCGTCCCAGCGCCAGCCCGTCGTACAGGGCCTCGCGTTCGGGACCGGGCGAGGAGGCGGCCAGCCGCAGCGCGGGCAGCAGGGCGGCGAAGGCGGTCAGCACCAGCCAGGCCGCCGGGACCGCCTTGGAGGTGGACAGCCGGTTGTCCTCGCCGACCAGCGGGGCGAGCAGCCCGCCGCGCAGCGACTGGGTCCGCGCCGCGAGGGTGAGCAGCCCGGCCAGGACGAGGGCCGCGAGCAGCCCGGCGGTGCGGGCGGTGGACCAGCCCGTGCCGAGGGCGGTGCCGACCTGGACCACCAGCAGCACCCCGGCGGCGATCCACAGGGCGAGGACGGCCCGCCGCGACAGCAGGTACAGCCAGGAGTGCCCGGCCTCCCGGCCCCGGTCGGCGACCGTGCGCGCGGACAGGGTCAGTTCGTCGGACACCCACTGGCGGGAGGCGCCGAGGGAGTGGGCCACGGCGGCGGGGACGCCCTGTCCGGCGGCGAACTCGTCGCGTTTCTCCAGGAAGGCGGCCACCGCCCGGCGGTGTCCCTCCCGGGCTCCGTGCGGGCAGTCGTCGCAGGTGCAGCCGCCGCCGTGGGTACTTCGGGGGATCTCTTGGACAGCCACGTGCGTGCCGCCTCTCTGAACTCCGGTGCAATGCCAGCGAATTGTGCACCACTGCGGCAGTGCTCCGGATTGCCCACGATGTCAGAGCGGGTGATTAACCGTTCATGATGTTGACGTCACCCCTCCGGCCGCCTCCCGCAGCGGCTGGTAGCTGACCCAGGCGGCCAGGTCCGTCCCGAACCGGCCGCGCGTGGCGAGCGCGCCGCGGTGGTCGATCGCCACCGGCTTCCCGGCCGCCCGCGCGATCAGCTGCACCTGCGCGGCCCGCTCCGCCGCGACGCACCACCACAGCGCCGCCTCCACCGAGTCCCCGACCGTCAGCAGGCCCCGGTTGCGCAGGATCAGCGCCTTGTACGGGCCGAGCGCGCGCCCGACCCGCGCCGGGTCCTCGGCGCCCGCGTACTCGTCCAGCAGCGCGTGGTCCTCGTAGAAGGCGCAGGCCTCCTCCGTGACCGGGGCCAGCAGTTCGCCGAGGCAGGCCAGCGCCCTGCCGTACGGGCCCTGCGCGCGCACGACGGCCACCACGCCGGGCCGCGCCCGGTGGACGGCGGCGTGCACGGCGAAGGCCAGCTGGTTCACCCGCCGCGCACCCCGGAGCACCCGGCCCTCCCCGTCGACCAGCAGCAGGTCGTCGGGGCTGAGCCCGCCGAAGGCCCGCCCGAAGGGGTTGACCCAGTAGCAGTCCTCGAACTCCGGATCGCGTACGGAGACCTGCCCGGCCACCCCGTCCTCGTACCCCAGCCGCCCCAGCAGCCGCAGCCCCTCCGCGAGCCGCTCCCGGCGGTGCGCCCGGGTCTCCTCGGCGGTGGCGAAGACGGGCGGCAGCGCGAAGCCGAGCCGTTCGGCGGGCACGGGTACGGGTCGCTCGGCCACGGCCCCTCCTTCGTCTTCGTCTGCGTCTTCGTCTCGTCCCGGGTCGCGGCGCAAGGTACCGGCGGCCGCCGCAAGAGGCCAGACACGCGGCGAAGCCGCCGTCCCCTCGGGGAACGGCGGCTTCGTCACGGGCTGTCGGGGGTCGGCGGGAGGTCCTACTCCCACTCGATGGTGCCCGGGGGCTTGCTCGTGCAGTCCAGGACCACGCGGTTCACGTCGGCCACCTCGTTGGTGATCCGGGTGGAGATCTTCGCGAGGACCTCGTACGGCATGCGCGTCCAGTCCGCCGTCATGGCGTCCTCGGAGGAGACGGGGCGCAGCACGATCGGGTGGCCGTAGGTGCGGCCGTCACCCTGGACGCCCACGCTGCGCACGTCGGCGAGCAGGACGACCGGGCACTGCCAGATCTCCCGGTCCAGGCCGGCGGCGGTCAGCTCGTGGCGGGCGATGGCGTCGGCTTCGCGCAGCAGGTCCAGGCGCTCCTTGGTGACCTCGCCGACGATGCGGATGCCGAGGCCGGGGCCGGGGAACGGCTGGCGCTGGACGATCTCCTCGGGCAGGCCGAGCTCCTGGCCGACCATCCGGACCTCGTCCTTGAACAGCTGGCGCAGCGGCTCGACGAGCTCGAACTCGATGTCGTCGGGGAGGCCGCCCACGTTGTGGTGGGACTTGATGTTGGCGGTGCCGGTGCCGCCGCCGGACTCGACGACGTCCGGGTACAGGGTGCCCTGCACGAGGAAGGCGACCGCGGGGCCCTCCTCCTGCATGATCTCCAGCTGGGCCTGCTCGAAGACGCGGATGAACTCACGGCCGATGATCTTGCGCTTGGTCTCCGGGTCGGAGACGCCGGCCAGCGCGTCGAGGAAGCGCTCCTGGGCGTCGACGACCTTCAGCTGGACGCCGGTGGCGGCCACGAAGTCCTTCTCGACCTGCTCGGTCTCGCCCTTGCGCATCAGGCCGTGGTCGACGTACACGCAGGTCAGCTGGGAGCCGATGGCCTTCTGGACGAGGGCCGCGGCGACCGCGGAGTCCACGCCGCCGGACAGGCCGCAGATGGCGCGCTTGTCGCCGACCTGCTCGCGGATGGCCGCGATCTGCTCCTCGACGATGTTGCCGGTGGTCCAGGTGGGCTGGATGCCGGCGCCGCGGTAGAGGAAGTGCTCCATGATCTGCTGGCCGTGCGTGGAGTGCATGACCTCGGGGTGGTACTGGACCCCGTACAGCTTCTTCTCGTCGTTCTCGAAGGCCGCGACCGGGACGACGTCCGTCGACGCGGTGACGGCGAAGCCCTCGGGGGCTGCGGAGCAGGCGTCCCCGTGGGACATCCACACCGACTGGCTCGCGGGGGTGCCCTCGAAGAGGGTGGAGCCGGCCTTGGAGACGGCCAGCGGCGTACGGCCGTACTCGCGCGCGCCGGTGTTGTCGACGGTGCCGCCGAGGGTGGTCGCCATCAGCTGGAAGCCGTAGCACATGCCGAAGACCGGGACGCCGGCGCCGAAGAGGCTCTCGGCGTCGTCCAGGCGCGGGGCACCCTCCTCGTACACGGAGGACGGACCGCCGGACAGGATGATCGCCTTGGGGTCCTTGGCGAGCATCTCGGCCACGGGCATCGTGCTGGGCACGATCTCGCTGTAGACCCGGGCCTCGCGGACGCGGCGGGCGATGAGCTGGGCGTACTGGGCGCCGAAGTCGACGACGAGAACCGTGTCCGGGGCGCTGTCGTGAGCGGCGGAGGGTGCTTCTGGCACGGGGCGGCCTTCCGGCGGAGGAGGGTGGCTGTTTTGTCGATTCTACCGTCGGCCCCACCCCCGCTTTTGTCGCACCATCCAGTCCCCGCCGCCGGTGACCCCCCGCGACACCCCGCTCACAGCCCTCCCCGAGCCCGCCCGACCACCCGCCGCGCGGCATCCCCGTACACGGCGGCCTCCCGGAGCGCGTCCCAGACCCGGAGGTGGGTGGCGACGCTGTCCGCGTCATCGAGCCACAGCTCGGCGTGCCAGGCCTCCACGATCACCTGCCGGTCGTCATAGATCCAGAACCCCGTGGCGGGCGGAATCTTCAGCGGCGCCGCGAACGGCACGATGCCCAGCTCGACGGTGTCGAGCCCGATCACACCCAACAGCCGGTCGAGCTGCGCCGCGAGTACGGCGGGCGGGCAGATCCGCGCATGGAGCGCGGCCTCCCACATGAGCAGGTGGAACCGCTTGGCCGGGTCGTAGAGCGCCTCTTGCCGCCGCATGCGCGAACGGACGGCCTCTTCGGTGTCCCGGGGGGACTGCTGCAGCTCCGCGTAGCGGGTGAAGACGGAGCGCGCGTAGTCGGGCGTCTGGAGGATCCCCATGACCATGGAGGTCTCCCACCCGCGCAGCACGGCGGCGTCGGCGTGCGCGGCGAGGTGCGTGTCCTGCACGGGCTTGTGCCCCGCACTGAGCTGCCGCCTCCAGGAGCGGACGCCCTCCCCGCTCACAGCTCCCGCCGCGCCCGCACGATGACGCGCTGCGCCTCGGCCCCGAAGACGGCGGACTCGCGGAGCGTGTCCCAGACCCGGAGGTGGGTGGCGACGCTGTCCGCGTCATCGAGCCACAGCTCGGCGTGCCAGGTCTCCACGATCACCTGCCGGTCGTCATAGATCCAGAAGCCGCTGCCGGGCGGCAGCTTCAGCGAGGCCTGATGGGGAACGATGCCCAGCTCGACCGTGTCCAGGCCGATCACGCCCAGCAGCCGGTCGAGCTGCGCGGCAAGAACGGTAGGGGGGCAGATCCTGGCGTGGAGGACGCCTTCCCACAGCAGGATGTGATACTTCCGCGTCGAGTCGTAGAGCCCCTGTTGGCGCCTCATCCGGGAACGCACCGCGTCATCGATGTCACGCGGTGAACGGTGCAGTTCGGCGAAGCGGCTGAGGATCGCGCGCGCGTAGTCCGGCGTCTGGAGCACGCCGACGACCCACGAGGATTCCCAAGCGCGGAGGACTTGCGACCGCGCCTGCGCCTCGTTGTGGGCGTCCTGTACCGGTGTGTGACCTGCCGCGAGCTGGCGACGCCATGACCGGATGTGGGATTCCAGCCCGCGCAGCCGCGCCAGCAGCTCGTCCGCGGCTTCCGGCTGCCCGACCGCCTGGGCCCACGCCTCAAGGTCTCCGGCCGTGGCCGTTTGCCGGCCGTTCTCCAGCTTGCTGACCTTCGACTGCGTCCAACCCAGCCGTGCCGCGAGCGCCGTGCCGGTGACCCGCCCCGCTGGGCATGCTTCGCGCAGCTCTCGGAGCCTTGCTCCGAGAGCTGCCCGGGCCTGCTGGAAATCCGTACTCACCTACGCGCGTTCACTGGCAGTTCTACTCCCTCAGGCCTGACACGAACGTCTCGTACCGGATCGCGTAGTGCCAGGCCGCGTCGCGCACCTGGCAGTAGCGGTTCACCTCGGCGGGCTCGGTGATCAGCTCGGCACCGAGCAGGTTGTCCGCGTCATCGAAGTTCAGCAGGGCGACCAGCCGCGAGTCGAAGATCCAGAAGTCCTCGGCCGGCAGTCGCAGGCGGTCGGCGTCCGCGCGCCACATGTTGCGGATGTCCTCGCCGAGCGAGGCGTTCCGCTCCGCGTACGCCAGCAGGTAGCGCTGCCCGTCCGTCGGCGGGTCGTCCACGAGACGAACACGGCCGACCGTGGCGCCGGCCCCGGTCTTGGCTCGGATCGTCGTGGACCACTCCGTCTCCACGTCCCATTTCGGGCGCACACCCCGCAGGAACTCGGCATAGGTGCTGGTGACTTCGTCAGACGCGTAGCGGCGCCGGGTCTCCAGCCGCCAAGCGGTGTGCTCGAAGTTCTCGAAGAGGCGACCGAACGCTTCCAGGTCGATGGTGCGCGGCACTCGGGTCACCTCCTTGGGACCGAAATCGACGAGCAGCTCTCGCGGCACCACGATCGACACCTCGCCCGCGGAGAGGTGCTGGAGTTGGGCGATGTCTTCAGGATCCGTGAGCGGTGGGCCGTGGACGATGATCTCCCCACTGTCCAGGTCCTCGTGTGCAGCCGGGCAACCACCCTCGCCACTTCCCGTGCCATTGAATCGCAGTCGACGTGCCATGCGCCTGCCCCTCTCGTAGGTCGGTCGACTCAGGGTCACGGCAACGCATGCTCTCCGGCTACGACTTGACCGCTCCTGCGTGAGAATGCCCTGGCATATCCGTCTCCCTGGCGAGAATAGTCCGGAATAGTCCCTCGCAGGCAGCAACTCGACCCATCTAGCGTCCAGTTCATGGCATCGCACACCACCATGAGCCCGCCCGTCCACCTCTCCCTCCCCCCGGACGCCCCCAGACCCGCGCCGGGGTGTGACGTGTGTGCGGCGCTCGTGCGGGAGCGGCGGGAGGCGTATCGGCGGGGGGGACCGGTCGGGGGTGTCGGACTGCAACGTGGAGATCGTGGCGCACCGGGGGCGGGGACGGTGCTGAGGCACGTGCCCGAGGGCGGGGTCACCTATGAGGCGGTCTGCCGGGCGTACTGCTGCCCGGCGGGGTCCGGGCCGCAGGACGAGGAGGAGGCGGCCGAGGAGTGGGCGCTCGGGCACGCGCGGCGCAGCGGGCACGAGGTGTTCCGACGGATGCGGAGCGATCACGCGCGGGTCGTCTCAGGATATGGGCGCGGTTGACCCGGGGAGGGGGCGGAGGGTAATAATCCGGACATGCGTGAGCAGCTGAGCTTCCTCTTTACCTATGGCACCGGTCGGTCCGGTCGCCATGGGTCCGCGTGATGCTCGCTTGAGCCGCTGACTTCCCAGAGCGCCCCGGTCCGACAGGACCGGGGCGCTCTGGCGTTCCCCCCGGTCCCGCGGTCCCCACCCCCACCCAGGAGGAACCCCATGACCACCATCGCCCCCACCCCCGAGCAGCTCATCGCCGGCAGCCGTGAGCGGATCGACGCGCTCGACGACCGGATCATCGGGCTGATCCAGGAGCGGATGGCCGTCTCGGCCGTCATCCAGGAGGCCCGGATCACCTCGGGCGGGCGCCGGGTGCACCTGTCGCGCGAGATGGAGGTGCTCGCGCACTGGAGCGACGCCCTCGGCAAGCCCGGTACCGCGCTCGCGATGACGCTGCTGGAGCTCTGCCGGGGGCGGGTGTGACGGATGTTCGTCACCCGTCCGGACCGTGACCGCCCCCACGGGCCTTCGTTCTCGGGGTAATCCGCGCCAGCCAGGCGCGGGGCCGCGTCACCACGCGTGGATCCAGGGAGCGATGAGGCGCGATGCCGGAGGGCGCGCGCCGTGGGACCTCGCTCCTTCACGTGACCGGACGGCAGGGGACAGCAGCCCGGTCACCCCAGGAGAACGGCCGGCCCGGGGGACGCCCCGGACCGGCCGTTCGGTGTTCCCCGGCCCGGTGTCGCTAGGCCGTGCGGCGCCGCCGGAAGGCCGCGTACAGGCCGCCTCCTACGAGGACCAGCGCGGCCCCCGCCAGACCGACCGGGCCCACCGTGCTGCCGGTGGAGGCCAGCGGGCCGCTGCCCGAGCCGCCCGACGTCGCCGGGGTGGTGGCCCCGCCGCTCGGGGTGGCGGACGCCGACGCGGAGGGCGACGCGGAGGCCGAGGGGGACGCGCTCGGCGACGGCGTGCCCGAAGTGCTCGGGGCCGGACCGGCCGGGTTCACCGTGAACGCGGCCTGGTTGTTGGCCAGGTCCGGGTCGAAGGGGTGCTTCTGCGGCTCCCCGCCGAGGCCGGGCCGGCCGACGGTGATGGCGCCCTTCGCGTCCGCCACCGCCTTCTCGATCCGCAGCTCGAACGGGAACGCCGCCTTCTCGGTCTCCAGCAGCGTGGCCCCCGTGGCGCACAGGTAGCGCGGCGCGGCAGCGGTCCCGGTGGAGCGGCAGGCCGCAGGGGCCGTGACCACCTTCAGGCCCGCCGGGAGCGCCACGTCGACGACGGCCGCCGGGGCCTCGGAGCGGGGTTCGAAGACCCAGGCCGGTCCCTGGTTGCGGACGGCGACGACGGCCTGGACGGTGTCGCCCGCCTTGCCCTTGACGACGACGGGGTCGGCCGCGAGGTCGGCGGTGTTGGTGACGGCGAAGACGGCCTCGCGCCGGTTGTCGGCGGGGTTGAGGTCCGCGCCGCGCACGGCCGGGGGCGGGGCCGCCGCCCGCTTCTTCGCGGTGAGCTTGCTGCTGCCGCCCGGGCCCTTGCCGGCCGGGTCGCCGGGCTTCGGCCCGGGCTTCGGCTTTCCGTCGACTTCGGTGTGCGTGCCCGCGTTCGCGCCCGCCGCCGGGTAGATCCCGTAACCCAGGACCTCCGCGCGGGCGTGCCCGGTGGCCCTCAGGTGCAGCGGGCTGTCCCCCGCCAGCTCGTAGCCCGCCCCCGTCTCGAACTCGCCCTCGATCGTGCAGAGCGCGGTGGTGGAGGTACGGGTGGTGCGGTACTCGCAGTTGTCGTAGCGCTCGGCGAGCTCCAGGCCGTGGCTGGCCTCCAGCTCCAGGACCACGCCGTGCGCGGCCTGCGTGCCCCGGTTCTCGAACGCGAGCGGGAGTGCCTGGCTCTCGCCCGGCTTCGGGTCCTTCTTGAGCGGCATCTCCCCCATGACCAGGTCCGGCCCGCCGACCGTGACCGCGGTGACGGCGGACGTGACGGTGACCCCGGCCGCGGCGCCGCTCACCGTGATCTCGCCGCTCTTCCCGTTCGCCGCGCCCTTGGCAGCGGCGACCTGGAGGTCGACCCCTCGCGGGGCCCCCGCGCCCGTGCCCTTGTCCTCGCAGACGAGCGTGGCGGCGACGGTCTTGCACAGGGGCGTGTCGAGGACGGTGGCCACCCCGGCGACCTTGGACAGGTCGACGGTGAAGGTGAACGGGCCGGTGAAGGCCGTGCCGCCGGCCGGCTGCTCCAGCCGTACGGCCAGTGTCACCGGCTTCGGCGCGCCGTCTGCCGGGTACGGCGTCAGGGCGAGGGCGGACGGGGCCGCGAGGGTGAGGACGGGTTCCGCGGCCTGCGCGGGGGTGATGGCGGTGGCGGTGGCGAGCCCCGCGGTGACCAGGCCGCAGGCGGCCAGCAGGGAGATGCGCTGTCTCATGCACCCTCTGACCGCCGGACCCGTGCCGCGGTTGTGTTCCTCGCCCTGTGACCGACACCACAGACCTGGCGGAAGGATTCCGGTACAACCTTCTCCGGCGACCGCCTGTCCTCTCTTGTACCGCGGTGAGTACCGCGCTCGGAGGGGGAGCGCGGTACTCATCACGGTCGGTGAGAGGGGCCGGTCAGGGCCGGTGTTCCGGTTCCGGTTGCCTCGGAGGCACGGGCGGAACGGCCAGGAAGGGCAGCCGCAGCGCCCCGAAGGCCTCCTTGGGGACGGCCGGAGCGACCGGTTCCACCGCCGCGAGACGGACGTACGCCGCCCCCTGCCCGGGCCGCGGGTCCGCCTCGCCCTTGTTCGGCCAGTACGACATCGCCCGCTCCGCCTGCGCGGTGATCGTCAGCGACGGGTTGACCCCGAGGTTCGCGGAGACGGCCGAACCGTCGACGACCGAGATGCCCGGGTGCCCGTAGAGCCGGTGGTACGGGTCCACGACCCCCTCCCGCGGTGAGGCGCCGATCGGGCAGCCGCCGAGGAAGTGCGCGGTCAGCGGGGTGCCCATCAGCTCGCCGACGTTGCTGCCGGGGAAGCCGTTGATCTCCTCGGCGAGCAGGGTCGCGGCCCGGGTGGCCGCCTCGATCTGCACCGGGTTGGGCGCGCCGTGGCCCTGGCGGGCGGTCAGCAGGCCCTTGCCGAGGCCGCCGGGCTTGCGGTAGGTGGTCAGGGAGTTGTCGAGGGACTGCATGACCAGGCCGATGATGGTCCGCTCCGACCAGCGCCGGTTCGACAGCGAACGCGCCAGCTGGAGCGGGTGCCTGGCGGTGCGGGCGAACCAGGCGCGGACCCGGTGGCGGCTGTAGGGCACCTGGAGGACGGTCAGGAACCCCATGGCGTTGGAGCCCTTGCCGTAGCGGACGGGCTCGATGTGCGTGTCGGCGTCGGGGTGCACCGAGGAGGTGATGGCCACGCCCCGGGTGAAGTCCGCCCGGCGCTCCGCCCCGTGCCGCTTGCGGTAGCGGCGGTCGTCGGTCTGGGCGCCGACCAGGCCCTCGGAGTTGGTGCGGGTCAGATCGCCGAGCCGGTCCGAGAGGCGGGGCAGTTCGCCCCGGTCCTTCATGGTGTGCAGCAGGGTCTGCGTACCGTACGTCCCCGCCGCGACGACCACGTACCGGGCGCGCAGCACCTTGGCGCGGCCCCGGCGGCGGTGGTCGGTGGGGACGGTGCGGACGCGGTGGCCGCCGTCCGGGTGCTCGGCGAGGGCGGTGGCGGTGGTCATGGGGTGGATGACGGCGCCCGCCCGTTCGGCGAGGTGCAGGTAGTTCTCGTTCAGGGTGTTCTTGGCGCCGTGCCGGCAGCCCGTCATGCACTCCCCGCACTCGGTGCAGGCCGTACGGGCGGGCCCGGCTCCGCCGAAGTACGGGTCGGGGACCTCCTGCCCGGGCCGCACGGGCGCCGCGCCCCCGGCGTCCTCTCCGTCGCCGAAGAACACGCCGACCGGCGCCATGTGGAAGGAGCCGCCGACGCCCATCTTCTCGGCGGCCGCCTTGAGGTGGACGTCGGAGGGGGTGAGTGTCGGGTTCAGCCGTACCCCGAGCATCCGCTTGGCCTGGTCGTAGTACGGGGCCAGTTCCTCGCGCCAGTCGGTGATGGAGGCCCACTGGCGGTCCTCGAAGAAGGCGGCGGGCGGCACGTACAGGGTGTTGGCGTAGTTGAGCGAGCCGCCGCCCACGCCGGCCCCGGCGAGGACCATCACGTTGCCGAGCAGGTGGATGCGCTGGATCCCGTACAGGCCGAGGGCCGGCGCCCACAGGTAGTTGCGCAGGTCCCAGCTGGTGCGGGGCAGGCTCTCGCGGGTGAAGCGGCGCCCCGCCTCCAGGACGCCCACCCGGTAGCCCTTCTCGGTGAGCCGCAGCGCCGCGACGGAGCCCCCGAAGCCCGATCCGATGACGAGGACGTCGTAGTCGTAGGCGTGGTCGTCGTCACGTGCGTGTGCGTGTGCGTCTGCGTCTGTGTGTGCGTGCGGCACGGGCGGGCTCCTAACGGAAGCGGAGGGCCTTCATGACCTGGAGGCTGCGGGTCATGAACCGCGCGTACGCCGCGTCGTCCATGCCCAGCGAGGGCGCCATCGGCAGCAGCCGCTGGTGGGCCACGGTCTGCGCCTCGGTGTACTTGAGGATCCCCTCGGAGCCGTGGCGGCGGCCGAGGCCGGAGTCCTTCATGCCGCCCATCGGGGCCTGGGCGCTGCCGTAGGCGGGGGCGTACCCGTCGTTGATGTTGACGGTGCCGGTGCGCAGGCGGGCGGCGACGGCGTGGCCGCGCTTGGCGTCCTTGGTCCAGACGCTGGAGTTGAGGCCGTAGGGGGTCGCGTTGGCCTCGGCGATGACCTCGTCCTCGTCGGTGAAGCGGTAGACGGAGACGACCGGGCCGAAGGTCTCCTCGGCACAGACGGCCATGGGCGCCTCGACCCCGTCGAGGATGGTGGGTTCGTAGAAGAGGGGGCCGACGTCGGGGCGGGCGGTGCCGCCCGCGACCAGCGTGGCGCCCTTGGCGACGGCCTCGTCCACGTGCCGTTGTACGGTCTCCAGCTGGCGGATCCCGACGAGCGAGCCCATGTCCGCCCCGTACGCGAGGGCGTGGCCGAGCCGCATGGCCTTGGTGCGGGCGGCGAACCGCTCGACGAAGGCGTCGGCGACCGAGGCGTGGACGTAGAGCCGCTCGATGGAGATGCAGAGCTGGCCCGCGGAGGAGAAGCAGGCGCGGACGGCGCCCGCGGCGGCCTTCTCCACGTCGGCGTCGGCGAGGACGAGCATGGCGTTCTTGCCGCCGAGTTCGAGGGAGACGCCGACCAGGCGGTCGGCCGCGCCCCGGGCGACCTCGCGGCCGGTACGGGTGGAGCCGGTGAAGGAGACGTAGTCGGCGTGCCGGACCACCTCGGGGCCGACGACCGGGCCCTCGCCGAGCACGACCTGGAAGACCTCGGCGGGCAGCCCGGCCTCGATCAGCAGGTCACGGGCCCACAGGGCGGTCAGCGCCGTCTCGGTGTCCGGCTTCATGACGACGGCGTTGCCGGAGACGAAGGCGGGCAGGGCGTCGCCGACGGACAGTTCGAGGGGGTAGTTCCAGGGGGCGATCTGGCCGACGACCCCGCGCGGCTGGCGCAGTTCGGTGACCTTGGTGAGGGTGGGCATGGCGCCCGTGTGGCCCTTGGGGCGCAGGTACGAGGGCGCCTTGCGGCCGTAGTGGCGGGCGGCGACGGCGACGGCCTGGACCTCTTCGTGGGCGTGCAGGCGGGCCTTGCCGGTCTCCAGCTGGATGAGGTCGAGCACCTCGGACTGGCGGGCCAGGACCAGGTCGTGGAAGCGCAGCAGGACGGCCGCCCGGCGGCGTACGGGCACCGCGGCCCAGGCGGGCTGGGCGGCGCGGGCCGCCGCGAAGGCGGTGGCGACGTCCTCGGGGGTGGCCTCGGGGAGGTCGGCCAGCTTCTCCCCGGTGAAGGGGGTGTGGTTGGCGGTCCGGCCCGAGCCGATCACTCCGCGGGTCAGCCGGGCGACCAGGTCGGGGGTCACCACGTCGGCGGCGGTGCGGGCGCCGGCCGGGACCGGGGCGACGGGGTTGGTGGGCTGCGGTGCGGTGCGGAGGGGGGCGGCGGGGGCCTGCGAGTCCGTCATGGCGGTGAGCGTATTGCGCCCACGAGCCTTTGGGTACCCGTGGGTAACCGGATTTTGCCAAGTCTGCCAGTGATCGCTGGCGCGATCGTCGGAGAGTGGCGCGATCCTGGCGCCGCCGCCCGGCGGGGCCCCCGCGTTCAGCCCTTCTTCGCCGGGGGCCGCCAGCCGGTGAGCACCGTGTCGAACTGCTGCCGGATCTTGGGCCACTCGTTCGCCGGACCCGACATGTACACCGCGTACTCGGTGTCGTCCGGGCTGTAGTACATCTGCTCGATGGCCCGGCGCGGCCCGGCGTGCGGCGCCTTCTCCGTCCAGGAGAAGTCCCACAGCCCGGCCCGGGTGGTGTCGCGGAAGCTGTTCTGGCGCAGCGCCTCGCGCTTGTAGTCCATGCGCTCCTTGAGCTGCTTCTCCATGTCGAGGAGGTGCACGTACGGGTTCTCGTAGTCCGGGGTGGTGTCGATGGCGATCCGGATGAGGTGCCGGCCGTTGTCGGGGGTGTAGTCGATCTGGTTGCCGTCCATCTGGCGCTTCCAGCCGGCCGGCACGAACAGGGTGAAGCCCGTCGGGTCCTCGACCTTGACGAAGCCGGCCGGCGCGGTCGCCTCCGCGGCGGGCGCCGCCGGCCCGGCCTCGGCGTCGTCGCCCTGCGCCACGCCGTCGGCGGCGACGGCCGAGCCACCGTCCTTGACCCCGTCGTCCTTGCCGTCCAGGTACGTGAGCACCCCGAACACCCCGCCACCGCCCAGCAGCGCCGCCACCAGGGCGACGGCCGCGGCCCGCCTGAGCCGCCCGGGCGGGCGCCCGGCCGGGGTGGGGCGAGGTTCGGCGAAGGCGGTCGTCGGCGCCGGCCCGGGGGCCGGAGTGGGCGGTTCCGGCTGCTCCACGGGCCGGGCGGGGGCCCGCTCCTCGGCGCTGACCGCGCGGGTGGGCACGTACGCCTGGGCCGCCTTGGGCTCGCGGCCCTCCATCGCCTCGATCAGCATCCGCTCGGCCTCGGCGGCCGAGGGCCGCTGCGCCGGGTCCTTGCGCAGGAGGGCGGTGATGACCGGGCCCAGGGCGCCGGACTGGCGCGGGACGGGCGGCTCGTCGTTCACCACGGCCTGGAGGCTGGAGATGGGCGACGTACGACGGAACGGCGAACGGGCCTCGACGGCCGTGTACAGGGTCGCGCCGAGGGACCACAGGTCGGAGGAGGGGTCGGGGGCGCCGCCCGTCACCCGCTCCGGGGCCAGGTAGTCGATGGAGCCGACGAGCTCGCCCGTCCGCGTGATGGAGGAGTCGCCCTCGATCGCGGCGATCCCGAAGTCGGTCAGCAGCACCCGGCCGTCCTTGGCCAGCAGCACGTTGCCCGGCTTCACGTCCCGGTGCAGCACGCCGACCGCGTGCGCGGCGCGCAGCGCGCCCAGCACGTGCAGCCCGATCCGGGCCGCCTCGCGGGGCTCGATGCGGCCGGCGGCCTTGGCGGCCTCCGCGAGGGAGGGGCCGTCGATGTGCTCCATGACGATCCAGGGCCGGTCGTCGTGTTCCAGCACGTCGTGGACGGTGACCACCGCCGGGTGCTGGATCCGGGCCGCGGCCCGGGCCTCCTTCTGGGTCCGGGCGTGCAGGACCTCCCGATCGGCCTGGGCCACGTACAGCCCCGCCGTCAGTTCCTTGACCGCCACGGTCCGGTGCAGCAGCTCGTCATGCGCGCGCCACACCTTGCCCATGCCGCCGCTGCCGATGGGCTCCACGAGCCGGTACCGGCCTGCGAGCACCGCACCCGCGCCTGTCTGCTGTTCCACGAATTCCCGCCGCTCTGTGCACTCCGGGCCAGATTACGGAGCCCGTGGCCGCTGCCGGAAGCGGGCGGGGCCGGTGAGGCCGCACTGTGACGCAATCGCCGTACTGATGACCGGTCAGCCACCCGCCTGGTAACTCGCCGTGGCCTTCTCGAAGACATCGGTGACCTTGTCCTCCTCGTCCTTCGGGCCCGTCACCAGGACGACGTGGTAGCTGCCGCCGAGGGCGACGACGAAGTTGCGGGCGAGGACGGACCGGCCGGTCGAATCGATCCAGGAGTAGCGGCCGGTGACGCGCAGCCGGCCGCCGACCGTGGTGCTCTTGACGTCACCCCCCTCCGCCCAGGTGGAGTTGCGGTACGGGGACAGCTCCGGCTCCTTGTCCTGCTGGTACGCCTTGGGGTCCGGGTTGCCCTCGACGCGGTCCCGGCCGGGGACGACGGTGAGGGTGAACGCGCCCTGGGTGTACCGCACCTGGCCGGCCTCGTTGACGCCGTGGCGGGTCCAGCCCTGGGGGACGGCGACCGTGAAGTGCTCGGGGTCCCGCTCCAGGGTGTACCCGTCGGGGGCGGAACCGGGGGGCTGGGGCGGGGCGGGGGGCTGGGAGGGGGCCTGGGACGGGGTGCGGGCGGGCGGTGCGCTCGGCGCGGGGGCCGAACCCGCCGGGCTCTGCGCGGCCGTGGGCTGCTGCGCCTGCCCGCCGCCGCTCTCCGCGGAACGCGGCATGAACAGGATCGCGTACGCCACGGCGGCGGCCAGCAGACCCAGTACGCCGACCAGCAGGGTCCGGCCGAGGGAGCGCGGCTTGCGGGGGGCGGCGGGGTTGCGGTGGCGGCCGTGCAGGTCGCCGCGCCGGCGGACGACGGGCAGCCGGGCCGGGTCCGGCTCCGGCATCGGCAGCGCGGCGAAGTCCCCGTCGGGCTCCGGCGCGGAGCGCACGAGGGAGCGCAGCCAGCCGCGGAGCTCCTCGAAGTCGGGCCGCTCGGTGGGGTCCTGGCGCAGCAGGGACTCCACGACGGGCCGCAGCGGGCCGCACTCCTCGGCGAAGGCGGGGGGCTCGGCGCAGACCATCTCGACCAGTTCGGCGACGCTGTCCTCGGGGTAGGGGGCGTGGCCCTGGACGGCCCGGTACAGCAGGGCGCCGAGCGCCCAGAGGTCGGTGGCGGGGCCGACGGGCGCGGCGAGCTGCCAGTGGCCGAGGACGGGCCCGGCCTGCTCGGGCGCCCACCGCTCGGTGACGGCCCCGACCACGGCCATCCGCGTCTGCCGCGCCCGCTCCGCGTCGAGCCCGCTCCGCGGACCGCCCCAGGCCCCGCCACCACCGTGGCCACCGTTCGGGCCCGGGCCGGGGGCGCCGGGATGGGCTCGGCCGGGGCCGCCGGGGGGCGGCGCGGCGGGCGTCGGGTTACGGGTGCCGGGAACGGCCGGGTCCGCGTACGGAACGGGCGCGGCCGGCGAGGGGGTACGGCTGCCGGGAACCGCCGGGGCGTCCGCGTACGGAACGGGCGCGGCCGGCTCGGCCTCGCGGTACCCCTGCGGCAGCGCCAGCCGCGCGGGCAGCGCGGACCGGTACGCCTCGGCCCCCTCCGGGCGCGCCGCGCGCTCCCCGTCCGCCCCCGGGCCCGCCCCACGCTCCCGCTCCTCTTCGCGGCCCGGCGCGGAGCCGGCCGCGGCCTCCCACCCCGCCTCCTGGCCGGCCCCGGGCGCCCACTCCGGCTCACGGTCGGGCCCGGCCCCGGACTCGGGAGCCCACATCTGCCCTTGGCCGGGCCCGGGGCCGGTCCCGGGCGCCCACTCCAGCTCGTAACCGGGCGCGGGGCCGCGCTCCGGAGCCCACTCCCGCGCCGGCTCCGGGCCGGCCCCGGGCGCCCACGGCCCCTCGGGTTGCACCTCGGGTACGCGTCCCGGCGCGGGGCCGGCTTCGGCGGCCCGCCCGCCTTCCCCACCCTGGCCGGGCGTGCCCGGCTGTTCCCGCTCATCGCCGGGGGCCGGGGCCTGCGGGCGGCGCGGGGCGGCTCCGTGCCAGGGCGTGGGGGCGGTGGTGTCCGGGCCGCCGTACGGGTACGCGTACTCCTGCGGCAGGTTGGCCCCGGTCGGCGGCAGCCGCGGGACCACCACCGGCCCGCGTTCCCCGCGCTCGCGCGCCACCTCGGCGGCGGCGGCCCGGCTTCCGGTCCGGTAGGCGGCGATGATGTCGGCCCGGGCGGTGGCCTGCCGCTCGGCGGCCGGGTCCGCCGGGGGGCGTACCTCCTCCGGCACGATGTGGTCGGAGTAGACGGGCCCCACCCGCTCCTCCGGGCGCGGAGCAGCGGCGGGCTCCGGGCTGATGAGGTCGGAATAACGCGGCCCGGTGTCGTACCCCGGCGCCACGAGCGGCGCGTACACGGGCCCGTCGCCCTGCTGCGCAACCCCGACGCCACCAGTCCCCTCGGGGTCCGGCACGACACGACCCGGCGCATCAGGACCCGCGGCGAAGCCACCCGGAGCAAGCCCGCCCGGGGCATCGGGATCCGGCGGCGGGGCCGGAGCCGGAGGCAGCGGCTTCGGGGGCGGCGGGCCCCACCCCAACGGAGCAGGGGCCGGGTCCGGAGCCGTCGGCGGGTCGGGATCGGTCTCCGGGACGGGGTCGTAGCCGCAGAGGGCCTCCTCGGCGGCGCCCGCCGCGAGCCCGGTCAGGACGACCCGCCCGTCGTCGCATATCAGCACGGTCCGCACCGTGATGTTGCGGTGGGTCCAGCCGTGCGCGTGCAGCACCCGCAGCGCGGTGAGCACGTCCGAGGCGACCTCCGCCGCCCGGTAGGGGCTCAGCGGTTCATCGGCGATCAGTGCGGCGAGTGGCCTGGCGGGGACGAGTTCGCTCACTATCCACAGCGAGTCCCCCTCCGCGAACACGTCGAAGACCTGGTCCAGCCGGGGGTGGTCCGGTACGGACGCGGCGGCCTGCGCGGCGGCGATCGCCCGCCGCACCGCGGGAAGTTCCGCCGACGCGCCGCCCTGCGTACGGGTCCCGTCGAGCAGCTCCGCGTCCACGACCTCGGGTAACGGCACCTGCCGTACGAGCACTTCCTGCCCGCTGCGCGTATCGAAGGCCCGGGTCTCTATCAGCTCGTACTCGTCGGACGGCGGCAGCGGCAGACGGTAGCGCTCGGCCAGGATCCGGCCCGCGTACTCCTCCACATCGCCTCCCCCGAGTGCGGCTGGTCCCCATGGCCCCGCTGACACGATACGTCGCCCAGGGCATGTGCGTCCCGGGCTTGCGCGGGCCGTCAGCCCAACGACTGGAAGGTCTGGAACGCCGTGTCGCGCATCTGCGCGCACTCGGGGGCGTCCCACTGGTCGGCGGCGCAGCTGATCATGATGGCGTAGCCGTGCTTCGCGTCCATCCGGAAGCCGCGGTCGAGGACCCGGACCCGGACGCCCTTCTGCTCCCGCTCGAACTCCCAGTCGGCGACGGTCGGATAGCCCCGGTAGTCCACCGACTCCAGGCGTATGAGGTGGTATCCGCTGCTGCTGGACGCGACGGCCGGGGCCAGCTCCAGCCAGGCGGCGCGGGCGTCGGAGCCCGGACTGGAGGTGTGGTCGATCTGGATCCGGGGGAAGCCGCCGTCGCGGCTGTAGATCGCGCCGGAGTCCTGGCCCGCGGTGTCCGTCTGGTGGAAACCCTGGGGCATCGCCATGGAGAAGTGGAACCGGGGGTCGCTCACCGTGGCGTACCCGGCGGGGAGCGCACCGCCGGGGGCACCGGGGCTGGCGCCCTGCCCCTGGCTGCCCTGTCCCTGCTCCTGGCCCTGTCCCTGTCCCTGGCCGGAGTCGCCGCCCGGGGTGGCTGATCCGGCTCCGCTCGGGGTGGCGCCCTGCGAGGAACCGGCCGATGCGGCCGGGGTGTTGCCGGGAGAGGCCGCGGGGGCCTGGCCGCCCGGGGACTTCGCGCCGGACGCGGCGGGGGTGGGGCCGCCCTTGCCCTCGTTCTTGCGCGCGCCGCCTTCGTCATCACCGCTGACCAGGTACACGATCAGCGAGCCGAGCACCGCCAGCACCACGAGGACGCCGGCTATGGCGAGCGCGATGGTGCGGCGCGACATCACGTCGGTGAGCGGGGCCGGCACCGGTGAGGGCCGGGACGGAGCGGCCTCGGCGGCGGTGGCGGTGGCGGCCACGGCTGCCGCGGCCTTGCGGGCCGACTTCAGCGCGGCGCGGGCCCGCTCCCGCTGCTCGCGCTCACGCCGCTCCCGCTCCTTCTTCACCGCCTTCTCGGCGGCCTTGTCGGCTTCGGCCTCGGCCTTGGTGAGCGATATCGGCCGGGTCTCCTCCACGGCCGGTATGGGCGGCGGCTCGGGCGGGGCCACCGGCTCGGGGGCGTTGAGCACGGCCGTGAGCATGGCCCGGGCGCCGTTGTCGTCGAGCCGCCCGGCGGGGTCCTTGACGAGGAGTCCGTAGATGACCTCGGTGAGCGGACCGGCGTTCTTCGGCGGGTCGACCGGTTCGGTCATCACCGCGGTGAGGGTGGCGAGCGCGGAGCCCTTGTCGTACGGGGGCGTGCCCTCGACGGCCGCGTACAGGAGCCCGCCGAGGGACCACATGTCGGCGGGCGGGCCGGGCTTCTGGCCCCGGGCGCGCTCGGGGGAGATGTACGAGGGGGCGCCGACGAGCATGCCGGTGGAGGTGATCGAGGGGTCGCCCTCGACCTGCGCGATGCCGAAGTCGGTGAGGACGACGCGGCCGTTGGCGGCGATGAGCACGTTGGACGGCTTCACGTCGCGGTGCAGGATCCCCTGGCGGTGCGCGGCGCGGAGCACGTCGAGGACCGCGAGGCCGACCTCGGCGGCGCGGCGCGGGGTCAGGGGGCCGTGCTCCCGGATGAACTCGGCGAGGGACGCGCCCTCGACGAGCTCCATGACGATCCAGGGGCGGCCGTCCTCGTCGACGACGTCGAAGACGGTGACGGCGCCGGTGCTCCGGATGCGGGCGATGGCCTTGGCCTCGCGGAGGGTGCGGGTGATGAGGCGGCGCTTCTCGTCCTCGTCGACGCCGCTACTGAAGCGGAGTTCCTTGACGGCGACGGTCCGGCCGAGCACCTCGTCCTCGGCCCGCCAGACGGTGCCCATGCCGCCCTTGCCGAGCACGGCTCCGAGCCGGTACCGCCCGGCGAGCAACCGCCCCTTGTCCTGGCCGTCCCCGCTCTCGCCCTCCTCCGCGGCGGCGCCCCCCTCCCCGACGGCCTCGCCACCGACGACGGCCCCGGACCCCCCTCCGACGGACCCGGCCTTCCCCCGCCCGGCCTTCACTCCGTCGGCGGCCTTCACATCAGCAGGCTTTACGTCAGCGGGCTTGGCGTCAGCCGGCTTCGCGTCAGCGGGCTTGCCATCGGAAGGCTTCGCATCAGCCGACTCCGCCTCCACCGACCCGTCACCGTCACCGTCACCGGACGCCTCCACCCGCTCGGCGGGCTTCACACCGTCAGCGGCGGCCTTACCGGAAGCGGAACCACCGGAAGCCCCCGAGTCGGCGGCCTCCGCACCGTCCTCGTCGGCATCGGCGCGGGTCTTCGCATCGGCATCGGAGCCGGTCTTCGCGTCCGCGGCAGCGGACCCGGCGTCCACCGCCGGAGCGCCGCGCCCCGCGCCGGACCGCGCCTTCGGGACCCTCGCGGCCCCGGAGGCGGCGTCCTGCCCGGCCGCGGCCGGGCAGGACGCCGCGTCACCGTCCAGCTCCGCCGCAGGCGACCCGGCAGGCGCCCCGGCAGGCGATTCGGTGTGCTCCGGCTTCGACATGCGTCCCCTCTGCGTTCGTGCAGCGTGCCCCGGCTGCCCCGGCAGCCGCCGGGGGGCACGGTAACCCACCCCGGCAGAAACCTCATTGTTGCTCACTCCGCGTCCGACGGAAGCCCCGGGGCCGACGGTTCCCCCGCCCGGGTCGCGGAGTTACAACGGAACGATGTCAGGCGCTCCCAGCCGTGCAGCGTCCGCCGTCTGGTCGTCGGGCTGGCGCTGCGATTCGCGTTCCGCCTGCACCCTCTTCTCGTAGTGCTCGACTTCCTTCTCGATCTGCTGCTTGTCCCACCCCAGCACCGGAGCCATCAATTCCGCGCACTCGCGGGCCGATCGGGTCCCGCGGTCGAACGTCTCGATGGAGATCCGGGTCCGCCGCGTCAGCACGTCGTCCAGGTGCCGCGCGCCCTCGTGCGAGGCGGCGTAGACGACCTCGGCCCGCAGGTAGTCGTCGGCGGCGCTCAGCGGTTCGCCCAGCGACGGGTCGGCCACGATCAGGTCGAGGAGCTCCTCCGTCAGGCTGCCGTAGCGGTTCAGCAGGTGCTCCACCCGCGCCACGTGCAGTCCGGTCCGCGCCGCCGTCCCGGCCCGGCCGTTCCACAGGGCCCGGTACCCCTCGGCCCCCACCAGCGGCACGTCCTCCGTGACGCACGGCGCCACCCGCTGGTCCAGCCCGTGCACCGCCTCGTCGACGGCGTCCTTCGCCATGACCCGGTACGTCGTGTACTTGCCGCCGGCCACCACCACGAGCCCCGGCACCGGGTGGGCCACCGTGTGCTCGCGCGAGAGCTTGCTCGTCGCGTCCGACTCGCCCGCGAGCAGCGGCCGCAGCCCCGCGTAGACCCCCTGGACGTCGTCCCGGGTCAGCGGCACCGCCAGGACGGAGTTCACGTGCTCCAGCAGGTAGTCGATGTCGGCGCTGGACGCCGCCGGGTGCGCCTTGTCCAGGTCCCAGTCGGTGTCCGTCGTGCCGACGATCCAGTGCCGGCCCCACGGGATCACGAACAGCACGGACTTCTCGGTGCGCAGGATCAGCCCGGTGTTCGAGTGGATGCGGTCCTTGGGGACGACCAGGTGGATGCCCTTGGAGGCCCGGACGTGGAACTGCCCGCGCTCCCCGATCAGCGCCTGGGTGTCGTCCGTCCACACCCCGGTCGCGTTGACCACCTGCTTGGCGCGGATCTCGTACTCCCCGCCGCCCTCCACGTCGCGCACCCGCGCGCCGACCACCCGTTCGCCCTCGCGCAGGAAGCCGATCACCCTCGCCCGGTTGGCGCAGTCCGCCCCGTACGCCGCGGCCGTGCGCACCAGCGTGGTGACGTAGCGCGCGTCGTCCATCTGGGCGTCGTAGTACTGCAGGGCGCCCACCAGCGCGTCCTTGCGCAGGGCCGGGGCGATCCGCAGCGCTCTGCGCCGCGAGAGGTGCCGGTGGGTGGGCAGGCCGCGCCCGTGGCCGCTGGAGACGGACATCGCGTCGTAGAGGGCCACGCCCGAGCCCGCGTAGAGCCGCTCCCAGCCCTTGTGCTGGAGCGGATACAGGAACGGGACCGGCTTGACCAGGTGGGGGGCGAGCCGCTCCAGCAGCAGACCGCGCTCCTTCAGGGCCTCGCGTACGAGGGCGAAGTCGAGCATCTCCAGATACCGCAGCCCGCCGTGGATCAGCTTGCTCGACCGGCTCGACGTGCCCGACGCCCAGTCGCGGGCCTCCACCAGCCCCGTCGAGAGGCCTCTGGTCACGGCGTCGAGCGCGGTGCCGGCGCCGACCACCCCCGCGCCGACCACCAGCACGTCCAGCTCGCGCTCGGCCATCCGGGCGAGCGCCTCGGCGCGCTGCTCCGGCCCCAGTGTCGCTGTCCTCACGGCTGCCTCCCGTTGGTGCGGGCCGAAACCCGTTCGATGCGGGTGATCCCGCTCACATCTCCCGTTTCACGATTCTGACCGGCCGCACCGACATCGGCCACCGCCTGTGGACAACACAGCGGTAGCCACCACCCCACAATGCGACATTTCTGTCATATATACGCCTAGTCTGACATTGCGCCAGCTCCCGGGGGCGTGCGGACCCCTCCGGTCCCCCTGCCCCGGGATCGGCCGCGCACCGCCCCCTCATGCCAGGGAAGGGAAGGGACGGCCCCCCATGCCCGCAGATCTCGCCGTCATCGGACTCGGCCACCTCGGCCTCCCCCTCGCCCAGGCGGCCGTCGCCGCCGGAATCGAGACCGTCGGCTACGACAGCGGCCCCACCACGGACAGCACCCTCACGGCCGCCGAGGTCCGCCGCATGTCGGCGGCCGGCTTCCGGGTGACCACCAACCCCGCGGAACTCGGCCGGGTCCGCACCGCCGTCATCTGCGCCCCCACCCGGCTCGGCGCCGACCGCGCGCTCGACCTGAGCGCCGTCGGCGAGGCGGGCCGCGCGCTCGCCGCCCGGCTGCGCCCGCACACCACCGTGATCCTCGAATCCGCCGTCCACCCGGGCGTCACCGAGGACTACCTGCGCCCCGTCCTGGAGAGCGGCTCGGGACTGCGCGCCGGGCGGGACTTCCACCTGGCCTACTCCCCCAGCCGCCACGACCCCGGCAACCGCACCCACGGCATCGCCAACACCCCCAAGGTCATCGGCGGCCTCACCCCGGCCTGCACCGAGTCCGCGCACGCCTTCTACGCCCGCCTCACCGAGAAGGTGGTGCGGGCCCGCGGCCTGCGCGAGGCGGAGACGGTCCAGCTGCTGGAGACCAACTACCGGCACGTGAACATCGCCCTCATGAACGAGATGGCGGTCCTCTGCCACGACCTCGGCGTCGACCTCTGGGACGTCGTCCGCTGCGCCGAGACGAAGCCGTACGGGTTCCAGGCATTCCGCCCCGGCCCGGGCGTGGGCGGCCACGGCGTCCCACTGGACCCCAACTACCTCCCCCACACCACCCGCACCCCCGGCCACCCGCTGCGCATGGTCGGCCTGGCACAGGAGATCAACGACCGGATGCCGCAGTACGTGATCCAGCGCTCGGCCACCCTGCTGAACGAGCACGGCAAATCCGCCCGCGGCGCCCGGGTGCTGCTGCTGGGGGTCACGTACAAGCAGGACCTCGCCGACCAGGAGGGCTCCCCGGCGCGCGAGATCGCCAGCCGGCTGCTCGACCTCGGCGCCCTGATCAGCTACCACGACCCGTACATCACGGGCTGGCGGGTGCGCGACCAGCCCGTGCCGCGCGCCGAGTCGCTCTACGAGGCCGCCGCCAACGCCGACCTGACGATCCTGCTCCAGCACCACCGTACGTACGACCTGCAAGGGCTCGCGGTGAAGGCGCAGCTGCTGCTCGACACCCGGGGCGCCAGCCCGGCCGGCGCGGCCCACCGGCTCTGACGCAGGCGCCACCCCGCCTCCCTCCCAGGTCACGGCCGGGTCCCGGTCCGATCACGGCCTGCACCGCCCCGAGCCCATCCGCCCGAAATCCCCCCTTGGGATGTCCGAACCCCCTGCTAGCCTGCGGCGTCACTTATCTCGCGCTTACGCTCGACCGGCGGACGTGCGTCCTGATCCCTGGGGGGGGATTTCCGATGAGCCAGAACTTCCAGCCGCCCGCGCCTCGTCGTACACCAAGGTGCCCGCGCCGGCTCCCGCCGCGTCCGGCCACCTCGGCCTCGGCATCCTCGCCGCCGTCGTGGCGGCGGTCGTCGCCGCGGGCGTCTACGGCGGGATCATCGGCGGCACGAAGCACGAGATCGGCTGGGCCGCCGTCGGCGTCGGCGCCCTGATCGGCTTCGCCGCGGGCAAGACCGGCGGCCGCAACCCCGCCCTGTCCGCCGTCGCCGCGCTGCTCTCGCTGGCCGCCGTCTTCGCCGGCCAGATGTTCGGCATCGTCCTGATCGCCGCCGACGAGCTCCAGGTCAGCGCCTTCGACATCCTCGACGGCGGCTTCTCGGCGTTCCAGATCTCCCGCAAGACCGCCCACTAGGAACCGAACGGGCCCGCCCGCGAGGAATCCGACGCGCACTGCGCCGGACGGGTGGCCACGGCCAGACCGCCGCCGCCCGGGCCGCTGCACGCCGGAGGGCCGGCACCCCGCTCGGGGTGCCGGCCCTCCGGCGTACGTACGCGGCCGGTCAGCGGCTGTGCTGCGAGTCCGCGACGGTGACCTCGACCCGCTGGAACTCCTTGAGCTCGCTGTAGCCGGTGGTCGCCATCGAGCGGCGCAGCGCGCCGAAGATGTTCATCGAGCCGTCGGGGCTGTGCGACGGGCCGGTGAGGATCTCCTCGGTGGTGCCGACCGTGCCGAGGTCGACCTTCTTGCCGCGCGGCACGTCCTCGTGGACGGCCTCCATGCCCCAGTGGTTGCCCTTGCCGGGCGCGTCGGTGGCGCGGGCCAGCGGGGAGCCCATCATCACGGCGTCGGCACCGCAGGCCACGGCCTTCGGGATGTCGCCGGACCAGCCCACGCCGCCGTCGGCGATGACGTGCACGTAACGGCCGCCGGACTCGTCCATGTAGTCGCGGCGGGCCGCGGCCACGTCCGCGACGGCGGTGGCCATCGGGACCTGGATGCCGAGCACGTTGCGCGTGGTGTGCGCGGCGCCGCCGCCGAAGCCCACCAGCACGCCCGCGGCGCCGGTGCGCATCAGGTGCAGGGCCGCGGTGTAGGTGGCGCAGCCGCCGACGATGACCGGGACGTCGAGCTCGTAGATGAACTGCTTGAGGTTCAGCGGCTCGGCGGCGCCGGAGACGTGCTCCGCCGACACGGTGGTGCCGCGGATCACGAAGATGTCCACGCCCGCCTCGACGACGGCCTTGGAGAACTCGGCCGTGCGCTGCGGGGAGAGCGCGGCGGCGGTCACGACGCCCGAGTCGCGCACCTCCTTGATCCGCTGACGGATCAGGTCCGCCTGGATCGGCGCGGCGTAGATCTCCTGGAGGCGGCGGGTCGCGGACGCCTCGTCCAGCTCCGCGATCTCGTCGAGCAGCGGCTGCGGGTCCTCGTAGCGGGTCCACAGGCCTTCGAGGTTCAGCACGCCGAGGCCGCCGAGCTCGCCGATGCGGATCGCGGTCTGCGGGGAGACCACCGAGTCCATGGGGGCGGCCAGGAAGGGAAGCTCGAAGCGGTACGCGTCGATCTGCCAGGCGATCGAGACCTCCTTCGGGTCCCGCGTACGCCGGCTCGGGACGATGGCGATGTCGTCGAAGGCGTACGCCCGGCGGCCGCGCTTGCCGCGCCCGATCTCGATCTCAGTCACGTGTGGTGGCCTTTCCTGTGGGTCTGCCCGTCCAGTATCCCCGACGGGCGGAGGACTGCGTTTCGGTGACCGCTGTACGGACGGCCGCCGCGCGCGGCCGTCGCACGGACGGCCGCCGCACGGCGAAGGGGCGGACCCGGCGCCTGCGCCCCGGGTCCGCCCCTCACCTCACGCGTTTCAGCCCTTGCGGGAGTAGTTCGGCGCCTCGACCGTCATCTGGATGTCGTGCGGGTGGCTCTCCTTGAGGCCCGCCGAGGTGATCCGGACGAAGCGGCCCCGGTCCTGCAGCTCGGGCACCGTACGGCCGCCGACGTAGAACATCGACTGGCGCAGGCCGCCGACGAGCTGGTGCACCACCGCGGAGAGCGGGCCGCGGTAGGGCACCTGGCCCTCGATGCCCTCGGGGATGAGCTTGTCGTCGCCGCCCACGCCCTCCTGGAAGTAGCGGTCCTTGGAGAAGGACTTGCGGTCGCCGCGGGTCTGCATCGCGCCGAGCGAGCCCATGCCGCGGTACGACTTGAACTGCTTGCCGTTGATGAAGAGCAGCTCGCCCGGGGACTCCTCGCAGCCCGCGAGCAGCGAGCCGAGCATCACCGTGTCGGCGCCCGCGACCAGGGCCTTCGCGATGTCGCCGGAGTACTGCAGGCCGCCGTCGCCGATGACCGGGACGCCCGCGGCCTTGGCGGCGAGCGAGGCCTCGTAGATCGCGGTGACCTGCGGGACGCCGATGCCGGCGACGACGCGGGTGGTGCAGATGGAGCCGGGGCCGACGCCGACCTTGATGCCGTCGCAGCCGGCGTCGATCAGGGCCTGGGCGCCGTCGCGGGTGGCGATGTTGCCGCCGATGACGTCCACGCCGGAGTTCGACTTGATCTTGGCGACCATGTCGCCGACCAGGCGGGAGTGGCCGTGGGCGGTGTCGACCACGATGAAGTCGGCGCCCGCCTCGATCAGCGCCTGGGCGCGCTCGTACGCGTCACCGGCGACGCCGACGGCCGCGCCGACGAGGAGGCGGCCGTCCTTGTCCTTGGCGGCGTTCGGGTACTTCTCGGCCTTGACGAAGTCCTTGACCGTGATGAGGCCCTTGAGGAGGCCCGCGTCGTCGACCAGCGGAAGCTTCTCGATCTTGTGGCGGCGCAGCAGCTCCATGGCGTCCACGCCGGAGATCCCGACCTTGCCCGTGACCAGCGGCATCGGGGTCATGACCTCGCGCACCTGGCGGCTGCGGTCCGACTCGAAGGCCATGTCGCGGTTGGTGACGATGCCGAGCAGCTTGCCGGCCGCGTCGGTCACCGGGACGCCGGAGATGCGGAACTTCGCGCACAGCTCGTCGGCCTCGCGCAGCGTCGCGTCCGGGTGCACCGTGATCGGGTCGGTGACCATGCCGGACTCGGAGCGCTTGACCAGGTCGACCTGGTTGGCCTGGTCGGCGATGGAGAGGTTGCGGTGCAGCACGCCGACGCCGCCCTGGCGGGCCATCGCGATGGCCATGCGGGCCTCGGTGACCTTGTCCATCGCGGCGGACAGCAGGGGAACGTTCACGCGGACGTTGCGCGAGATGAGGGAAGAGGTGTCGATCGCGTCAGGCGACATGTCCGACGCGCCCGGCAGCAGCAGCACGTCGTCATAGGTCAGTCCGAGCGTGGCGAATTTGTCGGGCACTCCGTCGGTGGTCATGACACCTTCCCAAATGGTCTTGCTCAGCGCGGATGTCCATGCTAACGGGATCCCGACGCGTCTCATTCCACGAGCAAGGTCACGTGGAAGTTTCGTCATTTCCTACGAGGACTAGGGGGATTACGAGGATGACGAGCATTTCCCCGCATGGCGGTCCTACTGCTCCGCGAGGGCCCGCAGCCGGCTCAGCGCCCGGTGCTGCGCGACCCGCACCGCCCCCGGAGACATGCCGAGCATCTGCCCGGTCTCCTCCGCCGTCAGCCCGACGGCCACCCGCAGGACGAGCAGCTCGCGCTGGTTCTCCGGCAGGTTGGCCAGCAGTTTCTTGGCCCAGGCGGCGTCACTGCTGAGCAGCGCCCGCTCCTCGGGGCCGAGCGAGTCGTCCGGCCGCTCCGGCATCTCGTCGGACGGCACGGCCGTGCTCCCCGGATGCCGCATGGCGGCCCGCTGGAGATCGGCGACCTTGTGGGCGGCGATGGCGAAGACGAAGGCCTCGAAGGGGCGCCCGGTGTCCCGGTAGCGGGGCAGCGCCATCAGGACGGCGACGCAGACCTCCTGTGCCAGGTCCTCCACGAAGTGACGAGCGTCACCCGGGAGGCGGGACAGCCGGGTCCGGCAGTAGCGGATGGCGAGGGGGTGCACGAAGGCCAGCAGATCGTGCGTGGCCTGCTCGTCGCCGTCCACCGCACGGCGTACGAGCGCGCTGACGGCCCCGGCGTGCCCGCCTTTGGCGGCGCCGGTGGGGCCTGTGGCCGCGGGTGAGCCCAGGGCCTCGTCGTCGCGCATCAATCCATGGTGCCTTGGCGCCGGAGCATTCGCGGCACCGTGGTCCGTGTTGTGCATCGAAGCGTTATGAGCGGGTGCGCCGGAACCCATCATGTGCACCCTCCCCTCCGCTCGGCCCGAATCGTCGCCCCCGGGGACCCGGGGACTCGACCTCTCCAAGAATGCGGCACACCACCAAGGATGCGGCATCGCGCCCGAAGCGACACGTCCCCCGGATTGTGCCCTGCCAACCCCCGGCGGGTCACCGGGTACGACAGGACGTTCGACGAGGCGCACGACAGGCCGTACGACAGGCCGTACGAGGCGTACGGCGGGCGGTACGGGCCGTACGACGGCGGCCGGAGGAAGTACCGCCCCGCCCGCCGACGGCGGACGGGAGCGCTCCGGACGGCCGTCCGACGGCTGCCGCGGATCAGCGGACGAGGCCCCAGCGGAAGCCGAGCGCCACGGCGTGCGCCCGGTCCGAGGCGCCGAGCTTCTTGAAGAGCCTGCGGGCGTGGGTCTTGACCGTGTCCTCGGAGAGGAAGAGCTCGCGCCCGATCTCCGCGTTGGACCGGCCGTGGCTCATGCCCTCCAGCACCTGGATCTCGCGCGCGGTGAGGGTGGGCGCGGCGCCCATCTCGGCCGAGCGGAGCCGGCGCGGGGCCAGTCGCCAGGTGGGGTCGGCGAGCGCCTGGGTGACCGTGGCCCGCAGTTCGGCGCGCGAGGCGTCCTTGTGCAGGTAGCCGCGGGCGCCGGCGGCGACCGCGAGGGCCACCCCGTCCAGGTCCTCGGCGACCGTCAGCATGATGATGCGGGCGCCCGGGTCGGCGGACAGGAGCCGGCGGACCGTCTCGACACCGCCCAGCCCCGGCATCCGTACATCCATCAGAATCAGGTCGGAGCGGTCGGCACCCCAGCGGCGGAGGACTTCCTCGCCGTTGGCAGCCGTCGTCACACGCTCGACGCCGGGCACGGTGGCAACCGCGCGACGGAGCGCCTCTCGGGCAAGCGGGGAGTCGTCGCAGACGAGGACGGATGTCATGACCGCCCTCCGCAGCTGCTGATGCGCGTCACCTTGAGCCTCCAGGCTGGTACGTATCGTCACCTGTGCGATCGATGCCCTCGGACACCTGTCCGGGAACTTCTCGGTTCAACCGCACTCGCTCTCTCAACGACGGTCACTCGAAAGAGTTACGGGTCGGACGGACACCTTCGGCACTCTACGTGAGGACGCGATCACGGCTCGGGAGGCGCAGGCCATCCGTCCTCCATCTGGAGCTATGCCCTATTTGGCGGCTTTTCTTCCGTTTGCCATGTGTCTGAGGCTAGATTCCCAATGAGTCATATTTACATCTACTCAGACAGTAGGTGTGGAGACATGGACCGTATCCGCCTCAGTACCGGCACCAAGAGGGACTACCCATGGCAGATTTCTCCCGCCTCCCCGGACCGAACGCCGACCTCTGGGACTGGCAGCTGCTGGCTGCCTGCCGCGGAGTCGACAGCTCCCTCTTCTTCCACCCGGAAGGCGAGCGGGGCGCGGCCAGGAGTGCGCGCGAGGCCTCGGCTAAAGAGGTCTGCATGAGATGCCCGGTGCGCTCGGAATGCGCCGCGCACGCACTCGCCGTCCGCGAGCCCTACGGGGTGTGGGGCGGCCTGACCGAAGACGAACGCGAGGAGCTGATGGGCCGCGCGCGACACCGCCTGATCCCCGCCTCCACCACGAGCGGACCCATCGCCCCGCACTGAGCGGCCCCGCCGCAACCACCCGAAGGAACGTTTCCTCAACTCCGGTACGCCCCGCCGCGACCCCTCGGTACGCGGGCCGGGCGCAGCGCACCCGCCGGGCCCGCAGGCCGGGCCGCCCCCCCGTTCGGCCGCACCGCCTCCCCCGGATTCCACCCGGACTCCGCCGGGGGGGGACCGGGTCAGCGCGTGGCGGCCCGCGCCAGCTCGCCCAGGGTCGCCGCCACCGCCGGTACGCGGGCCAGGTCGGGCAGCGTCAGCGCCACGACCTCCCGCTCCACGGCGGGCTCCACGGCGAGCGTGCTCACGCCCTTGGCCCGGACGGACTCCACCGCCAGCTCCGGCAGCACCGCGACCCCGAGCCCGGCCCCGACCAGGCCGACCACGGCGGGATAGTCGTCGGTGGCGAAGTCGATGCGCGGGGTGAAGCCCGCGTCCTCGCACACCTCCACCAGATGGCGGCGGCAGCGCGGACAGCCCGCGATCCACGGCTCCCGGGCCAGCTCCGCCATGCCGACCCGCCCGGCCCCGGCCAGCCGGTGCCCCTCGGGGACCAGCCCGACGAGCCGGTCGGTGAGCAGCGGGGTGACCACCAGGTCCTCCCATTCCGCGGCGGCCCCGGCCGCGCCCCCGTAGCGGAAGGCCAGCGCCACGTCGCAGTCGCCCTCGCGCAGCATCTCCACCGACCGCGGCGGCTCCGCCTCGACCAGGGAGATCCGGGTGCCGGGGTGCGCGGCCCGCATGGCGGCGAGGGCGGTGGGCACCAGGGTCGAGCTGCCGCTCGGGAAGGAGACGAGGCGCACCCGCCCGGCGCGCAGCCCGGCGATGGCCGCGACCTCCTCCTCGGCGGCGGTCAGCCCGGCCAGGATCCCGGCGGCGTGCCGCACCAGCGCCTCGCCGGCCTGGGTGAGCCGCATCTCGCGGCCGGTGCGGATCAGCAGCGGGGTGCCGGCCGACTGTTCGAGCGCCTTCATCTGCTGGGAGACGGCGGGCTGGGTGCAGCCGAGCTCGCGGGCGGCGGCGGAGAAGGACCCGGTCCCGGCGACGGCGCGCAGGACCCGGAGATGGCGTGCTTCGATCACCCTTCGAGCATAAGCCAGGCTTTGAGCGCGGCGCCCATCTCCGGCCGCCCCTTTGAGCAGCGCCAGTCAGGCCCGCCCGGGCCATACCCGTGTACCCGGCAGCTACATACGGCCGCCGTGGCGGCGGCTAGGTTGCGCACATGACGACTGCGTTGATTACGGGATCCACGGCGGGCATCGGCGCCGCCTTCGCCCGGCGGCTGGCCGCCCAGGGACACAACCTCGTGCTGGTGGCCCGCGACACCAAGCGGCTGGCCGAGCAGGCCACCGAACTGCACGACCGGCACGGCATCGAGGCGGAGGTGCTGGCCGCGGACCTCTCCACGGAGCAGGGCATCACGGCGGTCGAGAGCCGCCTCGGCGACCGTACGCACCCGGTCGACCTGCTGGTCAACAACGCGGGCTTCGGCAACAAGGGCCGCTACCTCGAAGTGTCCATGGCCGACGAGCTGACCATGATCAAGGTGCACATCGAGGCGGTGCTGCGGCTGACCTCGGCCGCGACCGCGTCGATGCGCTCGCGCGGGCGCGGCGGCGTCGTCAACGTGGCCTCGGTGGCCGCCTTCGTCCCGCGCGGCACCTACGGCGCGAGCAAGGCCTGGGTGGTGCAGTTCACCCAGGGCGCCGCGAAGGACCTCGCGGGTTCGGGCGTGCGGCTGATGGCGCTGTGCCCGGGCTTCGTGCGGACCGAGTTCCACGAGCGGGCGGGCATGGGGACCGACAACATCCCCGGCTGGATGTGGCTGGACGCCGACAAGCTGGTGGCCGCGGCCCTGGCCGACCTGGCGCGCGGCAAGACGGTGTCGATCCCGGACCCGCGGTACAAGGCGCTGATGAGCGTGGTGAAACTGACGCCGCGTGCGCTGCTCGGCGGCGTGTCCTCCCGTACGGGCCGCAAGTACGGGCCCCAGTAACCCCGCCGATCGGGTGAAACCTCCCTAAACTGGATGCGTCCCATCCACCCGCGGGAGGCGACGCGATGACATTCGTACAGGTGATCGATTACGAGACGACGCGGTTCGAGGAGATGAACGCGCTCATCGACCGGTACGCGGAACAGACCAGCGGCCGGCGCACCGTCACGCACACCATGATCGGCCGGGACCGGGACGCGCGCACGCACTTCCTCGACCTCGTCGAATTCCCCTCCTACGAGGAGGCCATGAGGAACTCTCAGCTGCCGGAGACGGACCGGATGTCCCAGGAGATGGTCGCCCTCTGCGAGGGGATGCCCACCTTCATGAACCTGGACGTGGTCCGGGACGAGTACCTCAACAAGCTGGTCGCGAACCGTTTCTTCGAGGACATCGCGGTCAAGGGCGACTTCGACGTCATCGAGGAGTGCGTCGCGTCCGGCTACGTCAGCCACGACATGATGGACACGGAGGGCCGCGGCAACGGCCGGGACGGGCTGCGGCGGACCATCTCGATGTGGCGCGACGCGTTCGACTTCACCTTCTCCACGACCCTCCAGCTCGCCGAAGGGGACTGCGTCACCACGCTGTGGGACTTCCGCGGCACCCACCGGGGCGAGTTCATGGGCCTGGCGCCGACCGGCCGGGAGGTCACCATGTCGGGCTCCACGACCTGCCGGATCGAGAACGGCCAGATCGCGGAGGACTGGTGGTACTACGACGCCCCCGGGCTGATGCGGCAGCTGGGCACGACCACCCCCGGCTGACCCCGGGATACGGTCGCGCCGGATACGCGAGAGGCCCTGGTCACCACCGCTCGGCAGCGGTGACCAGGGCCTTCTCACACGTCAGACGTCGTCGGACGGGTCAGACGGGTCGGACGGGTCAGACAGGTCGGACGGCGTCAGCCTCAGTGGCTGTGGCCGTGACCGTGGCCGTGACCGGCGTCGGCCTCGTCCTCGGCCGGCTTCTCGACGACCAGGGTCTCGGTCGTGAGCAGCAGGGAGGCGATGGACGCGGCGTTCTCCAGCGCGGAGCGGGTGACCTTGACCGGGTCGATGACGCCGGCCTTGACCAGGTCGCCGTACTCGCCGGTGGCGGCGTTGAAGCCCTGGCCCTTGTCGAGCTCGGCGACCTTGGAGGTGATGACGTAACCCTCCAGGCCGGCGTTCTCGGCGATCCAGCGCAGCGGCTCGACGGCGGCGCGGCGGACGACGGAGACGCCGGTGCCCTCGTCGCCGGCCAGGCCGAGGTTGCCCTCCAGGACCTTGACGGCGTGGACGAGCGCGGAGCCACCGCCGGAGACGATGCCCTCCTCGACCGCGGCGCGGGTCGCCGAGATGGCGTCCTCAAGGCGGTGCTTCTTCTCCTTGAGCTCCACCTCGGTGGCGGCGCCGACCTTGATGACGCAGACGCCGCCGGCGAGCTTCGCCAGGCGCTCCTGCAGCTTCTCGCGGTCCCAGTCGGAGTCCGTGGACTCGATCTCGGCCTTGATCTGGTTGACGCGGCCCGCGACGTCAGCGCTGTTGCCGCCGCCGTCGACGATGGTCGTGTCGTCCTTGGAGATGGTCACGCGGCGCGCTGAACCGAGGACGTCCAGACCGGCCTGGTCGAGCTTGAGGCCGACCTCCTCGGCGATGACGGTGGCACCCGTGAGGGTGGCCATGTCCTGGAGCATCGCCTTGCGACGGTCGCCGAAGCCGGGGGCCTTGACGGCGACCGCGTTGAAGGTGCCGCGGATCTTGTTGACGACGAGGGTGGAGAGCGCCTCGCCCTCGACGTCCTCGGCGATGATCAGCAGCGGGCGGGAGCCGCCGGCCTGGATGACCTTCTCCAGCAGGGGCAGCAGGTCCTGGATCGAGGAGATCTTGCCCTGGTTGATCAGGATGTACGGGTCGTCGAGGACGGCCTCCATACGCTCCTGGTCGGTGACCATGTACGGGGAGAGGTAGCCCTTGTCGAAGGCCATGCCCTCGGTGAACTCCAGCTCCAGGCCGAAGGCGTTGGACTCCTCGACGGTGATGACACCGTCCTTGCCGACCTTGTCCATCGCCTCGGCGATGAGCTCGCCGACCTGCGAGTCCTGCGCGGAGAGCGCGGCAACGGCGGCGATGTCGGACTTGTCCTCGATCGGGCGGGCGGTCGCGAGGAGCTCCTCGGACACGGCCTTGACCGCGGCGTCGATGCCCTTCTTCAGGGCGGCCGGGGAGGCACCCGCGGCGACGTTGCGCAGACCCTCGCGGACCAGCGCCTGGGCCAGCACGGTGGCGGTGGTGGTGCCGTCACCCGCGATGTCGTTGGTCTTGGTCGCCACCTCCTTCACCAGCTGGGCGCCCAGGTTCTCGTACGGGTCGTCCAGCTCGACCTCGCGGGCGATGGTGACACCGTCGTTGGTGATGGTGGGAGCGCCGAACTTCTTGTCGATGACGACGTTGCGGCCCTTGGGGCCGATCGTCACCTTGACCGTGTCGGCAAGCTTGTTGACGCCGCGCTCGAGGGCGCGACGGGCGTCCTCGTCGAACTTGAGAATCTTCGGCATGGGAGCGGTTCAGCCCTCTCGTTGCGATCCCCGGCCGCTCACCGCGACCGCCTGGAACGAACTACGCCCCTCGCCGCCCGGCATCAGCAGGGGTGACCAGGGGCGTAGCTCAAACAAAACTGAAGAAGTGTCTTACTTCTCGACGATCGCGAGCACGTCGCGGGCCGAGAGGACGAGGTATTCCTCGCCGCTGTACTTCACTTCGGTGCCGCCGTACTTGCTGTACAGCACGATGTCGCCGACGCTGACGTCCAGCGGGAGACGCTGGCCGTCCTCGAAGCGACCCGGACCGACCGCGAGGACGACGCCCTCCTGGGGCTTCTCCTTCGCGGTGTCCGGGATGACCAGGCCGGAGGCCGTGGTCTGCTCGGCGTCGAGCGGCTGGACCACGATGCGGTCCTCAAGCGGCTTGATGGCAACCTTGGAGCTGGCGGTCGTCACGATCCGACCTCCCCCTTCGGAGATCCGGGGTTAACTGTCTGGGGTGGCGACCAGGTCGATCCGTCGTCGCGGGTGCCGAACCTACCTGTCGCTGCGTTGGCACTCACCAGTGGCGAGTGCCAGGTGCGACACTATTCCGGTGATTAGCACTCGGTCAAGCGGAGTGCCAATTCAGCTCGGCGCGGCGTCGCGTTCCAGCCGCGCGGCGAGGGTGCGGGGCCGGTGTGAGTACCCGTACTCAGGCGGTGGCGGGCGCACCGGGACGACACTGCGGGCATGACGACGACGGGGACATCCGGGGGGACCTCGGG
The DNA here is from genome assembly GCF_055584685.1 of Streptomyces sp. NPDC102258. Taxonomy (NCBI): domain Bacteria; kingdom Bacillati; phylum Actinomycetota; class Actinomycetes; order Kitasatosporales; family Streptomycetaceae; genus Streptomyces; species Streptomyces sp. NPDC102258. The sequence goes on from NZ_JBVJLO010000020.1 coordinate 76,439, forward strand.
CGAGCCGCCCGGGGGGACGCCCGGCGAGACACCCGGCCGGACACCCGGCGGGCGCGGCGGGAGCGACTGGGCCGCGGACATCGCCGGCGCCCTGCTGCTGACACTGCTGGAGGCGGGCGCCCTCGCCCTCGGCCTCTTCTACGCGGTCTTCGCCGCCTGGGACGCCTCCGGCGACGGGCCCGGCAGCGGGCGCGGAGCCGTGCTCTGGGTCCTGGGCGGGCTCGTACTGGCGGCCCTGATCGCCGCCGTCCTCTCCGGCCGCGCCTTCCGCCGCCGCGCGCCCGTCACCGGATGCGTGCAGGCCCTGGTGTGCGCGGCGATCCTGGCGGGCACCGCGGCCATCGCCGTCCAGTCCCGCGACCAGCCGCGGCCGGAACCCGCGCCGACGTCGACGTACCGGGGGACGTACGGGCAGTGCTTCAGCGGCGGGGACACCCACGAATGCCGGGGCGGGTGATCCGGCGGGCGACCGGCCTACCGCCCGGCGGGCAGTTCGGCCGGATGTGATCGTTGGGCGGTATGTGACAGTTGAGCCGTGCGCATCCTCGTGGTCGAAGACGAAGAGAACCTGGCCGAGTCCCTCCGCCAGGGCCTGTCCGCCGACGGCCACCGCGTCGAGGTCGCCCACGACGGCCACCGCGGCCTGGAACTGGCCCTCACCGGCGGCCCGTACGACGCGGTGCTCCTGGACCTGATGCTCCCCGGCCTCGGCGGCGCCGAGATCTGCGCCCGGATGCGGGCCCACGGCGACCCCACCCCCGTCCTGATCCTGACCGCCAAGGACGGCGAGTACGACGAGGCCGAGGGCCTGGACGCGGGCGCCGACGACTACCTCACCAAACCGTTCTCCTTCGTCGTGCTCGGCGCCCGCCTGCGCGCCCTCGCCCGCCGCGCCGCCGCCCCCGAACCCACCGTGCTGCGCGCCGGCGACCTGGTCCTCGACCCGCAGGACCGCCGCTGCCGGCGCGGCGACCAGGACATCGAGCTCACCGCGCGCGAGCTCGGCGTACTCGCCTGCCTGATGGAGCGCCCCGGCCGGGCGGTCGCCAAACAGGACATCCTCGACGAGGTCTGGGAGGCGCCCCACGGCATCGACCCCAACATCGTCGAGGTCTACGTCTCCTCCCTGCGCAAGAAGATCGACGTCCCCTTCGGCCGCCGTTCCATCCTCACCGTGCACGGCACCGGCTACCGGATGGCACCCGACGGTGGTCGGTAGCGTCCGCGCCCGGGCCGCCCTGGCCGCCGCGCTCGCGATGGGCGCCGTCCTGGCCACCGGCGGGCTCTGGCTGTTCACCCTCATGCGCTCCAACCTCCTCGACAACACCACCGGCCGCACCGAGCTGGCCGCCCGGAAGGCGGCCGCCCAGATCGACACCCGGACCCTCCCGCCCGGCGGCCGACTGCCCGCGCCCGAGAGCGGGGTCGACCTGGTCCTCGTACGGGACGCGGCCGGGCGGACGGTGGCCACCAGCGGCGGCCCGCAGGACGTCCCCGGCCTCACCACGCTGCTCCCCGCGCCCGGCCAGGACTCCCGCACGACCGTGCTGCCGCCCGCGCGCCCCGGCGCGGAACGGCGCGCGGCCGTGGTGGTCACCACCCCGGGTCCGCCCGGCGCGCACGACCCGCGCGCCCCCTACGCCGTGTACGCGATGACCGTGCTCGGCGACGTCGACGACGCCACCCGCGCCACCGCCCTCGGGCTCCTCGGCGGCGCGCCCCCGCTGATCGCCTTCTCGGCGGCCCTGGCCTGGTGGGTGACCGGGCACGCGCTGCGCCCGGTCACCGCGATCCGCACCGAGCTGGCCGCCGTCACCGCGAGCGAACTGGACCGGCGCGTCCCCGACCCGGGCGGCGCCGACGAGATCGCCCGGCTGGCCCGGACCGTCAACGACACCCTCGACCGGCTGGAGCGCTCCGACGCCCGGCAGCGCCAGTTCACCGCCGACGCCTCGCACGAACTGCGCAACCCCCTGGCCGCCGTCCGCGCCCGGCTGGAAGTCGCCCTCGCCCGGGAGCGCCCCGACCGGGAGTCGGTGGCCGCCGCGCTGACCGACACCGAGCGGCTCCAGCGGATCGCCGCCGACCTGCTGCTGCTGGCCCGGCTCGACGGGGGACCCGCGCCGCGCCCCGCCGAACCCGTCGACCTGGCGCTGCTCGCGGCGGAGGACGCGGCCCGGCGGCCCGCGCCCCGGGTGCCGCTACGGGTGGACGCGCGGGTTCCGGTACCGGCGCACGGGGATCCGGCGCGGCTGGAGCGGGCCCTGGCCAACCTGGTCGACAACGCCCTGCGGCACGCCCGTACCGGGGTCGTGGTCCGGGCCGCCGCCGAGGACGGCTGGGCGGTGCTGGAGGTGACCGACGACGGACCGGGCATCCCGGAGGCGGACCGGGACCGGGTCTTCGAGCGGTTCGTACGCCTCGACGCCGACCGGGGCCGCGCCGGCGGCGGCACCGGGCTGGGCCTGGCCATCACCCGGGAGATCGCGCGGGCCCACGGGGGCGACGTACGCGCCCTGGCGGCGGACGGGGAGGGGGGCGCGCGGGTGCGGCTGCGGATCCCGGGGTGAGGGGACGGCGGGGGCCGGGGTGGCGGGGTGCCGGGGTGCCGCCGTGCTCAGGATTCCTTCAGGGGGGTTGCGCCAGCATCGACTGGCATGAGCGCGCATCGCAGGAAGACCAGCCGCCGCAGGCCCTCGCCGCGGCGGACCGGCCGGACGCTGCTGATCACGGGCTGCGCCCTGACGGTGATGGCGGGCGGTGGCGCCTGGTACCTCTACCGGGACCTGGCGTCGAGCATCGGCAGCTCCCGGGCCCTGGACGGCGCCGAGAAGTCGGCGCACGGGGACGTGAACATCCTGCTCATCGGCCTGGACAGCCGCCGCGACCAGAACGGCGACCCGCTGCCGAAGGAGGTCCTCGACCAGCTGCACGCGGGCAGTTCCGACATCGGCGGTTACAACGCGAACACCATGATCCTGCTCCACGTACCGGGTGACGGCGGCCAGGCCAAGGCCTTCTCGATCCCGCGCGACGACTTCGTGGACATACCCGGCCACGGCAAGGACAAGATCAAGAAGGCGTACGGGCTGGCGAAGGCGGCGACGGAGGACCGGCTGTCGGTGCGGGGCGTGACGGACCACCGGCAGCTGGAGCGGGAGGGGCGCGAGGCGGGCCGGAAGGCGCAGATCGACACCGTACGGAGTTTCCTCGGCGTCCCGGTCGACCACTTCGCCGAGCTGAACCTGGCCGGTTTCTATCACCTCGCCGATGCGCTGGGCGGCGTACCGGTGTGTCTGAAGCACCCCGTGAAGGACAAGTACTCGGGCGCCGACTTCCCGGCGGGCCGGCAGGAGCTGAACGGCAGGGAGTCCCTGGCCTTCGTACGGCAGCGGCACGGCCTGGACGGGGGCGACCTCGACCGGACGAAGCGGCAGCAGGCCTTCCTGGCGGGCGCGACGCAGAAGCTGAATTCGGCCGGGACCTTCACGGATCCGGTGAAGCTGCTGAAGCTGATCGACACCGCGAAACAGGACGTCGTGACGGACGCGGGCTGGGACCTGCTGGGGTTCGTGAAGCAGGCGAAGAACCTGTCCGGCGGGAAAGTGCGGTTCACGACACTTCCCGTGGAGGGGTTCGGAAGGAACCATGGGGAGGACATCAACGTCGTAGATGATATGAAGATAAAGCGCCTCATTGCAGAGCAGATCGGGCCCCAGACCGCTGCCACCCCCAGTGCACCGGGCGCCTCGTCTCCCTCACCTGCTTCACCTGCTTCACCTGCTTCACCTGCGGCGTCACCGCCCTCACCCGGGGAACCACGGCCCGGCAGCATCGACGGCGGCGGCATCCCGTGCGTGGACTGAGGCCCCTGACGGTGTCGGGCGCCCGCCGCCGCACCGAAGCCCTGCTGCTCCTCTTCGTCGTCGGCATAGCGGTTTTCGGCCATGTGAGCGCCGGGCTGGCGATGAACGGGGAGCTGCCGCAGCACCTCACCAGCTTCGTCATCAGCATGACGCTGCTGTCGCTGGTGGGGCATCTGGGCATCCGCCGGTTCGCCCCGTACGCGGACCCGCTGATCTTCCCGTTGGCCATGCTGCTGACCGGGCTCGGCCTGGTGCTGATCCACCGCCTCGACCAGGGGTACATCGAGCGGTTCGGATCCGACGCGAACGCGCCCGGCCAGCTGATGTGGACGGTGGTCGGGGTCGCCGCCTGCATCCTGGTGGTGGCGCTGCTGCGCGACCACCGGCTGCTCCAGCGGTTCATCTACATCACCATGGCCGTCGCGCTGGTGCTGCTGATCGCGCCGGCGTTCTTCGGCGCGGACACGTACGGGGCGAAGCGCTGGATCATCCTGTTCGGCTTCTCGGTCCAGCCCGGCGAGTTCGTGAAGATCATGATCGCGATCTTCTTCGCGGGCTACCTGGTCGTCCACCGCGATTCCCTGGCCCTGACCGGCCGGAAGTTCCTGGGCATGCGGCTGCCGCCGATGCGGCAGCTCGGGCCGATCGTCACGGTGTGGATCGTGTCCATGCTGGTGCTGGTCTTCGAGCGCGACCTGGGTACGTCGCTGATCTTCTTCGGCGTCTTCGTGGTGATGCTGTACGTGGCCACCGAGCGCACCAGCTGGATCGTGTGCGGGCTGCTCATGGCGGCGGTGGGCGCCTTCGCCGTCGGGTCGACCGAACCGCACGTGAAGGCCCGCGTGGCGGCCTGGCTGGAGCCGCTCTCGTACTACTGGGAGAACCGTCCGCCGGGGGTCACCTCCGACCAGTCGGCGCAGGCCCTGTTCAGCTTCGGCACCGGCGGCGTCTCGGGCACCGGGCTGGGCATGGGCCACCCGGAACTGATCAAGTTCGCGGGCCGCAGCGACTTCATCCTCACGACGGTCGGCGAGGAACTGGGCCTGGCCGGCGTCATGGCCGTCCTGCTCCTCTACGCCCTCCTCGTGCAGCGGGGCCTGCGGATGGCGCTGGCCGCGCGCGACCCCTTCGGCAAGCTGCTGGCGGTCGGCCTGGCCTCCGCGCTGGCGCTCCAGGTCTTCGTGGTGGCGGGCGGCGTGACGGGCCTGATCCCCCTGACCGGCAAGGCGCTCCCCTTCCTGGCGAAGGGCGGCTCTTCCCTCCTGGCCAACTGGATCATGATCGCCCTCCTCCTCCGCATCAGCGACAGCGCCGAACGCCAACGCGAAGCCGACACCAGAGGCCCAGCGGAAACCACGATCACCCCCTTGGCAACGGCGAGCTGAGGGGTGGCTCCGGGTCGGCAGCGTCCAGCCGACCCGCGTCAGAGACGGTTTGGGGGTTTCCCGTCCGTCTCATCGTCCTTCCGTGGCGGGCCGGTCCCTCAAGGGCGCTCCCTTCGGTCGCGTCGCTTCGCGATGGCCTTCGGCCACCCTTGACCGACCGCCCCGCCACGAAAAGCCGAAGACTCCCGGGAAACCCCCAAAAGAACGGTGACCGGGCAGAGACGGGAGGAGCGGGTATCTCAGTGCCGCGCGAGCGCTCTCCGCCCGGGCTCACCGGGCACCGGCCCATCACCACGTGCCGGGCAGAGCCCAGGTCGCCGCGAGCTTCGGGTCACGGGACGATGAGTCGGCTGGTGAAGCCGTCACGGATGAGGGATTCGTACGCCACGTATACGTCCTCCGGCACGTCCTGCTCGATGGCGAAGCCGAGCCTCGGGTACTCGATCACCCGCTGAAGGTCGCCCACGAGCATGTCTACGACGAGCTTCTCGTCTCCGATGCTCTTGAGGTAGTCGTCGAGCTCCAGCGGCTCCGACGCGCACCGCACCTCGACCTCGGGCCACAGTTTGCGAGCGGTGGCGAAGGAGCGCCGCTCCATGTAGGGCTTCGAGACCAGCAGCACCGTTTGGGGCGTGATGCCTTCGGACGCCAGGAGTGCGCGGGTGAGCGTGATGTTCTGGCCGGTATTGGCGGCACTGGGCTCGACGAGGATCGCACGGTCCGGGACCCCCAGCTCAAGGGCGTGCTCGCGGAAGTGGACGGCCTCTCCGCGTGGGAAGCGGGCCCGGGTGGTGGGGCTGTTGCCACCGGTGAACACGAGCGTCGGGAACAGGCCGGCCCGGTACAGGTCTGCCGCCGCCGTGGCCACTCCGAGGTCGTGACTGCCCAGGCCGATCGCGACATCGGCGGGTCCGAGTGCGTGGCCCATCTGATGGTGGTCCCAGATCAGCTTGGCCTGGCGCCACTGCTCTTCGGTGATCGTCTGCTGCATGTCCCTCATGCGATCTCTCCCTCGTCACCGCCGCCGGCGGCCGGCGTCGCTCATGGCCTTGATGCCTTCGATGCTGGCCAGTTGATGGCTGAGGCCGAACTTCCCGGCTGTCTTGGCCGCCTCATCGAGCACGTTCAGCCCATCATCCCGGGTGGCGGGGTCGGAGAGCAGGATGTGGCCGTGGGCGGTCTCCAGGCGGACCCGTTGCATCGGGCCGTCGGTGCCGGCAGTCTTGCGGGCGATGGAAATGAGGTGCAGCGCCGAGTCCAGGTCGCCTGCGCCGCGGTGTGCCAGGGCGAGTTTCTGGTGAGCCACCGACCAGTCCTCTGGCTCCGCGAGGTCCTCGAATTCCCTGGTGGCGGCAAGCATGACGCGGGAGGCATACCCGTGGTTGCCGTCCTTGCTCAGAGCCGTTCCCACCCACAGTCTGGCCCTGGCACGGTCACGACGGGACAGGCGGTCGTCAACCGTCAGGGATTCGTACTGCCGGGCAGCTATCTCCAGACTCCCTGACATTTCCGCGACGACGGCGAGGGAGAGGTCGAGCTGAGCGACTCGGCGGGGAATGCCGAGCTGGCCGAACAAGGATTTCGCCACGGCATAGGAACGGCAGGCCGACAGCGGACCAACGACAGCGCCCTGGTCTCGCTGGAGGTCTCCGAGAAGCGTGGTCGAACGGGCCAAGAGGTACAAACCCTTGTCATCGAGTCCGTTCGGCTTGAACCGCCCGAGCCAGCGCCGGATCAGGCTGCCGGCGAATACGAAGTCCTGTCGGGACAGGGCCACGGCCGTACGGTCAAGGTCGTCGGTCCACGATTCGTATTCCCAGGCCGGCGGACCGCTGGACATCACCCTGTGCCTGCCGGCGGGAGGGTCGGACCGTTCGGACAGGAACGTCTCGAAGCGAAGGTGGGCAGCCGCATCCGCGCGCGCCAACGCCGTGTCCAAGATGGCCTGGGTGTCCTGACGCGGCTCAGTCGCCGTAAGGAGTTTTTCCCACTTGGAGACCGTCCGCATCGCGACACCAAGGTGCCCGGCGAACGAACGGACGCTCAGCCGCAGCGCAAAACGCAGCGCTCTGGCCTCCAGACCGGTCCAGTGGTGCACGGTCGCCACGCCTCGCCCCCTTCCTGCCGCCATCGAAGCACGGTGTGCGCGGACAGGGGACACAAGTGCAACGGAAGTACAACAGGCGGTCATTTCGCGACTCTTCAGACAGGGGCAGAGTGAGTGGCGGTGAGGTCATCCGCCACCGGCGGCCCCGACCACCTGTCGATGAGGAGTCCGACGATGTCTTCTTCTTTCGAGGAGCCGTTCCATGGCTGAGCAGTACGCGTACGTGCGGCACCGTCTGCTGGGCCGCCGCGTGCGGGACATCGCGTCCGGGACGGAGGGCGAGCTGATGGCCGTGGTCAACGAGAACGTCTCGGACAGCGGGGCCGAGCGATGGGTGCGGCTCGCCTACATCCGTGACGCGACCGGCCTCGAATTCACCACCGCGGTCGGCAACATCGTTCCCGCCGATTACGTCGACGATCTGGAGAGCTGCTTCGACCAGCGGTGGCCACCGCGTTGACTCGCCCGTCCGGATGGCGGTTATACGTAGTCCTCCAGGCGGCCTATGCGGTAGCCCTGTTCCTGGATGTGCTGGAGCATGCGGGTCGTCATCTGGATTTCCGTCGCGCCCTTGAGTTCCGAGGGGCCGCGGAAGTGGGCCAGGATGATGTCGCCCGGTTTGAGGGCGGAGCCCTCGGCGTACTGGAAGTTGTTGATCTGCATCGACGCGCGCCACAGGACGACCGAGGAGATCCCGCACTCGGAGGCGGCCTTCAGGGTGTCGTCGTTGTAGTTGCCGTACGGCGGGCGGAACAGCGTGGGGCGCTTGCCGAAGCGCTTCTCCAGGCGTTCCTGCTGGCCGCATATCTCCTTCTTCTGCGCCGCGAAGGACAGCGTGCGCAGGTTCGGGTGGGTCAGCGTGTGGTTGTTTATCGTGCTGCCCGAGCCGTTGTCGCGGAGCTTCTCGAAGTGCGAGTAGTCCGCCGACGCGATGTTGTCGGTCAGGAACATGCTGATCGGCAGCTTCAGATCGGCCGCCATCTTCAGGAACTCGGGGTCCTTCTCCGCGCCGTCGTCGAAGGTCAGGAAGACGACCTTCTCGGTGGCCGGCACGGGTATTCGGTCCACCACGGCCGGCTTGCCCGGGGCCGCCTTGGGCAGGGCAGGCTTCTGCGCCGGCTTGGGGGCGTACTGGAGGGGGGCGGTCAGGCCCCATTTGCGGTACGCCTCGTCCCCCGGCGTCCCCGCCGGCGCGGACGCCGACGCCGAGGCCGAGGCCCGCGCGGACGGGGAGGCGGACGCCGTCCCCGTCTCCTGCGCGGTCTTGCGGCCGAGCCTTTCGATGGGATCCACGCTGTTCCCGCACCCCGTCAGGGACAGCGCGAGCGCGCCGGCCGTCAGCGTCCCGGCCACCAGCCGGCGCGCGTACCTCACAAGTAGTCCTCCAGGCGGGCCACGGCGTATCCCTTGTCCGTGATGGTCTTCATGACATGACGGATCATGTCAGGCATCGTGCCCTTCCAGTCCTCCCGGCCGCGGAAATGCGTCAGGATGATGTCGCCGGGGTGGAGGTCGCGGTCCCACTCGCGGTAGTCCATCCGGTTCACGAACGCCTCCGCGTTCCACAGCGGTACGGCCTTGATGCCGCAGGACTTCGCCGCGCGCAGCGTGTCCTGGTTGTAGTTGCCGTACGGCGGCCGGAAGAGCGTGGGCCGCTTGCCGAACTGCTTCTGGAGGGTGTCCTGCTGGCCGCAGATCTCCTCGCGCTGCTGCTCGTACGAGAGCCCGGGCATGTAGCGGTGGTTCAGCGTGTGGTTGTTCAGGGTGACGCCGGCGTCCTGCATCCGCTTGAAGTACGGGTAGTTGTCGCGGATGAGGTAGTCGCTGAGGAACGCCGTGTACGGGATCTTCAGCTCCTGCATCATCTTGATGAGCTCGGGGTCCTTCTCCGCGCCGTCGTCGATGGTCAGGAAGACGACCTTGTCCTCCGTCGGGACGGTGGTGAAGACCGGGGGCAGTTCGTCCTGGCCCTCGACCTCGAAGCCCTCGCGGGTGGTGATCTCCGGCTTCGCCTTGGGGGCGGCCGGGGCCAGGAGCGGCGTCTTGAGCAGACCCCACTTCTTCGCGGCGGCGATCCGGGCCTGCTGGGCGGCCTTGGCCCGTTCGGCGGCGTTGGCGACGGCGCCGGCCGCTCCCGGGCCCGCTTCGCCGGCCGCCTTCGTCTTGGCCGGCGACGCCTGGTTCCCGGCCCCGCACCCCGTGCCCAGGGCGGCGACCAGCAGTGCGGCCAGTGCCACCGCGTACCGGCCGCGCGGGCGCGCCGCGAGCCGGTGACCATACTGCGCAGTATTTCCCTTTTGTCGTACTAGCTGCATAGCAGCGGATCCTTACACCGCGCAGCGCCCCGGCGCGGACGACACCACGACCGGAGCCCGCCCTTCCACCGACTGGCCGACAGCCGACGGCGCGCAGCCGACAATGGAACGGTGACCCCCGAAGACTTCGCCGCGCTCCTCACCCCCGAGGGCCGCACCCTCCTCGACTCCCTCCGCGACCACGACCCCGGCCAGGAGCTCGCCCTCGCCACCCGGCTGCGCCGCGACCACCCCGCCCCGCTGGTGTCGGCGGCCCTCGGCCAGGCGCGCCTGCGCCAGCGGGCGGTGGCGAAGTTCGGGGCCGAGGACGCGTTCCGGATGTTCTTCACCCCCGGCGGCGGGGAGATGGCCACCCGCGCGTCGGTGGCCTCGTACCGCGCCGGGCGGCTCGCGGCGCTGGGCGTACGGAGCGTCGCGGACCTGTGCTGCGGCATCGGCGGGGACGCCCTGGCGCTGGCCCGGCTCGGGATCCGGGTGCTGGCGGTGGACGTCGACCCGCTGACGGTGGCGGTCGCGCGGGCCAACGCCGAAGCACTGGGGCTGGCGGAGCTGATCGAGGTCCGCGAAGCCGATGTGACGCGGGTCGACGTGTCCGCGTACGAGGCCGTCTTCATCGACCCGGCGCGCCGTGGCGGGCGCGGCCGGATCTTCGACCCGGAGTCGTACTCGCCGCCGCTGTCCTGGGCGGTGGAGACCGCCCGGGCGGCCCGGCACGCCGCCATCAAGATCGCCCCCGGGATCCCGCACGAGGCGGTCCCGGCGCAGGCCGAGGCCGAGTGGATCTCCGACCACGGGGACGTGAAGGAGGCCGTGCTGTGGTTCGGCACCGCTCCCGGGACGGTCCGCGCCACCCTGCTGCCCGGCCCGCGCGAACTGCTGACCACCGCCCCGCTGCCGGACCCGGAGGCGGGCCCGGTGGGGCGCTACCTGTACGAGCCCGACGGGGCGGTGATCCGCGCCCACCTCGTCGCCGAGGTGGCCGAGCACCTGGACGGCCGGCTGATCGACCCGACCATCGCCTACATCACCGCCGACGAGCTGCGCGCGACGCCGTACGCGACGGCGTACGAGATCACCGACGTGCTGCCGTTCGGGCTGAAGAAGCTGAAGGCGCTGCTGCGCGAGCGCGAGGTCGGGATCCTGACGGTGAAGAAGCGCGGCTCCGCGATCGAGCCGGAGGAGCTGCGCCGCAAGGTCAAGCCGCAGGGCCCGAACGCGGCGACCGTCTTCCTGACCCGGGTCGCGGGCGCCCCCTCGATGCTGATCGGATCTCCGGCGTAGCGGCCGACGCCGCCGGGGCCACCGGCCCGGCAGCCGGGGCCACGCGGGTCACCGGCCCACCGCCCGGGTCACCGGCCCGGCAACCGACGCCGCCCGGGTCACCGGCCCGGCAACCAGCCCACCGCCCCGCCTCAGCGCCCCAGCAGCGGCGCGCCCATCCCGCCCCGGGCCGGCGCCGGCGCGGGCGCCGGTCGTGTGGCGCGGGCCGTCCAGCGGTGGTGGGTGGCCGCCTTGGCCGCGCCCAGCAGCCCGGTGATCCACAGGATCATGCCGAGCCCCACGAAGCCCACCACCTCTCCGTACGCCGTCCCGCCCGGGCCCGCTCCGGCCGCCGCCGCGAAGGCCACCCACAGCCCGCAGGCCCCGAGCGCCAGGGAGGCCGCCAGCCACACCAGGCTGCGTACGGGTGCCTTCAGCGCGGGGTCCTCGACGGGTTCCGGCGCGGCTTCGACCCAGCCGCACAGCAGCTCGTGCTCGCGCCGCTCCCGCCGGACACCCCGCGCGAACCAGGCCCCGGCGGGTACCAGCACACCCGCCCCGAAGGCGGCGTACACCATCCCGAACAGGCCCTCCACGGCGTCACCGGTCCCGAAGGAGGTCACGGCCAGGCCGACGAAGCCCCAGCCGAGCGCGAAGGCGGCGGCCACCGCCCAGAGCTGCGCCAGCCGCACCGGGCCCAGGCCGCGCCGGCCCAGCTCGACGAGGAAGCGCGCGCGGTCGGCCCGTACGGCGGACGCGTCCAGCCACTCGCGCAGGTGCGCGGGCGGCGGCGGGGGCGGGAGTTCACGGCTGGGCGGCATGCGCACGACAGTAGAACCCGGCCCCTAAGCCCCGCCGCAGCCCCGCTCGACGCGCGCTTCAGCCGCCCGTGACCTCGACCGATTCGAACCGCCAGCGGTGCACCGCCCGGGTGATCAGGTCCGCCGCCGGCTCGGGCAGCTCGGGCAGCTCCGCCGAGACCCCCTCGGGAGCCTCCCACCAGGTGATCACGAGGATCCGGTCCTGCGCGGCCCGCAGCACCTCGCGGCGCACCGGATCCCGGGCCAGGATCTGCGCGCGGGCCCACTCCAGCAGCTCCGTGCCCCGGCCGTCGGCGGCCCGGGCCTCCCACATCAGCGCGACGGTGCTCACGAGTACAGGTTGTCCTTGCTCAGCTCGTGCACGTGATCGTGGTCGTGCCCATGGGAATGCCCATGCCCATGGCTGCCACCGCTCCCCGGCACGTGCGGGTCCGTCACCGGCAGCGAGGAGTCCGCGGACAGGTCCCAGTCGGAGGCCGGCCGGTTGCGCCGGACCATCTCCGCCCCCAACGCAGCGACCATCGCCCCGTTGTCCGTGCACAGCTTCGGCCGCGGCACCCGCAGCACGATCCCGGCGTCGTCGCAGCGCTCCTGCGCGAGCGAGCGCAGCCGCGAGTTGGCCGCCACGCCGCCGCCGATCATCAGGTGGTCGACGCCCTCGTCCTTGCACGCGCGGATCGCCTTGCGCGTCAGCACGTCCACCACCGCCTCCTGGAAGGACGCCGCCACATCGCGCACCGGCACCTCCTCGCCCGCCTTCCGCTTGGCCTCGATCCAGCGGGCCACCGACGTCTTCAGCCCGGAGAAGGAGAAGTCGTACGCCGCGTCGCGCGGCCCCGTCAGCCCGCGCGGGAAGTTGATGGCCTTGGGGTCGCCCTCGCGCGCGAGCCGGTCGATGACCGGTCCGCCGGGGAAGCCCAGCTGCAGCACGCGCGCGATCTTGTCGAAGGCCTCGCCCGCCGCGTCGTCGATGGTCGCACCGAGCGGACGGACGTCGCTGGTGATGTCGGGGGCCAGCAGCAGCGAGGAGTGCCCGCCCGACACCAGCAGCGCCATGGTCGGCTCCGGCAGCGGCCCGTGCTCCAGTTGGTCGACGCAGATGTGCGAGGCCAGGTGGTTGACGCCGTAGAGCGGCTTGCCCAGCGCGTACGCGTACGCCTTGGCCGCCGAGACGCCGACGAGCAGCGCGCCCGCGAGACCGGGACCGGCGGTGACCGCGATGCCGTCGAGGTCGCGGGCGCTGACCCCGGCCTCCTTCAGCGCGCGTTCGATGGTCGGGACCATCGCCTCCAGGTGGGCGCGGGAGGCCACCTCGGGGACGACGCCGCCGAAGCGGGCGTGCTCGTCGACGCTCGACGCGATGGCGTCCGCGAGCAGGGTGGTGCCGCGGACGACGCCGACGCCGGTCTCGTCGCAGGAGGTCTCGATACCGAGGACGAGCGGTTCGTCAGCCATGGGTCTCACCTTGTACGGGTACGGGTACGGAGCTTGCAGGATCGGAAAGGCGCATCACGAGCGCGTCGACGTTGCCCGGCTGGTAGTAGCCGCGCCGGAAGCCGATCGGCTCGAAGCCGAAGCGCTCGTACAGCTTCTGGGCGCGCGTGTTGTCCACCCGCACCTCCAGCAGCACCTCGGCGCATTCGAACGCCGTGGCGGCCCGCAGCAGTTCGGTGAGCAGCCGGGCACCGAGCCCGGTGCCCCACTGCTCGCGCGCGACCGCGATGGTCTGTACGTCGCCCAGGTCGCCGGCGGCGGCCAGCCCGGCGTAGCCGACGACGCGGCCGGTGGCCGGGTCCTCGGCGACGAGGTAGCGGCGGGTGGCCCGCGGTCCGCGCGCGTGGGTGAGCTCGGACCAGAACATGCCGGCCGACCAGGCGTCGTCGGGGAACAGCTCGTGCTCCAGCTCCAGCACCGGCTCGATGTCCCACCAGCGCATCTCGCGGAGCACCGCGGTCGCGGCCGTCACTTGGGGGTGACCACCTTGTAGTTCTTCGGTACCTGCGCGTCGGGCCGCCGCAGGTACAGGGGGGTCGGCGGCAGGAAGTCCGCGCCGGCCGCGAGCCGCTCCGCGGCCAGGGCGGCGAGGGCCGCCGCCGACTGGTGGACGGGGCCGCGGGCGTCCGGGAACACCTCGGGGTAGAGCCGGGCGCCCTCGCCGACGGCGGGCAGGCCCGCGACGCGCTCGGCGATGTCGGCGGGCCGGTCCACGGCGGGCTCGCCGGTCCGGGTGCGGGGGTCCTCGTACCGCGCCCAGTAGACCTCCTTGCGCCGCGCGTCGGTGGCGACGGTGAAGGGGCCTTCGATCCCGGCGGCACCGGCGGCGTACGCGAGGCCGTCGAGGGTGCACAGGCCGTGCACGGGGACACCGAGGACGGAGGCGAAGGTGGAGGCGGTGACGAGGCCGACGCGCAGCCCCGTGTACGGGCCGGGCCCGACGCCGACGACGACGCCGGTGAGGGCTTCGAGCTTCACCCCGGCCTCGGCGAGGACCGCGTCGACGGAGGGCAGCAGCAGCTCCCCGTGGCGGCGGGCGTCGACCTGGTTCGACTCGGCGAGGACGGTCTCCCCGTCGTGCAGGGCGACGGTGACGGCGGGCGTGGCGGTATCTACGGCGAGCAAGAGCACGCGAACAGCCTACGACTCCCCGGGCCCGGGGCTTTGCGGCCGGTCGGACGGGGGCCCGGCTGCTACCTTTCGACCCGGGGACACGACCGGGACTCGACCCGGTGTGCGAACCGGCTCGCGCCGGGCGTCCCCGGGTCGGCGACGCAGGCGCGGAGAGGTGGAGCAAGGTGGCACGCAGCAGCTCGGGAATCGTGGCCGGGCTCACCGTGGTGGCGATCGCCGCCATCGGCTTCCTCGGCTGGCAGGCCTCCGCGACGGCGCCCGCGCACCCGGTGAAGACGGCCCCGCAGGCCCCGCAGGCGCACCAGAACCAGGCCCCCGCCAAGCAGGACCCGGCGAAGGCGACGGCCCTGCCGGCCGACTCCGGGACCGGGATGCGGGTCGTGTACTCGGTCTCCCAGAAGCGGGTGTGGCTGGTGCCGGAGGACGGCCGGGACCCGAAGTCCTTCCCGGTGACTCCGAGCACGGTGCATCCGCTGCCCGGCACCTACGTGGTCGGCTCGCGCTCGGGCACGGTCACCGGCACGGACGGGGTGCCGATCGAGCACGTCGTACGGTTCGCCACCACGGACGGCATCACCGTCGGCTTCAGCGCCCGCGTGGACGGCACGATGCCGGCGCCGGACCCGGCGAAGAAGGCCGGCGGCATCCGGATGTCGCGGGCCGACGGCGACGCGATGTGGGCCTTCGCCACGATCAACTCGAAGGTCGTCGTCGTCCTCTGACGCGCCGTACCCCTGAGGCGCCGTTCCTCTGACGCGCCGTCTTCTCACACGCCGCACCCGCTTCACCCGAACGGGTGATCAGGCCGCCTCCGACTCCGGGGCGGCCTGTTCCGCGTCGGGCCCTTCGCGGCCGCTCTCCCCCTCCGGCCGCGGCCGGAGGTCCGCCCGCGCGGGCGGCGTCGAGACGGCCGTGGCCGCCGCACCGGCCGCGAGCAGGGCCCGCATGGACACGACGGGCGCGCGCTCCGCACCTGCTGCCGACATGGCTGCCTCCTGACACCCGGGAGACCGGCTCCGGCCCGAACTTAGGCAGACCTAACCGGCGCTGGATACCATGTCACCACGGGTGCCCGCGCGAGCGCAATGTTTTCCCGACGCCTTGTCGGTACGTTGTCGGTACGTACGAGAGCGGCCGTACGCGCAAAGCCCCTACCGCGCGGCCGCCCGCGCCAGTTCCGCCAGCTCCGCCCCGGCCCAGCGCGCCCCGACCCCGCGCAGCGCGACCTCGCGTACGTCGTCCAGGACCTCCTCGTGGCCGACGGCCCGCCCGATCACCACGTGCAGCCGGTCCTCGGAGAGCTCCTCCACCTTGCCGTCGCCCCACTCCACGACGATCACGGACTCGGGCAGCGAGACGTCGAGGTCGAGGTCCTCCATCTCGTCCAGCCCGCCGCCGAGGCGGTACGCGTCCACGTGCACCAGCGCCGGTCCGCCGCTCAGGGACGGGTGGACCCGGGCGATCACGAAGGTGGGCGAGGTCACGGCCCCGCGCACGCCCAGCCCTTCCCCCAGCCCCCGGGTCAGGGTGGTCTTGCCCGCGCCGAGCTCGCCGGTCAGCAGGACGAGGTCGCCGGGGCGCAGCAGCCCCGCGATCCGGCGCCCGAGGTCCTGCATGGAGGCGGGCGAGTCGACGGTGATCAGGGTTTCGGCGGCGGCCTCGGCGAGGGCCTCAGCCGCCGGGCTGCGCGGTGCTTCCCGCGGTACTTCTTCCATGCGTCCCAACGTTAGCCGCTGCCGGGACGGCCCCGGTGCGCGCCAGCAGGTCCGTCAGCAGCCCGGTCACGATGTCCGGGCGTTCCAGCATCATCAGGTGCCCGGTGTGCTCCAGCACGACCAGCTCGGCGGCCGGCAGCTCCTCCTTGATCGCCACGCTGTGCGCCGCCGGGGTGATCATGTCCCGGTCCCCGGCGACGACCGTCACGGCAATGTCCGCGAACCGCTGGAGCGCGGCGCTCTTGTCGTGGCTCTGGAAGGCCGGATAGAACTCCGCGACCACGTCGATCGGGGTCGCCTCGATCAGCCGCTCCGCGAAGCGGGCGACCCCGGGGTCCACGTCCCGGGACCCGAACGAGTACAGCTTGATCATCCCGGCGAACAGGTCGGCGGTGGCCCGCCGCCCCTTCTCCACCAGCTCCACCTGCGAGCCGAGCGCCTTCAGCACCCCCGGCAGCAGCCGGCGCACCGCGCCCATGCCGACCGAGGGCAGCCCGTACGTGACCTCGTCCAGCCGGCCGCTGGAGGTGCCGACCAGCGCCACCCCGACCACGCGCTCGCGCACCAGCTCCGGGAACTGCTCGGCGAAGGCCATCACGGTCATGCCGCCCATGGAGTGGCCGACGAGGACGAGCGGGCCCTCGGGGGCGGTGGCGTCGATGACGGCCTTCAGGTCGCGGCCGAGCTGGTCGATGCTCACCGGCCCGCCGTCGGCCGGGGCCGGGCCGCGCTCGCTGAGGCCGTGGCTGCGCTGGTCCCAGTACACGGCCCGGACCACGCCGCGCAGGGCGGCGCGCTGGAAGTGCCAGGCGTCCTGGGAGAGGCAGTAGCCGTGGCAGAAGACGATGGTGGCGCTCTCGGCGGGGGACTTGGGGCGCAGCCGCCGCTTCTTGCCCTCGTCGGGCTCGGGCAGTTCGTCGGTCTCGTAGTAGAGGCCGGTGCCGTCCTCGGCGCGGCAGACGCCCTCGGTGCCGCGCAGCGAGCCGTACTCGCCGGCGGCGTCGAGCGCGAGGCGCGCCTTCCTGCGCAGGCCGCGGCCCACGGTGATGCGTTCGACCGCGACACCGGCCGCGGCACCCGCCGCTATGACACCGATGGCGGCGCCGGCCCAGCCGGCCTTGCGCCAGTTCTCGCTCACGATGTCGCCGTCCTCACTCAGCCGCCCAGATACACCCGGGGCACCCGACCTCCGATACGGGTGACGATCTCATACGCGATCGTGTGCGCCGCTTGAGCCCAGTCCTCGGCCGTGGGCTCGCCGCGCTCGCCGTCACCGAGGATGACGGCCTCGTCACCCACGGCGGCGAGGTCCTCGCCGAGGTCGACCACGAACTGGTCCATGGCGATCCGCCCGGCGGCCCGCCGGATCCGGCCGCCGACGAGGACCGGGCCGCGGCCGGAGGCGGCGCGCGGCAGTCCGTCGGCGTAGCCGGCCGGGACGAGGGCCAGGTGGGTGTCCGTTTCGGTGACGTAGTGGTGGCCGTAGCTCACGCCGTGCCCGGCGGGGACGGGCTTGACCAGGGCCAGGGAGGCCTTGAGCCGCATGGCGGGGCGCAGGCCGAGCTGGGCGGGGGTGCCGAGCTCGGGCGCGGGCGAGACGCCGTAGACGGCCAGGCCGGTACGGACGAGGTCGTAGTGGCTCTCGGGGAGGGTGAGGGTCGCCGGGGAGTTGGCGATGTGCCGGACCTCGGGGTCGACGCCCTCCTTCTCCGCGTACGCGAGCATGTCGGCGAACGCGTCGAGCTGGAGCCGGATCGAGGGGTGGCCGGGCTCGTCGGCGCAGGCGAGGTGCGACCAGACGCCGGTGACCTGGACGGTGCCCTCCGCCTGGGCGGCGACGGCCGCGCCGACGAGTTCGGCCCAGTCGGCGGGCTGGCAGCCGTTGCGGCCGAGGCCGGTGTCGGCCTTGAGCTGGATCCTGGCGGTCCGGCCGGCCGCGCGGGCGGCCTCCCGTACCTCGTCCAGGGCCCACAGGCCGCTCACCGACACGTCGATGTCGGCCTCGACGGCCTCCCGCCAGGGCCCGCCGGGGGTCCAGAGCCAGCACAGCAGACGCCCCTCGATCCCGGCGGCCCGCAGCGCGAGCGCCTCCTCGGGGGTGGCGGTACCGAGCCAGGTGGCCCCGGCCTCCTGGGCGGCGCGGGCGCACGGCACGGCCCCGTGCCCGTAGGCGTTCGCCTTGACGACGGCCATCAGCTGGGCCCGGGGCGCCCGTGCGCGCAGCGCGCGTACGTTCTCCCGTACTGCGTCAAGATCGATCTCGGCGTACACGCGCGGCGCTCTCTCGTTCATCGCCCCCAGTCTCTCAGAACCCCCACCCCACCTCCTCTCCACGGCCCCCGCCTCCCGGCGCCGAAGGCACGGGGCCCGAGGGCCGACCCCCGGCAACGTTGCCGGGACCGAACACGGAGGTCGGCACGAGCAGCCCGGCCGCCAAAGACGCGGGTCCGGAGACCCGCCCCCGACAACAGCGCCTCAGCCGAACGCCACTCAGCCACCGCCAGCCCGGCTCCCGGCCGCCCGCCCCCGGCAACGGCGCCGCAGCCGCGTACGTCGCCCAGCCAAATACAGCCCCGCCGGCGTTTGAGGCGCGGGGTGCGGGGCGGAGCCCCGGGACGGCCCGCCGGGCCAGGCCCTCACGCCGCGCCTCGCGCCCGGTACCGCGGCCGCCGCCGACGGCCAGCCGCCCCGCCACACCCAGCCCCGCCGGCGTTTGAGGCGCGGGGTCCGGGGCCCGCCCGGGCAACGGTGCCAGGCCGAACGCGCCACCTAGCCACCTCCCGCCCGGTGCCCGACGCCCGGCCCCACCGGTGTTCCAGACCCGGGCCCGGCACCCCGCCCCCGGCAACGGCGCCGTAGCCGAGGGCGGCGCCCAGCCACATACAGCCCCGCCGGCGTTTGAGGCGCGGGGTGCGGGGCGGAGCCCCGGGGGCCCCGTCCGGGTCAGGCCCGCACGTCGCGCCAGGCGGCCGGTACGGCGGCCGCCACCTCGTGCGCCACCACCGGCGCGCCACCGGCCGCCAGCCGCCCCGCCAGGCCGTGCAGGTACGCGCCCACCGACCCCGCGTCCACCCCCGACAGGCCGCCCGCCAGCAGCGCCCCCGCCAGCCCCGACAGGACGTCCCCGCTCCCGGCGGTGGCCAGCCACGCCGTCCCCGTCGGGTTCACCCGGACCGGCGATCCGGACCCGGCGGCGGCGACCAGCGTCGTGGACCCCTTCAGCAGGGCCGTCGCCCCGTACCGCCCGGCCAGCTCCCGTACGGCGGCCAGCCGCCCGGCCTCCACCGACTCCCTCGGCACCCCCAGCAGCGCCGCCGCCTCCCCCGCGTGCGGGGTCAGCAGGGTCGCGGCCCGCCGCCCCCGCACCACCTCGGGGTCCAGTTCCCGCAGCCCGTCCGCGTCCACCAGCACCGGCACGTCCCGGTCGGCCAGCGCCTCGGCGACCTCCGCGGCCCGCCCGGCCCCGATGCCCGGCCCGACCACCCACGCCTGCACCCGGCCCCGCCCGACCAGCACCTCCGGGTACCGCGCGAGCACGGCGTCCGCCGCCGGGCCCACGTACCGCACCGCCCCCGCACCACCCCGCAGCGCCCCCGACACGGCCAGCACCGCCGCCCCCGGGTACTGCTCCGACCCGGCGATGACCCCGACCACGCCCCGCCGGTACTTGTCGCTCGACGCCCCCGGCACCGGCAGCAACCGCGCCACATCCGCGTGCTGGAGGGCCTCCAGCTCCGGTTCCGGCAGCTCCAGCCCGATCCCGACCAGCCGCACCGCCCCCACCCGCGAAGCCCCGGGGTCGATCAGCAGCCCCGGCTTGTACGCCCCGAAGGTCACCGTCACGTCGGCCGACACCGCCGGGCCCGTCACCTCCCCGGTGTCCGCGTCGACCCCGCTCGGCAGGTCCACGGCGACCACCAGGGCGCCCTCGGGGACCGCCTCCGCCAGCGCGGCCGCCGCCGGCCGCAGCCCGCCCCGGCCGCCGATGCCGACCAGCCCGTCCAGGACGAGGTCCGCCCGCCGCGGCACCGACTCCTCGACCCGGCCCCCGGCGGCCCGCAGCGCGGCCAGCCCGCCCGGATGCAGCCGCTGCGGATCCATCGGCACCGCCGACACCCGGGCCCCGCGCCGCGCCAGCCGCGCCCCCGCGTACAGGGCGTCACCGCCGTTGTCCCCGGGCCCGGCCAGCACCACCACCCGGGCCCCGTACACCCGCCCCAGCAACCCGGCGCACACGGCGGCCAGTCCCGCCGCGGCCCGCGCCATCAGGGCGCCCTCCGGCAGCCGCGCCATCAGCTCGCGCTCGGCGGCCCGTACGGTCTCCACGCTGTAAGCAGTACGCATGCCCCCCAGCCTGCCCGAAGCCCGCTCCCCCAACGGGCTCCGGCACCGCCCTCACCGCTCCGCGATCACCACCGCCGAGGCCACACCGGCGTCATGACTCAGCGAGATGTGCCACGCCGTCACCCCCAGCTCCCGCGCCCGCGCCTCCACCGTCCCCGACACCCGCAGCCGCGGCTGCCCGGACTCCTCCACGTACACCTCGGCGTCCGTCCACAGCAGCCCGCCGGGCGCGCCCAGCGCCTTGGCCAGGGCCTCCTTGGCCGCGAACCGGGCGGCGAGCGAGGCGGTTCCGCGCCGCTCGCCGCTCGGCAGCGTCAACTCGGCGTCGAGGAACAGCCGTCGCGCCAGGTTCGGCGTCCGCTCCAGCGCGGCGCCGAACCGCTCGATCTCGGCCACGTCAATCCCCACACCGACAATCACGACAACAACAACCCCACTACTCCACGGTCACCGACTTGGCGAGGTTACGCGGCTGGTCCACCTCGTTCCCCCGCGCCGTCGCCAGCTCGCACGCGAACACCTGCAACGGCACCGTCGCCACCAGCGGCTGGAGCAGCGTCGGCGTCGCCGGGATGCGGATCAGGTGGTCGGCGTACGGGACCACCGCCTCGTCCCCCTCCTCCGCGATCACGATGGTCCGCGCCCCGCGCGCCCGGATCTCCTGGATGTTCGAGACGATCTTGTCGTGCAGCACCGAGCGCCCGCGCGGCGACGGTACGACGACCACCACCGGCACGTCCTGCTCGATCAGCGCGATCGGCCCGTGCTTGAGTTCGCCCGCCGCGAAGCCCTCGGCGTGCATGTACGCCAGCTCCTTCAGCTTGAGCGCGCCCTCCAGCGCCACCGGGTAGCCCACGTGCCGCCCCAGGAACAGCACGGTGTTCTTGTCGGCCAGCGACCGCGCGAGCCGCCGTACCGGCTCCATCGTCTCCAGCACCCGTTCCACGGCCCCGGCGATCCGCGACAGCTCCCGGATCACCGAGTCGATCTCGTCGCCCCACTTCGTGCCCCGTACCTGCCCCAGGTACAGCGCGACGAGGTAGCAGGCGACGAGCTGCGTCAGGAACGCCTTGGTCGAGGCGACGGCCACCTCCGGACCGGCGTGCGTGTACAGCACGGCGTCCGACTCGCGCGGAATGGTGGACCCGTTGGTGTTGCAGACGGCCAGCACCCTCGCGCCCTGCTCGCGCGCGTGGCGCAGCGCCATCAGGGTGTCCATGGTCTCGCCGGACTGGGAGATCGCGATCACCAGCGTCCGCTGGTCCAGGATCGGGTCGCGGTAGCGGAACTCGCTGGCCAGCTCGGTCTCGCAGGGGATACGGGTCCAGTGCTCGATGGCCAGCTTCGCGATCATGCCCGCGTGGTACGCCGTACCGCACGCCACGATCACGACCTTGTCGACCTCGCGGAGCACCGAGGCGGGGATGCGCACCTCGTCGAGGCTCAGCTGCCCGCCCGCGTCGATCCGGCCGAGGAGGGTGTCGGCGACGGCCTTCGGCTGCTCGGCGATCTCCTTGAGCATGAAGTAGTCGTAGCCGCCCTTCTCGGCCGCCGAGGCGTCCCAGTCCACGTGGTACGCCCGCACCTGCGCGGGCGAACCGTCGAAGCCGGTCACCGTGACCCCGTCGCGGCGCAGTTCGACGACCTGGTCCTGGCCCAGCTCGATCGCCGAGCGGGTATGGGCGATGAACGCGGACACGTCCGAGGCGAGGAAGTTCTCCCCCTCCCCGACACCCACCACCAGCGGGGAGTTGCGGCGCGCCCCGACCACCACGTCCGGCTCGTCGGCGTGCACCGCCACCAGCGTGAAGGCTCCCTCCAGCCGCCGGCACACCTGCCGCATGGCCTCCGCGAGCACCCCGGGCGCGCCCGCCCCGGCGGCCGGGGCGGCGGCGGCGAAGTGCTCGGCGAGCAGGTGCGCCACGACCTCGGTGTCGGTCTCGGACTCCAGCCGGTGCCCGCGCTCGGCGAGTTCGGCGCGCAGCGCGGCGAAGTTCTCGATGATGCCGTTGTGTACGACGGCCACCCGGCCGGAGTTGTCCAGGTGCGGGTGGGCGTTGACGTCGGTGGGCGCCCCGTGGGTGGCCCAGCGGGTGTGTCCGAGCCCGGTGCAGCCGGCCGGCAGCGGCCGCTGGACGAGCTCCTTCTCCAGGTTGACCAGCTTCCCGGCCTTCTTGACGCTGGCGAGCCGCCCGTCGGCGAGCACCGCGATGCCGGCCGAGTCGTAGCCCCGGTACTCCAGCCGCTTCAGTCCGGCGATGACCACATCGAGCGCCGACTGCGCTCCCACATAACCCACAATTCCGCACATAGGCCGCAGCGTACGCCGTAGTCGTCCCCCTACCCGGCACCCCGGCAAGACGAAACCCCGCCCGGCGAAAAGCCGGAGCGGGGTTGACGTCGGGGCCCGATCGGGGCGGCCCGGAGGTTGGGATCAGCCGAGCTTCTTGACCTGCGCGTCGATCAGGGTCTTCGGGGACTCCGCCGTGCCGAGGAGGCTGACCGAGCTGAAGGAGGCCACCGTGGAGCCCTTGCGCACCATCACGAGGAGCACGGTGCTCTTGTCGCCGTCGCCCAGGTCCGCGGTCAGGGTGAGGCTGACGGCCTCGTCACCGCCGGTGACGGCCGGGCCCGCGGCGACGCTCTCGTACTTGGTGGTCTCGCCCTCGGCGGTGGAGGAGAAGCCGCCCGCGCACATCTGCCCGGCGGTCTTGAAGGCCGCCAGGGTCTCCTGGGCGCCCTGGCCGTCGTACGAGGAGAGGCCGGTCATCGTCGCGGTGGTGCCGATCGCGTTCTTGACGGCTTCGAGCTTCTGCTCCTCCGTGGCACCGGCCGCCGGCTCCTTCGGCTTGGCGCCCATCCCGGTCCGGGCGACGCCGGTCGGCGTGCCGACCTTCTGCAGGGCCTGGGTCTGCACCAGGACCTTGCAGGCGGGCTTGTCGGTGGCGAGCTGCGTCCGGTCGGACTGGGCGAGCTTGGCGCCCGCGTCGGCCTTGACCAGGTAGTCCGGGACGTCGGCCTGCGTGACCAGCAGGGAGGTCAGCTCCGCGTCGGTCTTGCCCTTGGCCGCCGGGGCGCCCGACGGCGCGGACGGCCGCGCGTCCGGCTTGGCGTCGTCCTTCGTGTCGGCCTTGTCGGATCCGCAGGCGGTGGCGAGCAGGGCCAGGGACAGCGCGGAGGCGGTCAGGACGGTACGACGGACGAGCGCGGTACGCACGAAGGTTCTCCCCCAGGAAAAATGAACGCCGCCAGGACGCGGATCGGCGTGGCGGTGATCACCAACCTACGGCCTGTGACCCGTCCGGCCCCCCGCCCCCGGTCGGCCCGGGCGAATCGTGATCCGCATGAGACGGGACGGCCTCCCGATCGATACCCACTCCCGTACAACCTTCGCGACCTGCGCCTTCCACCGCGCCCGCCCGCTCCCCCGCCGCACGTGACCGACCACACGACGCGCGCGCGACCCACGCGCGACGCCCAGACCCGACAATGGGCCTGTGATCACATCGCCGACGCGTTGCACGCCGGACCCCGGGCCGGAGCGCTCCGGCCCCCGACGGGTGCCCGACGCCTCCCCCTACGTCGATCTCACGCGGGCCGAGTGGAGCGCCCTGCGCGAGCGGACGCCGCTGCCCCTGACGGCGGAGGAGGTCGAGCGGCTGCGCGGCCTCGGCGACGTCATCGACCTCGACGAGGTACGGGACGTCTACCTGCCGCTCTCCCGCCTGCTCAACCTGTACGTCGGCGCCACCAGCAACCTGCGCGGCACCCTGAACACCTTCCTCGGCGACGCGGGCAACGGGCACGGCGCCCAGCAGGGCACCCCCTTCGTCATAGGGGTCGCCGGCTCGGTCGCGGTCGGCAAGTCCACGGTGGCCCGTCTGCTCCAGGCCCTGCTGGCCCGCTGGCCGGAGCACCCGCGGGTGGAGCTGGTCACCACGGACGGGTTCCTGTACCCGATGAAGGAGCTCCAGCGGCGCGGCCTGACCTCCCGCAAGGGCTTCCCGGAGTCCTACGACCGCCGTGCGCTGACCCGTTTCGTCGCGGACATCAAGGCCGGCAAGGACGAGGTCTCGGCCCCGGTGTACTCGCACCTGATCTACGACATCGTCCCGGACGAGCGGCTCGTGGTCCGCCGCCCGGACATCCTGATCGTCGAGGGGCTGAACGTCCTCCAGCCGGCCCTGCCCGGCAAGGACGGCCGCACCCGCGTCGGCCTCGCCGACTACTTCGACTTCAGCGTGTACGTGGACGCCCGGCCCGAGGACATCGAGCGCTGGTACCTCAACCGGTTCCGCAAGCTCCGCGAGACCGCGTTCCAGAATCCTTTCTCCTACTTCCGCAAGTACACCCAGGTCTCCGAGGAGGAGGCGCTGGAGTACGCCCAGACGATGTGGCGGACCATCAACAAGCCCAACCTGCTGGAGAACGTGGCCCCCACCCGCGGCCGCGCCACGCTGGTCGTGCGCAAGGGCCCCGACCACAAGGTGCAGAAGCTGAGCCTGCGCAAGCTCTGACCACCGCGACTCCCACCGCCCCCACCGCCCCCGCGCCCCCCGCGACGCGGCTAGGGTGCGGCCATGCTGCACCTACGGATGATCATCCCGCCCGGGCGGACGGAGGAGGTGGTCGCCGTCGTCGAGCGGACGGTCGGCACCACGCACCTCGTCGTCCTGCCCGGAGCGGCCCGCGTCCCGGCGGGCGACCTCGTCCTGTGCGACGTCGCCCGCGAGGCCGGTGACGAGCTGCTGGGCGAGCTCCAGGGCCTGGGCATCGACAAGGACGGCTCGATCGCCGTCGAGAACATCGACCTGTCCCTGTCCGAGCGGGCCGATCAGGCGGAGGACGAGGCCCCGGGCGAGGCGGCCGACGCGGTGCTGTGGAAACAGCTCACCGAGGCCACCCACGAGGAGTCGACGCTCAGCATCACCTACTGCGCGTTCATGGTCCTCGCCACCATGATCGCCGCCTGCGGTGTGGTGCTCGACAACGCGGTCCTCATCGTGGGCGCGATGGCGGTCGGCCCGGAGTTCGGCCCGCTCGCCGGCGTGTGCGTCGGGGTCGTGCAGCGCGCGCCGCGCCTGGCCCTGCGCTCCCTGACCGCCCTGCTGGTCGGTTTCGCCGCCGCGATGGCCGGCACCACGCTCTTCACCCTCTGCATGGACGCGATCGGCCAGTTCCACGCGGGCATGCTGGAGCGGCCCCGCCCGAACACCGGCTTCATCTGGCAGCCGGACTCGTTCTCCTTCGCGGTCTCCGTCCTGGCCGGCATGGCCGGGGTGCTCTCCCTGACCTCCGCGAAGTCGGGGGCACTGGTCGGCGTGGCCATCTCGGTGACCACCGTCCCGGCCGCCGCGAACGCCGCCGTGGCGCTCGGCTACGGGGAGGTCGCCCAGATGTGGGGATCGGCGGAACAGTTGCTGCTGAACCTGGGCGGCATCATGCTGGCCGGCATCCTGACCCTGTACGCCCAGAAAGCACTGTGGCGGACCCAGCGAGGACGCTGGATCCGCCGGGCCGGGGGCCGCGGAGCCCCCGGCCGTTGAGCGGGCGGGGCGGTCAGCCCAGCGCCGACTTCACCACGTCCGCGAGCCGCCCCGCGACCGCGCGGGCCTGCTCGATGTCGGCGGCCTCCACCATCACCCGTACGAGCGGCTCCGTACCGGACGGACGCAGCAGCACCCGGCCGGTGGCGCCCAGCTCCCGCTCGGCGTCGACGACGGCCGCGGCCAGCTCGCCGGAGGTCGTGACCCGGGACTTGTCCACGTCCGGGACGTTGATCAGGATCTGCGGCAGCCGCGTCATGACCCCGGCCAGGTCGGCCAGGGAGCGCCCGGTCGCCGCGACCCGCGCCGCCAGCATCAGGCCGGTCAGCGTGCCGTCGCCGGTGGTCGCGTGGTCCAGGATGATCACGTGGCCGGACTGCTCGCCGCCGAGCGCGTACCCGTGCTCCTTCATCGACTCCAGCACGTAGCGGTCGCCGACCCCGGTCTGGACGACCTGGATGCCCTCGGCCTCCATGGCCAGCTTGAAGCCCAGGTTCGACATCACGGTGCCGACCACGGTGTTCTCGCG
This sequence comes from Streptomyces sp. NPDC102258, assembly GCF_055584685.1. NCBI lineage: Bacteria > Bacillati > Actinomycetota > Actinomycetes > Kitasatosporales > Streptomycetaceae > Streptomyces > Streptomyces sp. NPDC102258. The sequence continues at coordinate 102,955 of NZ_JBVJLO010000020.1, forward strand.
CAGCTGGCCGGCCTCGCGCAGGGCGAGCGCCAGCACCGCGAGGATCTGGTCGCCGTCGACCTCGGCGCCCGCGCCGTCCACGGCCAGGCAGCGGTCGGCGTCACCGTCGTGCGCGATGCCGAGGTCGGCGCCGTGCTCGACCACGGCCCGCTTGAGCAGGTCCAGGTGGGTGGAGCCGCAGCCGTCGTTGATGTTCAGGCCGTCGGGCTCGGCGCCGATCGTGACGATCTCCGCGCCCGCCCGGGTGAACGCCTCGGGCGAGACGTAGGCGGCCGCGCCGTGGGCCTCGTCGAGGACGACCTTGAGGCCGTCGAGACGGTTCGGGAGGACCGCGACGAGGTGGGCGACGTACTTGTCGAAGCCCTCGGTGTAGTCCGAGACGCGGCCGACGCCCGAGCCGGTGGGGCGGTCCCAGGGGGCGCCGGTGCGGTGCTCCTCGTAGACCGACTCGATGCGGTCCTCCAGGTCGTCGGCCAGCTTGTGGCCGCCGCGCGCGAAGAACTTGATGCCGTTGTCGGGCATGGCGTTGTGGCTCGCGGAGAGCATCACGCCGAGGTCGGCGCCCAGCGCACCGGTGAGATACGCCACCGCCGGGGTGGGCAGCACACCGACGCGCAGGACGTCCACGCCGGCGCTGGCGAGGCCCGCGACGACCGCGGCCTCCAGGAATTCGCCCGACGCGCGGGGGTCGCGGCCGACGACCGCGGTGGCCCGGTGGCCCGCGAAGGTGCCCGCCTCGGCCAGTACGTGTGCGGCCGCCACGGAGAGGCCGAGCGCGAGCTCGGCCGTCAGATCCGCGTTGGCGACGCCTCGTACACCGTCCGTCCCGAAGAGTCGTCCCACTGTTGTCCTCCCGAGTTCACGCTTCGCTTTGTGACCGCATGTGACAGGTATGTGCCGCTTGTGGCGGTAAACGAACCGCCCCGACAGCACAGAGAGTGCTGCCGGGGCGGTTTCGTTGCAGAACAGCAGGCGCAGATTAACGCTTGCTGTACTGCGGAGCCTTACGGGCCTTCTTGAGACCGGCCTTCTTGCGCTCGACCGCACGGTCGTCGCGGGAGAGGAAGCCGGCCTTCTTCAGCGCCGCGCGGTTGTTGTCCACGTCCGCCTCGTTCAGCGCACGGGCCACACCGAGGCGCAGGGCGCCGGCCTGACCGGAGACGCCGCCACCCGAGATGCGGGCGATGACGTCGTAGCGGTTGTCCAGCTCAAGGAGCTTGAACGGCTCGTTGACTTCCTGCTGGTGCACCTTGTTGGGGAAGTAGTCCTCAAGGGTGCGACCGTTGATCTTCCACTTGCCGGTGCCCGGAACGATCCGGACGCGGGCGATGGCGTTCTTGCGACGGCCCAGGCCGGCGGCCGGCTGGGGGTCGCCGAAGCGACCGGCAAGGGACTCAGAGGTGTAGTCGCCCTCGACGGGAACCTCAGACTCGGTGGTGTACTCCTCGACGCCCTCGAACTCTTCGACGGGGGTCTCGGCGGTGGTCTCGGCCACGATGCTCCTCAGAATTTTCTACGTCTTAGGGGGTGGCCGGAACTACTGCGCGACCTGGGTGATCTCGAACGGCACCGGCTGCTGGGCAGCGTGGGGGTGCTGGTCGCCCGAGTAGACCTTCAGCTTCGAGAGCATCTGACGGCCCAGGGTGTTCTTGGGGAGCATGCCCTTGACGGCCTTCTCGACGGCCTTCTCCGGGTTGTTCGCCAGGAGGTCGTCGTAGCGCACCGAGCGGAGACCGCCCGGGTAGCCGGAGTGGCGGTAGGCCATCTTCTGCGACGCCTTGTTGCCGGACAGGTGGACCTTGTCGGCGTTGACGATGATGACGAAGTCGCCCATGTCCATGTGGGGGGCGTAAGTCGGCTTGTGCTTGCCGCGCAGGAGGGCAGCGGCCTGGGTCGCCAGACGGCCGAGGACAACGTCCTGGGCGTCGATGACGAGCCACTGGCGCGAGATGTCGCCGGGCTTGGGGCTGAACGTACGCACGCGTATGCCTTCGCTTCTTCAGTGGTGGGTCATCCCATAGGGCACGAGCCCCGCGGGAAGGGTCCTGACAGGGTCACCACGGACGATCACGACAGCCGCTTGTCCACATCGGGGACGCAACCCGTGTGAACCGCTGGTCATCGGTCCGGTGGACCGGCGTAAGGCCCTTTCACGTGAGAATGAGAAAGCCAATACGCATAACAAACCAGCAGAGTACCCAAGAAGACCCGTACGGGTCAAAACGCGGTCCGCGATGCCGATGCTGCTGGCGTCGCGGCGCACTCCGGTTCGGTCCTGGGTGGGGACCCCGCAGTTGTTACTGGTCCCAGGGTAACCCGTTCGGAGCCCAGTGCTCGACGCGCCAGCAGAACCGCGAGCCCGCACAGGGTCGCCATGTCCCGGAACGCCCGCCTCTTGTGGGCCAGCTCCGAGGGCCACGGGATCAGGCCCGTCTGGGGCGCCAGGGCCAGCCAGAACCAGGGCGAACGCGGCATGGAGCCCTCCCGCGCCCCCGACGCCAGCAGCAGCGGCAGCACCACCAGCAGGTAGTGGTCGAAGGAGGGACGGGAGACCAGGAATGCGGCGAGCATCACCATGCAGGCCGTCTCCGCCAGCCGCAGCTCGCCCGCGTCCCCCTCGTCCGGGCGCCGCCAGCGCGACCGTACGCCCCACAGCCCGGCCGCCGCCCCGGCGAGCGCCACCGCCACCGCCACCGGCTCCGGCACCCCCAGCCGCGGCAGCACCGCGATCGGCGAGGCGTCCCAGGGCAGCGCGTACGCGTCCTGCCCATGGAAGAGGAACGGCAGCGTCTTGGTGAAGAACAGCGTCGGGCTCGGCATCAGCAGCGCCCCCACCAGCGACAACGCCACCGGCACCGCCACGGCCACCGCCAGCCCCCGCCACTGCCGGGCCAGCACGAAGACCAGCCCGGCCGGGACCAGCATCGGCTTGCAGGCGATCGCCAGGCCCACCACCAGCCCCGCCGCGGCCCACGACCGCCGGTGCGCCAGCAGCAGGGCCACCGGCAGGGCGGCCGCCGAGATCGCCGTCCAGTTGCCGATCAGCACGAGGTTCGCGTACGGCTTGTAGGCCAGGGCCAGCAGCCCGAGCCCGCCCACCGCGAAGCGCGAGCACAGCGGCACCGCGAACAGCCGCAGCGAGGCCCACCAGCCGACCCCCACGAGCCCCGACATCCCGGCCGGCAGCAGCCAGCGCAGCACCTCGCGCGGCAGCAGCGCCTCCGGCACCGCCATGAGCACGGCACTCGGCAGGTACAGGAAGCGCTTGTCCTCGTACGGGGAGGCACCGGCCAGCAGCGCGTCCGCCGCCTTGACCACGAAGGCGTTGTCGGAGCCCCAGTTCGCCCGCAGGCTCGACGAGACCGCCACGGTCAGCAGGACCACCAGCGAGAGCGCCCGCCAGGCCCGGGGGGCCGGCTCCATCAGCCAGGCCCCCCACCGGCCGACGGCGGGCGGGCGATACCGCTTCATGAGCCAGATGCTAGGCCGCAGCCCCACCACGCCTCCCCCTCGACCCGCAGGGGTGGACAGCCCCTAGCGCTTCCGATCGACCCTACGTTCGTCCCACACGGGTTCCTGAGTCTCTCGCACAACACCGTCCGAACCGAAGACCAGGTAACGGTCAAATGTGCGCGCGAACCAGCGGTCGTGGGTCACGCACAGGACCGTGCCGTCGTACGACTCCAGCCCGTCCTGCAGGGCCTCCGCCGACTCCAGGTCGAGGTTGTCCGTCGGCTCGTCCAGCAGCAGCGCCGTGGTGCCGGCCAGCTCCAGCAGCAGGATCTGGAAGCGGGCCTGCTGGCCGCCCGAGAGCTTCTCGAAGGCCTGGTCGCCCTGCCGCTCCAGCTCGTAGCGGCGCAGCGCGCCCATCGCCGCGCCCAGCGGCTTGGCCGCCTCCGTCCACAGGATGTCCACGAGGGTGCGGCCGAAGAGCTCCGGGTGCGCGTGCGTCTGCGCGAAGTGCCCGGGCAGCACCCGCGCGCCCAGCTTCCACGTACCCGTGTGCGCGACGTCCTCGCCCGCCAGCAGCCGCAGGAAGTGCGACTTGCCGGACCCGTTCGAGCCGAGCACCGCGACCCGCTCGCCGTAGAAGACCTCCAGCGAGAAGGGCTTCATCAGCCCGGTCAGCTCCAGGTTCTCCACGGTCAGCGCGCGCACCCCCGTACGCCCGCCCTTGAGCCGCATCCGGATGTCCTGCTCGCGCGGCGGCTCCGGCGGCGGGCCGGCCTCCTCGAACTTCTGGAACCGGGTCTGCATCGCCCGGTAGCGCGACGCCATGTCCGGGCTGCTCGCCGCCTGGTTGCGCAGCCGCAGCACCAGCGCCTTCAGCCGGGCGTGCTCCTCGTCCCAGCGCCGCTTGAGCTCCTCGAAGCGCGCGAAGCGCTCCTTGCGGGCCTCGTGGTAGGTGGCGAAACCCGCACCGTGCACCCACACGTCCGAGCCCGTCGGGCTCGCCTCCAGGCTGATGATCTTCTCGGCGGCCTGGGTGAGCAGCTCCCGGTCGTGGGAGACGAACAGCACCGTCTTGCGGGTGGCGGCGAGCTGCTCCTCCAGCCAGCGCTTGCCCGGGACGTCCAGGTAGTTGTCCGGCTCGTCGAGCAGCAGCACCTCGTCCGGCCCGCGCAGCAGCGCCTCCAGCACGAGCCGCTTCTGCTCACCGCCCGACAGCGTGCGCACCTCGCGGTACTGCGCGCTGTCGTACGGGATCGCCAGCGCGGCCGTGGTGCAGACGTCCCACAGCGTCTCCGCCTCGTACCCCTGGACGTCGGCCCAGTCGCTGAGCGCCTGCGCGTACGCCATCTGCGCGGCCTCGTCGTCCACCGTCAGGATCAGGTGCTCGGCCCGGTCCACGGCCTTCGCCGCCTCCCGGATCCGCGGCTGGGCCACCGACACCAGCAGGTCCCGTACGGTCGTCTCGTCCCGGACCGAGCCCACGAACTGCGACATCACGCCGAGCCCGCCGCTGATCGTTACCCCGCCGCCGTGCGGCTGGAGCTCGCCGGAGATCAGTTTGAGCAGGGTGGTCTTGCCGGCGCCGTTCGCCCCCACCAGGGCCACCACCGACCCCTCCCCCACGCGGAAGGAGACGTCGGGGAGCAGGACCCGCCCGTCGGGAAGGTAGTACTCCAGGTGGCTGGCTTCGAGATGTCCCATGCGGGGCATTCTCCCGGTCCCGCCGCGATCCACCCAACCGGATTACCCGGTGCTCAGCAGCAGCCCGCACCCGGAAGGGTGCGCAGGTTGCGGGCCTCCTTGCTGCGGGCGGCGAGCAGCTCGTCCGCCGGGTAGCCGACCTCCTCCAGGGTGAGCCCGTGCGGCTTCACCACGTGCACCGAGGAGTCCCGTACGGCGGCGGCCAGCACCTGCCCGGGCCACTCGACGGGCCGGTGCCCGTCGCCGACGTGCAGCAGGGCGCCGACGAGCGAGCGCACCATGTTGTGGCAGAAGGCGTCGGCCCGCACGGTCGCGGTGACGACGCCGTCCTCGCCGCGCTCCCAGCTGAGCTGCTGAAGCGTACGGATGGTCGTGGCGCCCTCGCGCTTCTTGCAGTACGCGGCGAAGTCGTGCTCGCCCAGCAGCGCGGCGGCGGCCTCGTTCATGGCGTCCACGTCGAGCGGCCACTGGTGCCACAGCACGTGCCCGCGGCGCAGCGGGTCCACGCCGGCCTGGTGGTCGCCGACGCGGTACGCGTAGCGGCGCCAGATGGCCGAGAAGCGCGCGTTGAAGCCCTCGGGGGCCTCGGCGGCCTTCCACACCCGTACGTCGTGCGGCAGCCGGCCGGCGAGGCGGCGCAGCAGCTTGTCGTGGTGCTCGGCCCACACCTCCTCGGCGAGGTCGAACTGCGCGACCTGCCCGCGCGCGTGCACCCCGGCGTCGGTCCGCCCGGCCACGGTCAGCTCGACCGGCTCCTTCAGCCGCATCACGGTCCGCAGGGCGCTCTCCAGCTCCCCCTGCACGGTCCGCAGCGTGCGCTGCTTCGCCCAGCCGGAGAAGTCCCTGCCGTCGTACGACAGGTCCAGCCGCACCCGGACGTGCCCGGGCTCCACCTCGTCACCCACGTGACAGATCCTCTCTCAGAGATGCAGAACGGGCCCGCCCCGGGAAGGGGGCGGGCCCGTTCAGAGCCGATCAAGCGAGCTCGATCCCGGAGCGGGATCAGGCCTCCTTGGTCTCCTCGGCGGCGGGCGCCTCGGCGGACTCGGTCTCGGTGGCCTCGGCCTTGGCCTCCGCCTCCTTGACCGCGCGCTTGGTGGCGGCCTCGGCCTCACCAGTGGCCTGCTGGGCGACCGTCAGGGCCTCGACCAGCTCGATGACCGCCATCGGGGCGTTGTCGCCACGACGGTTGCCGATCTTGGTGATGCGCGTGTAACCACCGGGGCGGTTCTCGTAGCGCGGGGCGATCTCGGTGAACAGCGTGTGCACGATGCTCTTGTCCGTGATCGTCTGCAGCACCAGGCGACGGTTGTGGATGTCGCCCTTCTTGGCCTTGGTGACCAGACGCTCGGCGTAGGGACGCAGGCGACGGGCCTTGGCCTCGGTGGTGGTGATGCGGCCGTGCTCGAAGAGCGCCTTCGCGAGGTTCGCGAGGAGGTGCTTCTCGTGCGCGGCGCTGCCGCCCAGGCGGGCACCCTTTGCGGGACGCGGCATGGTGTTACTCCTTCATATCTGCACCGGCCGTGTCAGGTACCGGTGTCAGTTCCCCCGAGGCGGACGCCACGGGAAAGTCCTGTCGTGCGAGCCGAGGCTCAGTACTGCTCGGTCTCGACGAAACCGGCGTCCGCGTCGTCGTCGGCGCCGAAGGCGTCGGCGGCGGCGGTCGGGTCGAATCCGGGCGGGCTGTCCTTGAGGGCCAGGCCCATGCCGGCGAGCTTCGCCTTGACCTCGTCGATCGACTTCGCACCGAAGTTGCGGATGTCGAGCAGGTCGGCCTCGGAACGCGCCACGAGCTCACCCACGGAGTGGATGCCCTCGCGCTTGAGGCAGTTGTACGAGCGGACCGTGAGCTCCAGCTCCTCGATCGGCAGCGCCAGGTCGGCGGCCAGGGCCGCGTCCGTCGGCGAGGGGCCCATGTCGATGCCCTCGGCGTCGATGTTGAGCTCGCGGGCCAGACCGAACAGCTCGACCAGGGTCTTGCCGGCGGACGCCATGGCGTCGCGCGGGCGCATGGCCTGCTTGGTCTCGACGTCGACGATCAGCTTGTCGAAGTCGGTGCGCTGCTCGACTCGGGTCGCCTCGACCTTGTAGGTGACCTTGAGGACCGGGCTGTAGATCGAGTCGATCGGGATGCGGCCGATCTCCTGGCCCAGCTGCTTGTTCTGGACGGCGGAGACGTAGCCGCGACCGCGCTCGACGGTCAGCTCCATCTCCAGCTTGCCCTTGCCGTTGAGCGTGGCGAGGACCAGGTCCGGGTTGTGCACCTCGACACCGGCCGGGGGCGCGATGTCGGCAGCGGTGACCAGGCCGGGACCCTGCTTGCGCAGGTACATCACGACCGGCTCGTCGTGCTCCGAGGAGACGACCAGCTGCTTGATGTTCAGGATGATGTCGGTGACGTCTTCCTTGACGCCCGGCACGGTGGTGAACTCGTGCAGGACGCCGTCCACGCGGATGCTGGTGACAGCGGCACCCGGGATGGAGGACAGGAGGGTACGACGCAGCGAGTTGCCGAGGGTGTAGCCGAAGCCCGGCTCCAGCGGCTCGATCACGAACCGCGAGCGGTACTCGTCGACGACCTCTTCGGTCAGCGAAGGACGCTGAGCGATAAGCATGTGTGTTCCTTCAGTCGTGGACGCCCACTATTTGACGCCCGACGGAAAAGCCAGGTACTGCAAGGGTACGGGCGGCACGTCCCCCCGAAGGGGTTCGTACCGCCCGGACACTCAAAGACGCACAGAGGCGTCCGCTGCGTCAGACGCGGCGGCGCTTCGGCGGGCGGCAACCGTACTGCGAATTCCCGGGGGATAACCCCCGGACCCCCAGCAGACCACCGGCCCACCGCCGACGCCACGCGTCAGACGCGGCGGCGCTTCGGCGGGCGGCAACCGTTGTGCGGGGTGGGGGTGACGTCCTGGATCGAACCGACCTCAAGGCCGGTGGCCTGGAGGGAGCGGATCGCAGTCTCACGGCCGGAGCCGGGACCCTTGACGAAGACGTCGACCTTGCGCATGCCGTGCTCCTGCGCGCGGCGGGCGGCCGACTCGGCGGCCATCTGCGCGGCGAAGGGGGTGGACTTGCGCGAGCCCTTGAAGCCGACGTGGCCGGCGGAGGCCCAGGAGATCACGTTGCCCGAGGGGTCCGTGATCGAGACGATGGTGTTGTTGAACGTGCTCTTGATGTGGGCGTGCCCGTGAGCGACGTTCTTCTTTTCCTTGCGGCGCACCTTCTTGGCAGCGCCCTGACGACCCTTGGGGGGCATCTAAATCTCCTACGGGAGGTGGTCGGTCCTACAGCGCAAGACCGCTGAACAGGACTACTTCTTGCCCGGCTTCTTCTTACCGGCGATCGCGCGACGCGGGCCCTTGCGGGTACGCGCGTTGGTGCTGGTGCGCTGACCGTGCACCGGCAGGCCACGACGGTGGCGGATGCCCTGGTAGCACTGGATCTCGATCTTGCGGCGGATGTCGCCCTGGATCTCGCGGCGGAGGTCACCCTCGGTACGGAGGTTGGCGTCCACGTACTCGCGGATCTTGACCAGGTCCTCTTCGGCCAGGTCGCGAACGCGGGTGTCCGGGTTCACGCCGGTGGCGGCGAGGATCTCCTTGGACCGGGTGCGCCCGATACCGAAGACGTAGGTGAGTGCGATCTCCACACGCTTTTCGCGCGGGATGTCAACACCGGAAACGCGTGCCATTCAATGGCTCCTGTGTGTTCGGGGGTCTTCCGCAGAACCGACCCCGACCGCCGACCACCCGAAAGTGGGTGATGGTACGCCCGGGTCCCCGGCCCCCGCCGGAGGTACCGCCGGCCCCGTACAGGGCTGGGCGGGTTCTGCGTATGTACGTTTTCTTACGTCGCGCGAAGAACTGCGGAAGGCAGGTCGGTCGGCGTGCGTCAGCCCTGGCGCTGCTTGTGGCGCAGGTTGTCGCAGATGACCATGACCCGACCGTGACGGCGGATCACCTTGCACTTGTCGCAGATCTTCTTGACGCTCGGCTTGACCTTCATGTTGGTGAGGTTCTCCGGGTCAGTGCCACCACCCGCGCCGGGACGAGACGTCCAGGCCGGCGTGAGGACAAGATCTACTTGTATCGGTAGACGATCCGGCCACGCGTCAGGTCGTACGGAGACAGCTCCACGACGACCCGGTCATCCGGGAGGATGCGGATGTAGTGCATGCGCATCTTGCCGCTGATGTGCGCGAGGACCTTGTGACCGTTCTGCAGTTCCACCTTGAACATCGCGTTCGGGAGGGACTCGATCACGGTGCCCTCGATTTCGATGGCACCTTGCTTCTTGGCCACGCTTCGCCCTTCGAATCGGCTACCTTGATCGGCCTCGTGCGCCATGCAGGCATGGAAGTGCACGAGAGCCGACGAGTCAGTCTACGTCAGGGCACCCAGAAAGACGAATCCGGAAAGTGTGCCCCAGAGTGTAGATCATTACGCCAGCGGGTCCGGAGCCGTGGTGACTCCGTACTCCGCCAGCTTCGCCTTGCCGCAGTCCGGGCTGGTCAGCACGATCGGACCGGCCTCCGTCAGGGCGATGGAGTGCTCCCAGTGCGAGGACCAGGTGCCGTCCGTGGTGATGACCGTCCAGTCGTCCGCCAGGACCTCCGTCTGGGCGGTGCCCAGGGACACCATGGGCTCGATCGCCAGGCAGACGCCCGGGACGAGCTTGATGCCCTTGCCGCGCTTCCGCGAGACGTAGTTCAGCAAGTGCGGGTCCATGTGCATCTCGGAGCCGATGCCGTGGCCGCCGTAGTCCTCGATGATCCCGAACTTGCCGAGGCTGTGCTCACCGGTGGACGGACGCGGCTGGCGCTTGATGTACGTCTCGATCGCCTTGGAGATGTCCACCAGGCGGTTGCCGAGCCGCATCGCGGCGATGCCCGCCCACATCGACTCCTCGGTCACCCGGGACAGCTCGACCAGCTCCGGAGCGTGACCCGTGCCCACGAAGGCCGTGTACGCCGCGTCCCCGTGCCAGCCGTCCACGATCGCGCCGGCGTCGATCGAGATGATGTCGCCGTCCTTCAGGACGGTCTTGTCGTCCGGGATGCCGTGGACGACGACCTCGTTCACCGAGGTGCAGATGGTCGCGGGGAAACCGCCGTAGCCGAGGAAGTTCGACTTCGCCCCGGCGTCCGCGATCACCTTGCGCGCCACCATGTCCAGATCCCGCGTCGTGGCGCCCGGTACGGCCGCCTCACGGGTCGCCGCGTGGATCGCGGCCACGACCAGCCCTGCCTCGCGCATCTTCGCGATCTGCTCGGGGGTCTTGATCTGCACCATGGGGGCGTGCCTTCCAGCTTCGGAACGGGTCTTCTCAACAGTACGGCCGCGATGTCCCGGGGACACCGCGGCCGGACCTGCACAGCAGGGGTACTACTTCTTCAGAGCGTCCATCGCGCGCTGCGTGACGTCCTTGACCTCACCCAGGGCCGGGATCGTCGACACGAGGCCCTGGGCCTTGTAGTAGTCGATGATCGGCTCGGTCTGCGTGTGGTAGACGTCCAGCCGGTTGCGGACCGCGTCCTCGGACTGGTCCTCGCGCACGTACAGCTCCCCGCCGCAGATGTCGCAGACACCCTCGACCTTGGACGGGCGGTAGGCCACGTGGAAGACGTGGGCGCTGTCGTTGCGGCAGGTGCGCCGACCGGCGAGACGCTTGACGATCTCGTCCTCCTCGACCTCCAGGTCGAGGACCGCGTCGAGCTTCATGCCCGACGACTTGAGCATCACGTCGAGCGCCTCGGCCTGCGAGACGTTGCGCGGGAACCCGTCGAGCAGGAAGCCGTTCACGGCGTCCGCCTGCTCCATGCGGTCCTTGGCCATACCGATGGTGACCTCGTCCGGCACCAGGTCGCCGGCGTCCATGAACGCCTTCGCCTGCTTGCCGAGCTCGGTGCCCTGGCTGATGTTCGCGCGGAACAGGTCGCCCGTGGAGATGTGCGGGATGCCGAGGGTCTCGGCAAGCACGACTGCCTGCGTTCCCTTGCCCGCACCGGGAGGTCCAACGAGGACGATTCGCATCAGCGGAGGAACCCTTCGTAATTGCGCTGCTGGAGCTGGCTCTCGATCTGCTTCACGGTTTCCAGACCCACACCCACGATGATGAGGATGCTCGTCCCGCCGAACGGGAAGTTCTGGTTCGCCCCGAAGCCCGCCAACGCCATTGTCGGCACAAGAGCGATCAAGCCCAGGTACAGCGAGCCGGGCCACGTGATGCGGTTGAGTACGTAGCTCAGGTACTCGGCAGTGGGCCGGCCGGCGCGGATGCCCGGGATGAAGCCACCATACTTCTTCATGTTGTCCGCAACTTCCTCGGGGTTGAACGAGATCGCCACGTAGAAGAACGCGAAGAAAACGATCAGGAGGAAGTAGGACGCGATGTAGTACGGGTGGTCGCCCTTGACGAAGTGCTTCTGGATCCAGGTCGCCCAGCCGGCCTGCGAGCCGCTGAACTGCACGATCAGGGCCGGGATGTACAGCAGCGACGAGGCGAAGATGACCGGGATGACACCGGCCTGGTTCACCTTGAGCGGGATGTACGTGGACGTACCCCCGTAAGCCCGGCGGCCGATCATGCGCTTGGCGTACTGGACGGGGATCCTGCGCTGCGCCTGCTCTACGAAGACCACCAGGGCCACCATCGCGAGGCCGACGAGGATCACGACGCCGAACTCGACCCAGCCTCCGGCGATCTTGCCCTGAAGCTTGATCGTCCACAGCGCGCCGACGAAGCCGGCGGCGATGGAGATGAACATGAGGATCGACATGCCGTTGCCGATGCCGCGGTCGGTGATGAGCTCACCGAGCCACATGACGACGCAGGTGCCGGCGGTCATGGTGATCACCATGACGACGGTGGTGAAGATCGAGTGGTTCGGGACGATCTCCCGAGCGACCGGGCAGCTACCGAACAGGGCGCCGGTACGCGCGGTGGCGACGAGACCGGTGCCCTGCAGGATCGCGAGCGCGACCGTCAAATAGCGCGTGTACTGAGTGATCTTCGCCGTGCCGGACTGACCCTCTTTTTTGAGGTTCTCCAGCTTCGGGATGACCACGGTCAGCAGCTGCAGGATGATGCTGGCCGTGATGTACGGCATGATGCCGAGCGCGAAGATCGTGATCTGCAGCAGCGCACCGCCGCTGAACATGTTGACGAGACCGAAGAGGCTGTTGCTGGTGCCCATCGAGTCGACACAGATCTGAACGTTCTTGTAGCTCACGCCGGGTACCGGGATGTGGGACCCGAGCCGATACAGCACGATGATGCCGAGCGTGAAGAGCAGCTTCTTGCGCAGGTCGGGCGTCTTGAACGCCCGGGCGAACGCGGTGAGCACGGTGCCTCCTGCGACCCCCGCGCTACTGCGTCAGAGGTGACGGTCTGAGGGATCGACGAATACGTACAAGCAAAGGTGCAGGCCACCTTACCGGCGTCTGCGCCCCCCGTGGAACGACCAACCGGGGATGCCCCATATGTGAGGCATCCCCGGTCGGGTTTCTAGCTATTTGTCACTGAGTTCTTCGTCTTAGACGAGCTCGGTGACGGTGCCGCCGGCAGCGGCGATCTTCTCCTTGGCGGAGCCGGAGACGGCGTCAACCGAAACCTGCAGCGCCACGGAGATCTCGCCCTGGCCCAGGACCTTGACGAGGCTGTTCTTGCGCACCGCGCCCTTGGCGACCAGGTCGGCCACCGTGACCTCTCCACCCTCGGGGTAGAGAGCGCCGAGCTTGTCCAGGTTCACGACCTGGAACTCGGTGCGGAAGGGGTTCTTGAAGCCCTTGAGCTTCGGCAGACGCATGTGGAGGGGCATCTGCCCGCCCTCGAAGCGCTGCGGGATCTGGTAACGGGCCTTCTGGCCCTTCGTACCACGACCGGCCGTCTTACCCTTCGACGCCTCACCACGACCGACACGGGTCTTCGCGGTCTTGGCACCGGGGGCGGGACGGAGGTTGTGGGCCTTCAGCGGGCTGTTCTCAGCCATGATTAGTCAACCTCCTCAACCGTCACGAGGTGGCGGACGGTCTGCACCATTCCGCGGAACTCGGGGCGGTCCTCCTTGACGACGACGTCGTTCAGGCGCTTGAGCCCGAGCGAACGCAGCGTGTCGCGGTGGTTCTGCTTGCTGCCGATGTACGACTTCGTCTGCGTGATCTTGAGGCGGGCCATCAGACACCCGCCCCGGCACGTGCACGAAGGAGAGCCGCGGGGGCGACGTCCTCGAGGGGCAGACCACGGCGAGCCGCGATCTCCTCGGGACGCTGCAGGCCCTGGAGGGCCGCCACGGTCGCGTGCACGATGTTGATCGCGTTCGAAGAGCCGAGCGACTTCGACAGGATGTCGTGGACGCCGGCGCACTCCAGCACGGCACGCACCGGACCACCGGCGATAACGCCGGTACCCGGGGAAGCCGGCTTGAGCATGACGACACCGGCCGCCTTCTCGCCCTGGATCGGGTGCGGGATGGTGCCCTGGATGCGCGGAACCTTGAAGAAGTTCTTCTTGGCTTCCTCGACACCCTTGGCGATGGCCGCGGGAACTTCCTTGGCCTTGCCGTAACCGACACCTACCGTGCCGTCACCGTCGCCCACCACGACCAGCGCGGTGAAGCTGAAGCGGCGACCACCCTTGACAACCTTGGCGACGCGGTTGATCGCGACAACGCGCTCAACGTAAGCGGTCTTCTCGGCGGCAGGGCCACCGTCGCGACCCTTCCGGTCCCGCCGCTCGCCGCCACCGGCACCGCTTCCGCGGCGCTGGGGTCCAGCCATTGGATTACCTCTCTCTGTTACGTCCGTGAGTCCCGGAACCGGGGCTTAGAACTTCAGCCCGGCTTCGCGGGCGGCGTCAGCCAGAGCGGCAATGCGCCCGGCGTATCGGTTGCCACCGCGGTCGAACACGACGGTCTCGACACCCGCGGCCTTGGCACGCTCGGCGACGAGCGCGCCGACAGCCTGGGCCTGGGCGCTCTTGTCGCCTTCGCCACCGCGGATCGAAGCGTCCAGGGTCGACGCGGACGCCAGGGTGTGACCCTGGAGGTCGTCGATGACCTGAGCAACGATGTTGCGGTTGGAACGCGTCACGACGAGGCGCGGACGCTCCGCCGTACCCGAGACGTTCTTGCGGATGCGGATGTGGCGGCGAGCCTTGGCAGCGCGCTTGTACGCGTCGCCCTTGGCGATCTTCACACCGTATGCCATGGCTACTTACCAGCCTTTCCGACCTTGCGGCGGATGACTTCGCCGGCGTACTTGACACCCTTGGCCTTGTACGGGTCGGGCTTCCGCAGCTTGCGGATGTTGGCGGCGACCTCGCCGACCTTCTGCTTGTCGATGCCCTCGACCGAGAACTTGGTGGGCGACTCGACCTTGAAGGAGATGCCCTCGGGCGCCTCGATCAGGATCGGGTGGCTGTAACCAAGCTGGAACTCCAGGTTGGAGCCCTTCGCGGCGACGCGGTAACCGACACCGCTGATCTCAAGAGCCTTCACGTAACCCGTGGTCACGCCGGTGATCATGTTCGCCACCAGCGTGCGGGACAGGCCGTGCAGGGCCTTGTTCTGACGCTCGTCGTTCGGGCGGGTGACGTTCAGAACGCCGTCCTCACCCTTGACGATCTCGATCGGCGCCTTGACGGTGTGCGAGAGGGAACCCTTGGGGCCCTTCACCGCGACCGTCTGGCCAACGATGGTGACGTCCACACCGGCGGGAACCTGGATGGGGAGCTTGCCGATTCGCGACATTGCTTTTCCTCCGTTCCCGACTACCAGACGTAGGCGAGGACTTCCCCACCTACGCCCTTCTTGCCTGCCTGCTGGCCGGTGAGGAGGCCGTGGGACGTGGAGATGATCGCCACGCCCAGGCCGCCGAGCACCTTGGGCAGGTTGGTGGACTTCGCGTACACGCGCAGACCGGGCTTCGAGATCCGCTTGATGCCCGCGATGGAGCGCTCACGGTTCGGCCCGAACTTCAGCTCGAGGACGAGGTTCTTGCCGACCTCGGCGTCCTCGACCTTCCAGCCGGTGATGAAACCCTCCTGCTTGAGGATCTCCGCGATGTGCGACTTGATCTTGCTGTGCGGCATCACCACGGTGTCGTGGTACGCCGAGTTAGCGTTACGCAGACGCGTGAGCATGTCTGCGATCGGGTCAGTCATGGTCATGAAGTGGCCTTCGGCCTCTCTCGCCGGGGTTTCCTGTATGCGCCATCCCTCTCCCCACTCAGAGGCGGGACGGGTGCGGTGCGGGGACCTACGGCGTAGTAAGTCGTTATGGGCGGCGGACGCCCAACCACACAAGCCTAAGGCATGCGCGGCCGGGCACCCGCCGACCAGATGCTTACCGAGAGTGCCTGGTACTCCTCAAGTCCTTGCGGACAGAGGGAGTTACCAGGAGCTCTTGGTCACGCCCGGCAGCTCGCCACGGTGAGCCATCTCACGAAGGCAGACGCGGCACAGGCCGAACTTGCGGTACACGGAGTGGGGGCGACCGCAGCGCTGGCAGCGGGTGTACGCACGCACACCGAACTTGGGCTTGCGGGCAGCCTTCGCGATGAGAGCCTTCTTCGCCATCTCGCTTACGCCTCCTTGAAGGGGAAGCCGAGGTGACGAAGGAGCGCGCGGCCCTCAGCGTCGTTGGTCGCCGTGGTGACCACGGTGATGTCCATACCCCGGGTACGGTCGATCTTGTCCTGGTCGATCTCGTGGAACATGACCTGCTCCGTGAGACCGAAGGTGTAGTTGCCACGGCCGTCGAACTGCTTCGGCGACAGACCGCGGAAGTCACGGATACGCGGCAGCGCGAGCGACAGCGTACGGTCCAGGAACTCCCACATGCGGTCACCACGGAGGGTGACGTGGCAGCCGATCGGCTGACCCTCGCGCAGCTTGAACTGCGCGATGGACTTGCGGGCCTTCGTGACGGCCGGCTTCTGACCGGTGATCGTCGTCAGGTCGCGGATGGCGCCGTCGATCAGCTTGGAGTCGCGGGCGGCGTCGCCCACACCCATGTTGACCACGATCTTCACGAGGCCGGGGATCTGCATGACGTTCTCGTAGGAGAACTCCTCACGCAGCTTGCCCGCGATGTCCTCGCGGTACTTCGTCTTGAGACGCGGAGTGGTAGCCATCAGATGTCCTCACCCGTCCGCTTGGCAACGCGGATCTTGTTGCCCTCGTCGTCGAAGCGGAAACCGACGCGGGTAACGACCTTCTGGCCGTCCTTCTCCACGACCAGCTGAACGTTGCTGACGTGGATCGGCGCCTCGGTGATCACGATGCCACCGGTCTGCGAGCCACCAGCGGTCTGGCCGGCCTTGGTGTGCTTCTTGACCCGGTTGACACCCTCGACGAGGACGCGGTCGTTGGCGGGGTAGGCCGCGATGACCTTGCCCTGCTTGCCCTTGTCCTTACCGGTGATGACCTGGACCAGGTCGCCCTTCTTGATCTTCATGCTTACAGCACCTCCGGCGCGAGCGAGATGATCTTCATGAACTTCTTCTCGCGCAGCTCACGGCCGACGGGGCCGAAGATACGGGTGCCGCGAGGGTCGCCGTCGTTCTTCAGAATGACGGCGGCGTTCTCGTCGAAGCGGATGTACGAGCCGTCCTGGCGGCGGCGTTCCTTCACGGTGCGAACGATGACCGCCTTGACGACGTCACCCTTCTTCACGTTGCCACCGGGGATCGCGTCCTTGACGGTGGCGACGATGACGTCACCGATGCCCGCGTAGCGGCGACCGGAGCCACCGAGAACACGGATGCAAAGGATCTCCTTGGCACCAGTGTTGTCGGCGACACGCAGTCGCGACTCCTGCTGGATCACGTCTATCTCCTGTTTGTCTGCCGGTTCCCGGCGGGGGCCTCACACTCCGAAGAGCGGTGGCCCCCACCGAGCCTGGCGGAACGAACCTGAGGGGCCCCTGAACCTTTTGTCCAGGGCCTCAGATACTTACTTGGCCTTCTCGAGGATCTCGACGATGCGCCAGCGCTTGCTCGCCGACAGCGGACGCGTCTCCATGATGAGGACGCGGTCGCCGACGCCGGCAGCGTTCTGCTCGTCGTGAGCCTTGAGCTTGTTCGTACGGCGGATGACCTTGCCGTACAGCGCGTGCTTGACGCGGTCCTCGACAGCGACGACGACGGTCTTGTCCATCTTGTCGCTGACGACGAGACCCTCACGGGTCTTGCGGAAGCCGCGCTCGTTCGTCTCAGTCACGTTCTTCTCGCTCATCAGGCGCTCTCCACCGTCTCGATACCGAGCTCACGCTCGTGCATCAGGGTGTAGATGCGAGCGATGTCCTTACGGACGGACTTGAGCCGGCCGTTGTTCTCCAGCTGACCCGTGGCCGCCTGGAAGCGGAGCTTGAACAGCTCCTCCTTGGCCTCGCGCAGCTTGCCAACGAGCTCCTCGTTGCCGAGCTCACGCAGCTCGGACGCCTTGGTTCCCGTCGCCATCACGACTCACCTGCCTCGCGCCGAACAATCCGGCACTTCATCGGAAGCTTGTGAGCAGCGCGGGTGAGCGCCTCACGAGCAATCTTCTCGTTCGGGTAGGACAGCTCGAACATGACCCGGCCCGGGTGCACGTTCGCGATCCACCACTCGGGAGAACCCTTACCGGAACCCATGCGGGTCTCGGCGGGCTTCTTCGTCAGCGGACGGTCCGGGTAGATGTTGATCCAGACCTTGCCGCCACGCTTGATGTGGCGGGTCATCGCGATACGAGCCGCCTCGATCTGGCGGTTCGTCACGTACGCCGGGGTCAGCGCCTGGATGCCGTACTCGCCGAACGAGACCTCAGTACCGCCCTTGGCCATACCGCGGCGCTTCGGGTGGTGCTGCTTGCGGTGCTTGACCCTACGAGGGATCAGCATGTCGGTCAGGCCTCCGTTCCGGTGCTCTCGGCCGGAGCGGCGGCGGGGGCGTCGGCCTTGGGGGCCTCGGCACCAGCAGCCTGCTGCGGCTTGCGGCCACCACGGCCGCCGCGCTCGCCACCACGGCCACCACGGCCGGCGGGACGGTCGCCAGCGCCACCCGCGCCACGAGCCGGGCGGTTGCCCGCACGGGCCGCGGCGTTCTCGGCGCGAACCTCGGCGATGTTCTTGACGTCGCCCTTGTAGATCCAGACCTTCACACCGATACGGCCGAAGGTGGTCTTGGCCTCGAAGAAGCCGTAGTCCACGTTCGCGCGCAGCGTGTGCAGCGGCACACGACCCTCGCGGTAGAACTCGGAGCGGGACATCTCGGCGCCGCCGAGGCGACCGCCGCACTGGATCTTGATGCCCTTGGCGCCGGCCTTCATGGTGCCCTGCATGCTCTTGCGCATGGCACGACGGAAGGAGACGCGGGAGGAGAGCTGCTCGGCAACGGCCTGGGCAACCAGCTGAGCGTCAAGCTCGGGGTTCTTGACCTCGAGGATGTTCAGCTGGACCTGCTTGCCCGTGAGCTTCTCGAGGTCACCGCGGATGCGGTCGGCCTCGGCGCCACGGCGGCCGATGACGATGCCCGGACGAGCGGTGTGGATGTCCACCCGCACGCGGTCACGGGTGCGCTCGATCTCAACCTTCGAGATGCCGGCGCGCTCCATGCCGGACGTCATCATCCGACGGATGGCGACGTCTTCCTTGACGTAGTCCTTGTACAGCTTGTCGGCGTACCAACGCGACTTGAAGTCGGTGGTGATGCCGAGCCGGAACCCGTGCGGGTTTACCTTCTGGCCCATTACCGGGAACCTTCCTTGCTGCTGACGACCACGGTGATGTGGCTGGTCCGCTTGCGGATCCGGTAGGCACGGCCCTGCGCACGCGGACGGAACCGCTTCAGGGTCGGGCCCTCGTCCACGTACGCCTCGCTGATGACCAGCGTGGAGGCGTCCGGGTGGTTGTAGTTGTGTGCGGCGTTGGCAATGGCGCTGTCCAGCACCTTGCCGACCGGCACGCTCGCGGCCTGCGGGGCGAAACGCAGGACCGCCTGAGCCTCCGTGGCATCCATGCCACGGATAAGGTCCACCACGCGGCGGGCCTTCATGGGCGTGACGCGGATGTACCGCGCCTGGGCCCTGGCTTCCATGGTTGTCCCTTCGGTGTAAGTCATAGTCGTAACCACCCCGCCTTTAGCGGCGCTTCGACTTCCGGTCGTCCTTGACGTGGCCGCGGAAGGTGCGAGTCGGCGAGAACTCGCCGAGCTTGTGGCCGACCATCGACTCGGTGACGAACACCGGGACGTGGGTCTTGCCGTTGTGCACCGCGATGGTGTGACCCAGCATGGCCGGGATGATCATCGAGCGACGGGACCAGGTCTTGATGACGTTCTTGGTACCAGCTTCGTTCTGAGCGTCCACCTTCTTAACGAGGTGTCCGTCGACGAAGGGTCCCTTCTTGAGACTGCGCGGCATCTAAACCCGCTCCTAGCGCTTCTTGTTCGTCTTGCGGCGGCGGACGATGTACTTGCTCGAAGCCTTCTTCGGCGAGCGAGTACGACCCTCCTTCTGACCCCACGGGGAGACCGGGTGGCGACCACCGCTGGTCTTGCCCTCACCACCACCGTGCGGGTGGTCAACCGGGTTCATCGCGACACCGCGGACGGAGGGGCGAACGCCCTTCCAGCGCATGCGGCCGGCCTTGCCCCAGTTGATGTTCGACTGCTCGGCGTTGCCGACCTCGCCGACCGTGGCGCGGCAGCGGGCGTCGACGAGACGGATCTCGCCGGACGGCATGCGGAGGTGGGCCATGACGCCCTCCTTCGCGAGCAGCTGCACGGAGGCACCGGCCGAGCGGGCGAACTTCGCGCCGCCACCGGGACGGAGCTCGATCGCGTGGATCGTGGTACCGACCGGGATGTTGCGGAGCGCCAGGTTGTTGCCGGGCTTGATGTCGGCCGTCGGGCCGTTCTCAATCCGGTCACCCTGCTGCAGACCGCGCGGCGCGATGATGTAGCGCTTCTCGCCGTCGGCGTAGTGCAGCAGCGCGATGCGCGCGGTGCGGTTGGGGTCGTACTCGATGTGCGCGACCTTGGCCGGCACGCCGTCCTTGTCGTGACGACGGAAGTCGATCACGCGGTAGGCGCGCTTGTGTCCACCACCCTGGTGGCGAACGGTGATCCGACCGGTGTTGTTACGGCCGCCCTTGCTGTGCAGGGGGCGAACCAGCGACTTCTCCGGCGTGGACCGCGTGATCTCGACAAAGTCGGCGACGCTGGAGCCACGACGGCCCGGGGTCGTCGGCTTGTACTTGCGGATACCCATTTCTCAGTCCTCGTCCGATTCCGGACGACTAGACCTCCGTTAGGAGGCCTGGCCGCCGAAGATGTCGATACGGTTGCCCTCGGCAAGGGTCACGATGGCGCGCTTGGTGTTGGCGCGCTTGCCGAAACCGGTCTTGGTGCGCTTGCGCTTACCCTGACGGTTGATCGTGTTGACCCCGGTGACCTTGACCGAGAAGACCGCCTCGACGGCCTGCTTGATCTGGGTCTTGTTGGCGCCGGGCGCGACGATGAACGTGTACTTGTTCTCGTCCAGCAGCGCGTAGCTCTTCTCCGAGACGACCGGCTTGATGAGCAGGTCGCGCGGGTCGGTGAAGGTCTTGCTGGTAACGGTCGCCTCAGACATCAGGCCTCGTTCCCTTCGGTCTCATCGGCCTTGGGGCCAGACACGAAGGACTCGAAAGCGGCCTGGGTGAAGACCACGTCGTCAGAGACGATCACGTCGTACGTGTTCAGCTGGCCCGGCTCCAGGATGTGAACCTGGGGCAGGTTGCGGGCGGACAGCCACGCGGCCTCGTCGGCGCGCTCGACGACCAGGAGCAGGTTCTTGCGCTCCGAGATCTTGCCGAACAGCGTCTTGGCGGCCTTCGTGGAGGCGGCACCCTCGACCACGCCGGTGACGACGTGGATGCGGGAGTGACGCGCACGGTCCGAGAGGGCACCGCGGAGGGCGGCGGCCTTCATCTTCTTCGGGGTCCGCTGCGAGTAGTCACGCGGCTGCGGGCCGTGGACGACGCCACCGCCGGCGAACTGCGGAGCGCGGGTGGAACCCTGACGCGCGCGGCCGGTGCCCTTCTGGCGGTACGGCTTGCGGCCACCACCACGGACTTCGCCACGGGTCTTGGTCTTGTGCGTGCCCTGACGGGCAGCAGCCAGCTGAGCGACAACGACCTGGTGGATCAGCGGAACGCTGGTCTTGGCGTCGAAGATCTCCGCGGGGAGCTCGACGGTACCGGCCTTGTCGCCTGCCGGCGAAAGGATGTCAATGGTGCTCATTACCTCAAGCCCCCTTGGCCGCGGTACGGACCAGGACGAGGCCGCCGTTCGGACCGGGGACCGCGCCCTTGATGAGCAGCAGACCCTTCTCCGCGTCAACCGCGTGGATGGTCAGGTTCTGGGTGGTGACGCGCTCGTTACCCATGCGACCGGCCATGCGCATGCCCTTGAAGACACGCCCAGGGGTGGCACAGCCACCGATCGAACCGGGGGAGCGGTGCTTGCGCTGCACACCGTGACCGGCGCCGAGGCCCCGGAAGTTGTGCCGCTTCATGACACCGGCGAAGCCCTTGCCCTTGCTGTTGCCCGTGACGTCAACCTTGACGCCGGACTCGAACACCTCAGCAGTGATCTCCTGGCCGAGCGTGTACTCGCTGGCGTCGGAGGTGCGGAGCTCCACCAGGTGGCGGCGGGGGGTCACGTCGGCCTTGGCGAAGTGGCCCTTGAGGGGCTTGTTCACCTTGCGCGGGTCGATCTCGCCGAAGGCGATCTGGACCGACTCGTAGCCGTCGATGTCGTTCGTACGGACCTGGGTAACGACGCAGGGCCCGGCCTTGACAACGGTCACCGGGACGACACGGTTGTTCTCGTCCCAGACCTGGGTCATGCCGAGCTTCTCGCCCAGGACGCCCTTGATCTGCTTTGCCATCTTCTCGACGCCTCTCAGAGCTTGATCTCGATGTCAACGCCGGCCGGAAGGTCCAGGCGCATCAGCGAGTCAACGGTCTTGGGCGTCGGGTCGAGGATGTCGATCAGGCGCTTGTGCGTGCGCATCTCGAAGTGCTCGCGCGAGTCCTTGTACTTGTGCGGCGACTTGATGACGCAGTACACGTTCTTCTCAGTGGGCAGCGGCACCGGGCCTGCGACCGACGCACCAGTGCGGGTCACCGTCTCGACGATCTTCTTCGCCGAGGAGTCGATGACCTCGTGGTCGTAGGCCTTGAGCCGGATGCGGATCTTCTGTCCCGCCATGGCTACTCCGTAGTCCTGTCTGTATGTGGAACGCTCTGGCGCTCGGTCGGCCGCGGGACGGATCCCGCCGCTTCTCTCCGACCCACGCGGTCGGGCGTGTCGCACACCCTCTACAGAAAATTCCCATACGGAAATTCCCTCGTCCAAGGGGATGCGGTCCCGGACCGCGCTTCGGGGGAGAAACACCCACCGAGTGCCTGGTGGGCACCGTGCTGACACTTCCCAGAAGATTCCCGTACGTCCGCCCTCATTGCTGCCCCTAAAGGCAGATTAAGAACGACGAGTACTGTGGGACTCGCTTCCGGTCCTCCCGGCGGGAGGCGCACAGCATCGGCACTCAACCGAGCAACTTGAGTAGTCTGCCATACGAGGCACGTACCTGGCCAATCGGGCGCAGAACAATACCCCGCCACGCGATCACGTCAAACCTCGGCGCGCGGCGGGGATGCCTGGTCAGGACCGCGTGAGGGTGATGCACCCGCCTCCGCCGAGATCTCCGCTGCGGTCGTACGGATCCGTGGCCGGACCGGAGGGACGCGTTCCGCCCGGGCGGTCCTGCGGGAAGTCCGGGTGCAGGAAGCCTCGGTCCGTCTCGCAGCGCACGTTCGACCACTGCGAGTCGAACCGGTCCAGCTGGAGCTTCCCGGGGGTGGCCTGCCAGCGCGCCGGGTCCAGCACCGAGAAGGTGATCTGCCGGCGCACGATCGTCCGCTGGACGCTCCGGTCCCCCTTCGTCATCGGGTGCACGAAGGTGTAGTCGGTCACCACCCGGAGCTCGCCCGGGTCCCCCGCCTCCGCGCGCATGCTGCCGCGCACCTTGACCACGCCGCCGACGGGCCGGACCTCGGCCGGGTCGAAACGCGTGAACAGGGTGACGGGGTTGCCGTCGGGCCCGGCACCGGGCTGCGCCAGGGCGCGCTCCAGGCGCTGCGGCGTCTCCGACTGCCGGGGGTCGAGGAGCGCCAGCGCCGCGGCCGGCCGCTCGCCGCGCAGGGTGGCGGGGTCCAGGTTCGCGGCGACCAGGAACGCCTTCGCCTTGGCCAGCGCGTCGGCGACCTGCTCCTGTGACATCCCGGCCATGGCGGTCGCCGGGGGCACCTCGATGGCGGCGGCGCCCTCGGCCCACCGGAGGGCCGGCGAGCCCCGGAAAGGCTCCTCCAGCGTCGGCTGGTCCGGCTCCACGGCCCCCGGGGCGGCGGTCGGACGTACGGACTCCGCGGGCAGCGGCGTGGCGTTCGCGGACCGCTCACGGGCTTCGGTCCTGCCCGTCAGCCGGTCGATCAGCAGTTCCGGGCGTACGACGACCAGCGCGAGCCCCGCGATGAGCGCGATCGCGGCAGCCGCCTTGAGCCGCCGCCCCTTTCTCCCCCGGCCCTCCCGCTCCTGCCAGGCCGGCCCGGTACGCCACCCCGGCGGCTCGCCCGGCACCGCCCGGCCGCGCCGCCCGAACCGTCCGCGCCCCCGCGCGGCCCTGGCCCGCTCCTCCTCCCGCCGCAGCCGCTCGCTCACCATCCGCGCCCGCGCCGACGGCTCCTTCGGCGCGTCCCCCGCCCCGCCCTCGGCCTCCCGGACGAACCGCGCCCACTCCTCGTCGGAAACGCCGGTTCTGCCCGCGTCGTCCTTGCTCGCCACAAGCCCCCCTTGAGATGTCCACACCATGCGCTTCGGAGCCTCTCACACCCCCTGGACCAGCCGTTTCCCCCTGGCCAAATCCACCCCCACCCGGCACCCCGGGTCCGAGTTGCCGTCTAGCCTGGCCCGGACCATGGGGGTGGATCTTGAGTACGGACAACGGCAAAGACCTGGAGATGGACCCGGTCGCCGTTAAGAACGTCACGGAAGGGCTGCGCGCTGCGATCGCCGAACTCCGCGAGTTCGCTCCGGACGCCGGCGCGACGGTGGGCGCGGGGCTGGAGAAGCTCACCTTGACGGGTATGGAGGCCGGCCACCCGGACGTCACCGCCGTCTTCCACGACCTCTGCACACGCTGGGACTGGGGAGTGCGGGCCCTCGTCAAGGAGGTCAGCGGCCTGACGGCCGCGCTCCACATCTCGGCCGGGATGATCTGGGAAGAGGACCAGTACCGCAGGGGCACGTTCAAGGTCGCAGCCAACTCCGTGATCGGCAATCCACACGCCGACGAGGACACGGTCGAGAAGACCTCCTGGAACGAGATCAAGGCACCGTTCCGCGAGGAGACCCCGGAAGAGGCCCAGAAGGCGCGCCACGAGTTCCGGCAGCAGTGGGAACAAGCCAAGCGGGACGTGGTGACCAAGGGGCACGGCGCCCGGCTGCTGGACGGGGCGGCCGATCTCGGTCAGCTGGACCCGGAGGCCCTCGACCTCGTACGGGAACGCGCCCGGCAGCAGGGTGAGCGCTGATGGGGCGCGACCTGCAGGGGTGGCTGGACGCCGGTACGAAGGCCGTGGGCGACGGCGTCGAATGGGTGGGTGACAAGGCGGGGGCCGGACTCGACAAGGCAGGACTCCACCAGGCCGCCGATGTCGTACGGGACGGCGCCGACAAGGTCGCCAACCGGCACGGCGCGGAGGTCGGGGAGACCGAGCTGGGCCACACCGACGACCCGAAGAAGCTCGTACACGGCAGCCCGTCCAAGCTCCGGGCGACCGCCTCCCACCTGGCGGACTTCCAGGCGGCCTTCACCAAGACCGGCGAGGGCCTCAAAGGGCTCGACGAGGACGGCATCAAAGGCGCGGCCGCCGAAGGCTTCCGGGTGCTCGCGCAGAAGCAGCCGCCGAAGTGGTTCAAGGCGGCGGACGCCTTCGAGACGGCGGCCGGGGCCCTGACCCGGTTCGCGGACACGGTGGAGTGGGCGCAGGGCCGCGCCAATGAGGCCTTGGACGAGTACACGTCCGCCGTCAAGGCGTCGCAGGCGGCCCGCGACGCCTACAACGAGCGGGTCGACACCTACAACGCGGCGATCCACACCAAGCAGGATCCGCTGCCGGCCCGCCCGACGGGCTTCACCGACCCCGGTGCGGACGGCATCAAGGCAGCCCGCGAGAAGCTGGCCGAGGCGCGCCACCAGCGCGACGAGGCGGCACGCTCGGCGGTCCAGGCACTGGAGAAGGCGAGGGACGCCGCGCCGCCCCTGCCGTCCATGGCCAAACAGCTGGTCTACGAGGGGGCCATCCGCGGACTCGGGCTGGAACACCAGGGCGGCGGGTTCATCAAGGGCCTGGCGGGCACGGTGGATTTCTGCCGCGCGGTCGACCCCCTGGACCCGTACAACCGCATGCACCCGACCGAGTACAAGATGCGGCTCAACGGCTTGGGCGTCGGACTGCTGACGATGGCGAACGACCCCGTCGGGGCCACTTCCCTGATGTACGACCAGTTCATGAAGGACCCCGACGAGGCCGTCGGCAAGGTCTACGCCGAAGTCGCCGGATCGAAGGGGACGAGCGCCGTCACCAGAACCCTCCGCGAAGCGTCGCGCGAACCGCACCACGCCCAGCGGGGCCGAATCACACTGGACGTACGACGCGGCCGGTCGCCGCACCGCCCTCACCACCGCGGGCCGCACGATCACCTTCGAGCGTGACGCAGTCGGCCAGGAACTCACCCGCACCCTGGGCCCGGCCCTCTCCCTCGCCCACGAGTACGACGCCATGGGCCGCCTTTTCTCCCGGACGGTCATCGGCCAGGACCGACGCACCCTCCATCGCCGGGGCTACAGCTACCGCGCGGACGGTCACCTCACCGGGATCGGCGACTCCCTGACCGGCCCGCGGACGTTCAGCCTCGACGCGGCCGCCCGTGTCACGGCGGTGGACGCCGGCTCCTGGTCGGAGCGGTACGCCTACGACGCGGCGGGCAACCAGACCCACGCCACCTGGCCGGACCGCCACCCGGGCACCGACGCGCGGGGCGGGCGCTCGTACACGGGCACTCGCATCACCCGCGCGGGGGCTGTCCGCTACGAGCACGACGCACTCGGCCGGGTAACCCTGCGCCGCAAGACGCGCCTGTCCCGCAAGCCGGAGACCTGGCGGTACGAGTGGAACGCGGAGGACCAGCTGTCGGCGGTCATCACCCCGGACGGCACGCGCTGGCAGTACACGTACGACCCCTTGGGCCGCCGTACGGCGAAACGACGCGTGTCACCGGCCGGCACGGTCGCGGAAGAGATCACTTTCACCTGGGACGGCACCACTCTCTGCGAGCAGACCACCGGCCCGGTCACCCTTACCTGGACCCTCCAGGGCCTTCACCCGCTCACCCAGTCCGAGCACATCGACGACGACACGGTGGACGACCGCTTCTTCGCCATCGTGACCGACCTGATCGGCACCCCGACCGAGCTCCTCACCGAGGACGGCACCCCGGCCTGGCGCACCAGCACCACCCTCTGGGGCACCACCACGTGGAACCGCGAAGCGACGGCCTATACCCCACTCCGCTTCCCGGGCCAGTACTACGACCCCGAGTCGGGCCTCCACCACAACCTCTTCCGCACCTACGACCCCGAGACCGCCCGCTACCTCACCCCGGACCCCCTGGGCCTCTCCCCCGCCCCCAACCCGTCCACGTATGTCCACAACCCCCACACCTGGTCCGACCCCCTGGGCCTGGCCCCGGACGGCTGCCCGGAGGACGACCACCTGTTCCGGGGAACGACCGCCGGATTCGCGGGCAGCCCCGGGATGCAGCGGGCTGGTGTTACTCCGATGTCAAGCGACCCCGGTGTGGCAACGGTTTTCGCCACTCATTCAGAACAATTCGACGGGGGCAGAGCCATAGTGCAACTGGTGCCCCGACGAGCCTTGGAAGGGGTCGAAATATATGATGGCTATATCCCTCGCGAGCTGGAAGTGCCAGTAGGACTGACTCCTGCGGGGGTAACGGGAAGATCGGCCGTCCAGATCCCATCATCCGTGGCACGAGACATCCTTTCCGACATGGGCATACATGTTCCGCGAATCGTCAGGTTGGAAGACATAAATACTCTGCTGGAAAGCGAAGTACCAAAACTGAACGCCGAACAAGTCAAGCGATTCATCAGAGAGGCCTACAAGCATGGCTGAAGGTACGCCGGCACGACTCCAGGTGGCGTCGGTGGAGGCAACCTCCGAACTTGAGGCTGTTTGCGCGGTTCGAAACATCGGCGGCGAGGCACACCGTGGAACGATGTTCCGCTCCACCACTTCCCCGCTGGTTAACGTCCGCTTGGAACGGATTCTGTGGTACGGAAGAGAGATTGAAACGCTGGAACAAGCACATACGGCCAAACTGACATTCGTTGGCTCGGGAGCGTCCCAGATCACTCCCGACGACATCCTCACCGCGGAGAACGACTCCGCCGCAGGAGACGCAAACGCCCCGACTGGGTCAGGGTGAGTCGAGCGGTTTCAGCAGCGGAAGAACTGACACGTAACTATCTCGGCACCCTGCCCTACGCCGGACTGGCAAACGACTGTCAAGCCGCCCTCGACAGCTTCCGGAAATGCCTCCTCCCTCGATGAGCGGTCAAAGCAGTCCCAACGCCACACTGGAGGTACTCGACGGGCAACGCTGGGAGGAGCCTCCCGCTGATGTCACCAGCCTGGTAAAGCGGTGCACAGTCTGCGGCGCCGCCCGTCGCCAGCCTGAATGCAGCAAGTTTTGACTTCGCTCTGGGACATCTCTCGCTACCTCGATGACGACATAGAGCAGTTCCTGAGGGAGATTCCTCGGGATCGCTGATGCCGCCTGTGCGAAGTACGCATAGCGGGGGATACCAACCACCTTGCCCAGTACCCCGAGATGTCGCTCGTGGCGATCGGGCTCGCGACGCACATCCCGTCGCTGCCGACCGGTTCACGCTGGTGCCCGTGTCCCGCGCGTCTGCCTAAGTGCAGCCGGACCGTTCCAGACCTGCGCCGACGACGCCTGCCGACTGGCGTTCCGCCCCCGAACGCGGGCTCTGCGGCGAGTGCCGCGCCAACGCCGCGTAGGCGGCAACGACAAAGGGCCCCTCCCCCGCCGCCGGAGCGGTGGGGAAGGGGCCCTTCTGCCGAACATGGTGCCCGCTCGCGCGGGCTACCAGGTCAGAGCACGAAATTACTTCGTGATCTTGGTGACCTGGCCGGCGCCCACGGTACGACCACCCTCGCGGATGGCGAACTTCAGGCCCTCTTCCATCGCGACCGGCTGGATGAGGGAGACCGTCATGTCGGTGTTGTCACCGGGCATGACCATCTCGGTGCCCTCAGGCAGGGTCACGACGCCCGTTACGTCCGTGGTACGGAAGTAGAACTGCGGGCGGTAGTTGTTGAAGAACGGGGTGTGACGGCCACCCTCGTCCTTCGACAGGATGTACGCGGCGGCCTCGAACTCGGTGTGCGGCGTAACCGAACCGGGCTTGATGATGACCTGGCCGCGCTCGACGTCCTCGCGCTTGATGCCACGGAGGAGCAGACCGACGTTCTCGCCGGCCTGGCCCTCGTCGAGCAGCTTGCGGAACATCTCGATGCCGGTGACCGTGGTGGTGGTCTTCTCGGTCTTGATGCCGATGATGTCGACGGTCTCGTTGACCTTGAGGACACCACGCTCGATGCGGCCGGTGACGACGGTGCCACGACCGGTGATCGTGAAGACGTCCTCGACGGGCATCAGGAACGGCTTGTCGGTGTCACGCGGCGGGGTCGGGATCGCGGCGTCCACGGCGTCCATCAGGCCGAGGAGCTTGTCACCCCACTCCTTGTCGCCCTCAAGCGCCTTCAGCGCGGAGACCTGGACGACCGGCAGGTCGTCGCCCGGGAAGTCGTACTCGGAGAGGAGCTCACGCACCTCGAGCTCGACGAGCTCCAGGATCTCCTCGTCGTCCACCATGTCGGCCTTGTTCAGGGCGACGACGATGTACGGAACGCCGACCTGGCGGGCCAGGAGCACGTGCTCCTTGGTCTGCGGCATCGGGCCGTCGGTGGCGGCGACCACGAGGATGGCACCGTCCATCTGCGCGGCACCGGTGATCATGTTCTTGATGTAGTCCGCGTGACCCGGGCAGTCGACGTGGGCGTAGTGACGCGCCTCGGTCTGGTACTCGACGTGCGCGATGGAGATGGTGATACCGCGCTGGCGCTCCTCAGGAGCCTTGTCGATCTGATCGAAGGCCGAAGCCGCGTTCAGGTCCGGGTACTTGTCGTGCAGCACCTTGGTAATGGCGGCCGTGAGGGTCGTCTTACCGTGGTCAATGTGACCGATGGTGCCGATGTTGACGTGCGGCTTAGTCCGCTCGAACTTCGCCTTCGCCACGGGGGTCCTCCTGAGAGTGGTTCTGTACGCCTTGAATCATCGGCGCCAGGTGATCTTTGCTGGATAGCCGGTTCCCCCGGGGCAACGGGAGGGTTGCTCCTGTTGCCCCTGAGGCTCCGGTGGCAAGCCTAAAGCGTGTACTCGGAAGAGTTACTCGCCCTTGGCCTTCGCGATGATCTCCTCAGCGACGTTCCGGGGAACCTCGGCGTAGGAGTCGAACTGCATCGAGTAGCTGGCGCGACCCGAGGTCTTGCTGCGGAGGTCTCCGACGTAGCCGAACATCTCCGAAAGCGGCACGAGGCCCTTCACGACGCGAGCGCCGTGGCGCTCCTCCATGGCCTGGATCTGGCCACGGCGGGAGTTGATGTCACCGATGACGTCACCCATGTAGTCCTCGGGCGTGGTGACCTCGACGGCCATCATCGGCTCCATGAGCACGGGGGACGCCTTGCGCGCGGCCTCCTTGAAGGCCTGCGAACCGGCGATCTTGAAGGCGAGCTCGGAGGAGTCGACCTCGTGGTAGCCACCGTCGAGAAGCGTGACGCGGACGCCCGTCATCTCGTAGCCGGCGAGGATGCCGAACTGCATGGCCTCCTGCGCACCGGCGTCGACCGAAGGGATGTACTCCTTCGGCACGCGGCCACCGGTGACCTTGTTCACGAACTCGTACGCCGGACCGTCGGCCTCGGTGATGGGCTCGATCGCGATCTGCACCTTGGCGAACTGACCGGTACCACCGGTCTGCTTCTTGTGGGTGTAGTCGTGACGCTCCACGGTGCCGCGGATGGTCTCGCGGTACGCGACCTGCGGCTTGCCGACGTTGGCCTCGACCTTGAACTCGCGCTTCATACGGTCGACCAGCACCTCGAGGTGCAGCTCGCCCATACCGCCGAGGATGGTCTGGCCCGTCTCCTCGTCCGAGTGAACGTGGAAGGAGGGGTCCTCCTCCGCGAGACGCTGGATGGCGACACCCAGCTTCTCCTGGTCACCCTTGGACTTGGGCTCGATGGCGACCTGGATGACCGGAGCCGGGAAGTCCATGGACTCCAGGATCACGGGTGCCTTGTCGTCACACAGCGTCTCACCGGTGGTGGTCTGCTTCAGGCCCATGACGGCGACGATGTCGCCGGCGCCCACCGCGTCGATCTCCTCACGCTTGTTCGCGTGCATGCGGTAGATCTTGCCGATGCGCTCCTTCTTGCCCTTGACGGAGTTCAGCACCGAGGTGCCGGCCTCCAGGCGGCCCGAGTAAACCCGGACGAAGGTGAGCTTGCCGAGGTGCGGGTCGCTCATGATCTTGAACGCCAGCGCCGCGAGGGGCTCCTCGTCGGACGGCTTGCGCTTCACGACCAGCTCCGCGTCCTTGACGTCGTGGCCCTCGATGGCCTCGATGTCCAGGGGCGACGGCAGGTAGCGGACGACGGCGTCGAGCAGGGGCTGGACGCCCTTGTTCTTGAACGCCGTGCCACAGAACACCGCGGTGATCGTGGCGCCCGTGCCCTTGCCGGAACCGATGATGATGCGACGCACGGCGGCGTGCAGCTGCTCGACGGTGGGCTCGACGCCCTCCAGGAACAGCTCCATGAGCTGGTCGTCGTTCTCGGCGACCTGCTCCACCAGCTTCGCCCGGTACTCCTCGGCGAGCTCGGTGTGCGTGGCCGGGATGTCGACGATGTCGTACATCTCACCCTTGGTCGCCTCGGCGGACCAGACGAACGCCTTCATGGTGACGAGGTCGACGACACCCTGGAAGTCGGCCTCGGCGCCGATCGGCAGCTGCATGACGATCGGGACCGCGCCGAGGCGGGACTCGATCATGTCGACGCAGCGGTGGAACTCGGCACCGGTGCGGTCGAGCTTGTTGACGAAGCAGATGCGCGGGACGCCGTAGCGGTCCGCCTGTCGCCAGACAGTCTCGGACTGCGGCTCAACACCGGCGACACCGTCGAACACGGTGACGGCGCCGTCGAGGACGCGGAGCGAACGCTCCACCTCGACGGTGAAGTCGACGTGACCGGGGGTGTCGATGATGTTGATGGTGTGGTCGACGTCTTCGAGCGGCCAGTGGCAGGTCGTCGCGGCAGACGTGATCGTGATGCCGCGCTCCTGCTCCTGCTCCATCCAGTCCATCGTGGCAGCGCCGTCGTGGACTTCACCGATCTTGTACGACACACCGGTGTAGAACAGGATGCGCTCGGTGGTGGTCGTCTTGCCCGCGTCGATGTGGGCCATGATCCCGATGTTGCGGACCTTGGCCAGGTCAAGCGAAGTGGTAGCCATAAGGCTTCGGTCTTCTCTCGGTCTCGATGTGGGGTGGGACTACCAGCGGTAGTGCGCGAAGGCCTTGTTGGACTCGGCCATCTTGTGCGTGTCCTCACGCTTCTTGACGGCCGCACCGAGGCCGTTCGAGGCGTCGAGGAGCTCGTTCATGAGGCGCTCGGTCATGGTCTTCTCGCGACGGGCGCGGGAGTAACCCACGAGCCAGCGGAGCGCCAGGGTCGACTGGCGACCCGGCTTGACCTCGACCGGCACCTGGTAGGTCGCGCCACCGACACGGCGGGACTTGACCTCGAGCGACGGCTTGACGTTCTCCAGCGCGCGCTTCAGCGTGATGACCGGGTCGTTGCCGGTCTTCTCGCGGAGGCCTTCCATGGCGCCGTAGACGATGCGCTCGGCGGTGGAGCGCTTGCCGTTGAGCAGGATCTTGTTGATGAGCGACGTCACCAGAGGAGATGCGTAGACCGGGTCGATGATGACCGGGCGCTTCGGGGCGGGGCCCTTACGAGGCATTCTTACTTCTCCTTCTTGGCGCCGTAGCGGCTGCGGGCCTGCTTGCGGTTCTTGACAGCCTGGGTGTCAAGCGCACCGCGGATGATCTTGTAACGAACACCCGGCAGGTCCTTCACACGGCCACCACGCACGAGCACGATCGAGTGCTCCTGCAGGTTGTGTCCCTCACCCGGAATGTAAGCGGTGACCTCGATGCCGGAGGTCAGACGCACACGCGCGACCTTACGGAGCGCCGAGTTCGGCTTCTTCGGGGTGGTCGTGAACACACGCGTGCAGACGCCACGACGCTGGGGCGAAGCCTCAAGCGCGGGAGTCTTTGTCTTCTCGACCTTGTCCTGCCGGCCCTTACGGACCAGCTGCTGGATCGTAGGCACTACTTCTCCGGTTTCTGTGTGCCGTGTAGTGAAGCTAACCTGGAACTTTGCCGACCCACGCGGTCGGGTGTGTCGGATCCGGCGGACCTCCGCGCAAGCACGGAAACGCATGGATCGCGGTGGCCGATACGGCTCGCGTGCGGTTGATGGACACGCACGGGAGCCCAGGCACACCCCAGGCACAAGGTCTGAGCGTACCCACCGCATCCACTCCGGTCAAAACATAAGCCCCGCCGCCCCTCCCCCGACGGCCCCGGAGGTCAGGCGCCGCACGGCCGCGGGCCCGTCCGGCCGGGGTGGCCGTGCGGTCCGCGCACCGGCGTGGTAGTGCGGGCGAACTAGACTGCCAGCGAATCCCAGCGAGTCAGTCCAGATACGTACAAGCGCCAGGAGCAGGACATTGGGGACGGTCACCTCGGAGCCGACGACGGCGGACACTCCGCCCCCCGGCGGCGGCCGGGCCCCCGGGTCACGGCCCCGCGCAGGCCGTCTGACCCGCCTGTACGGACCCCTGCTCGCCTTCCTCGTCACCTCGGGCGCCTTCTGCGCGGCCTGGGCCGCCCGCGGCGCCTTCCCCTTCGGGCACACCGGCCGGGCCGTCAACGACCAGGCCAACCAGTACGTGCCCTTCCACCGGGCCCTGTGGGACCTGGTGCACGGCCAGGCCGCCGGCGACCTGCTGTTCAGCTGGCGCGGCGGCTTCGGACAGCAGTTCCTGTCCGACTACTACACCTACCTCGGCAACCCGTTCTCCTGGCTGGCCGTACTGGTCCCGCGCCAGCACGTGGACCTGGCGGTCTTCGTGGTCACCCCGGTCACCATGGGCACCGCCGCCGCCCTCATGACGGTCTACCTCGGCAAGCTGAAGCCCGGCCCCTGGTGGCAGCGGGGCGTGCTCGGGGCGACGTACGGACTGTGCGGCTGGGCCCTCAGCGACGCCTCGTACATCCCGATGTGGCTGTGGGGCCTGGCCGCGCTCCCGCTGCTCGGCATCGCCGTCGAATGGTGCCTGGAGCAGCGGCGCTGGCCGGGGGTGGCGCTGTTCGTCGCCCTCGCCTGGTTCGGGAACTTCTACACCGCGATGATGGCGACGATGGCCGCCTGCGTCCTGCTCGCCGTCCGGCTGATCACCCTGGACCTGACCGGCGCCCAGCGGCTGCGCGCGGTGGGGCGGGCCGCCTCCGCGGCGGTGGTGGGCATCATGCTCACCCTGCCGCTGCTGCTGCCGTCGTTCCTGTCCAGCGGGGCGGCGCAGCCCACTAAGGCCGCCGCCTTCGACCCGGTGCGGATCGAGGTGTTCCTGACCGGGATGCTCCCGGCCACCCACCTGTGGGGCGGCCGGCCGCGCCTGTACGTGGCCTCGCTGGGGCTGATCCTGGCCGGCAGCTTCCTCTTCAACACCGCCATCGCGCGCAAGACCCGGCTGGTGTGGGCGGCCGCGATCGTGCTCGTCGCCGCGTCCTTCCAGTTCCCGCCGACCCAGTTCGTGTGGCACGGGCTGGCCGTCCCGAACGGCAATCCGTACCGCGAGGCCTTCGTCTTCAGCGCCATGGTGGTCATCGTGGCCTGGCTGGCGCTGGCGAACCGGCCGCGCCCGGCGCACCTGGCGCTCTCCGCCGGCCTGCTGGTCGCGGCCACCCTGGTGCTGAGCCGGACCGACGACTTCGGCGGCTGGACCTGGCCGGCCGTGCTCGGCGGCGGGGCGCTGTCCCTGCTCGCCCTGACCCTGCTCGCGCTGGGGCGGGGGCGCCGCTTCCTCGTGCCGGTCGCCGCCGTCCTGATGGTCGGCGTCGTCTTCGCCGAGTCCACCGCCGCGGCGGCCAACGCCGACGCCCGCCGGGCCCGCGAGCGCTGGGCGCAGCCGGCCGTCACCTCCAGCCAGTCGATCTCCCGCCACTTCGAGGCCGTCCGGCGGGTGGACGGCTGGCCCGCCTACCGGACGGACTCGGGCGCGCCGCAGACCTCGTACAACGACGCCCTGGCCCTGCGCGCCGACGGCCCGCAGTACTACAGCAGCTACCTCCCGGAGGCCACGTACCAGGCCCTGGAGCCGCTGGGCTACGGCTTCAAGAACGACGGCCGGACCTTCTTCGGCGCCGACAACCCGGTGCTCGACGCGATCTTCTCGATCGGCGCCCGGGTGCGCCCCGGCGCCGCCCCGCACACCTGGACGGGCTCCACGTTCCCGGCGCCGCCGCTGGTCACGGTCCGCCCCGCCACCCCGTACGTCTCCCCGCACCCGGCGGACAGCGTCTACGCCCGCCAGGAGACGGTCCTCGGCGCCACGGTCTACCAGGTCCCCGAAGTCACCCGCGGCGGCACCGCCACGGCGCAGACGTACGCCGCCCAGTGCACCCCCGGCTCCGCGGCCTACTGGTTCTCCCCCGAGCTCTACGGCACCCTGCGCACCGGCGACACGCACCGGCCGCTGGAGGACCGCATGAGCGGCGTGCTGCCCCTGGGCCCGGTCCCCGCGTCGGGCCGCCTGGAGGTCACCGTGGACACCCACACCAAGAACGCCACCGCCGGCGCCCACCCCATCGGCTGCCTGGACCGGCCCGCCCTGGACGCGGCGATCGCCCGCCTCACCGCCACCGGCGCCACGAAGGTCACGGCGGACGGCCACACCATCGAGGCCACCCTCCCGAAGGGCGCCACCGGCACCGCCGTCCTCGCGACGACGGCCATCCCCGGCTGGCAGTGCGACGCCCCGCTCCACCCCTTCCACGGCCTCCTCGCCATCCCCCTCACCCCGGCCCGAACCCACCTGTCCTGCACCTTCACCCCCAAGGGCCTCCCCCCCGGCCTCACAGCCGCCGCTCTGGCCCTCCTGACCCTCGCCGCGGTCCCCCTGGCCCCCCGCCTCCGCCGCCGGCGCCGCGGGGCCTGAGCCGCCCCCTCCCGGGGCCCTCCCAGGGCCCCGGGACGGCCCGCCGGGCACGCCCCGGCACCGGAACACGAAGAAGCCCCCCGCCGCTCCTCTCGGAGCTGCGGGGGGCTTCCTCTTACGGGCTATCAGCCGTTGTACGGGCCGTAGTCGTAGTCCTCCAGCGGGACAGCCTGGCCGGAGCCGGTGCCGAAGGGGGAGTAGTCGATGTCGTCGTAGCCGACGGCCGAGTACATCGCGGCCTTCGCTTCCTCGGTGGGCTCGACCCGGATGTTGCGGTAGCGGGACAGACCCGTACCGGCCGGGATGAGCTTACCGATGATGACGTTCTCCTTGAGGCCGATGAGGCTGTCGGACTTGGCGTTGATCGCCGCATCCGTCAGGACTCGGGTCGTCTCCTGGAAGGAGGCGGCCGACAGCCAGGATTCCGTCGCCAGCGAGGCCTTGGTGATACCCATCAGCTGCGGACGGCCGGAGGCGGGGTGACCGCCCTCGGTGACCACACGACGGTTCTCGGTCTCGAACTTCGAGCGCTCGACGAGCTCGCCCGGCAGGAGCTCCGCGTCGCCGGACTCGATGATCGTCACGCGGCGCAGCATCTGCCGGATGATGATCTCGATGTGCTTGTCGTGGATCGACACGCCCTGCGAGTTGTAGACCTTCTGGACTTCGCCGACCAGGTGGACCTGGACGGCACGCTGGCCGAGGATGCGCAGCACGTCGTGCGGGTTGGTGGCACCCATGGTGAGCTTCTGGCCCACCTCGACGTGGTCGCCCTCGTGCACGATGACCTTGGCGCGCTTGGAGATCGGGAAGGCCGTCTCCTCGCTGCCGTCGTCGGGCGTGATGACGATCTTCTTCGTCTTCTCGGTCTCCTCGATCCGCACGCGGCCGGCGGCCTCGGAGATCGGGGCGACACCCTTCGGGGTACGGGCCTCGAAGAGCTCGACGACACGCGGCAGACCCTGCGTGATGTCGTCACCGGCCACACCACCGGTGTGGAAGGTACGCATCGTCAGCTGGGTACCGGGCTCACCGATGGACTGGGCGGCGATGATGCCGACCGCCTCACCGATGTCGACCAGCTTGCCGGTGGCCAGCGAGCGGCCGTAGCAGAAGGCACAGGTGCCGACCGCGGACTCGCAGGTCAGGACCGAGCGGGTCTTGACCTCCTCGACGCCGTTCGCGATGAGGGCGTCGATGAGCACGTCGCCGAGGTCCACGTTCGCCGGCGCGATGACCTTGCCGTCGATGACGACGTCCTCGGCCAGCATGCGGGCGTACACGGAGGTCTCGACGTCGTCCGCCTTGCGGAGGACACCCGCCTCGTCCTTGACACCGATCTTGAGCTTGAGGCCGCGCTCGGTGCCGCAGTCCTCCTCGCGGATGATGACGTCCTGCGAGACGTCCACCAGACGACGGGTGAGGTAACCCGAGTCGGCGGTACGCAGGGCGGTGTCCGCCAGACCCTTACGGGCACCGTGCGTGGAGATGAAGTACTCCAGAACGGTGAGGCCCTCACGGAAGGACGCCTTGATCGGACGCGGGATGGTCTCGTTCTTCGCGTTCGACACCAGACCACGCATACCGGCGATCTGTCGCATCTGCATCATGTTTCCTCGGGCACCCGAGTCAACCATCATGAAGATGGGGTTCGTCTTGGGGAAGTTCGCGTTCATCGCCTCGGCGACCTCGTTGGTCGCCTGCGTCCAGATCTGGATGAGCTCCTGCGTGCGCTCTTCCTTGGTGATCAGACCGCGCTCGTACTGCTTCTGGACCTTCTCGTCCTTGGCCTCGTAGCCCGCGACGATTGCCTTCTTCGCCTCGGGAACCACGACGTCGGAGATGGCCACGGTGACGCCCGAACGGGTCGCCCAGTGGAAGCCGGCCGCCTTCAGGTTGTCGAGCGTCGCCGCCACGATGACCTTGGGGTAGCGCTCCGCCAGGTCATTGACGATCTCGGAGAGCTGCTTCTTGCCCACCGAGTAGTCGACGAACGGGTAGTCCTCGGGCAGCAGCTCGTTGAAGAGCGCGCGGCCCAGGGTCGTGTTCAGCCGGAAGCTGTCGCCCGGCTGGAACTCCTGCTCGCCCTCTTCGGCCACCGGCGCCACCCAGCCGCGCGGCGGGATGGTGCCCACCGGGAAGCGGATGTCGACCTGCGACTGCAGCGCGAGCTCACCGGCGTCGAACGCCATGATCGCCTCGGCGGTGGAGCCGAATGCGCGGCCCTCGCCCTTGACGTCACGGAGCTCACCGTCGGTGGTCAGGAAGAACAGACCGAGGACCATGTCCTGGGTCGGCATCGTGACCGGACGGCCGTCGGCCGGCTTGAGGATGTTGTTCGAGGACAGCATCAGGATGCGGGCCTCGGCCTGCGCCTCCGCGGAGAGCGGCAGGTGCACGGCCATCTGGTCACCGTCGAAGTCCGCGTTGAACGCGGTGCAGACGAGCGGGTGGATCTGGATGGCCTTGCCTTCGACCAGCTGGGGCTCGAAGGCCTGGATGCCGAGACGGTGCAGCGTGGGCGCACGGTTCAGCAGCACCGGGTGCTCGGCGATGACCTCTTCGAGCACGTCGTACACGACCGTGCGGCCGCGCTCGACCATGCGCTTCGCCGACTTGATGTTCTGCGCGTGGTTCAGGTCGACCAGGCGCTTCATCACGAACGGCTTGAAGAGCTCCAGCGCCATGGCCTTGGGCAGACCACACTGGTGCAGCTTCAGCTGCGGACCGACGACGATCACGGAACGCGCGGAGTAGTCCACGCGCTTGCCGAGGAGGTTCTGACGGAAACGGCCCTGCTTGCCCTTGAGCATGTCGCTCAGGGACTTCAGCGGGCGGTTGCCGGGACCGGTCACCGGACGACCACGACGACCGTTGTCGAAGAGGGCGTCGACGGCCTCCTGGAGCATGCGCTTCTCGTTGTTCACGATGATCTCGGGCGCACCGAGGTCGAGAAGGCGCTTCAGGCGGTTGTTGCGGTTGATCACGCGGCGGTACAGGTCGTTCAGGTCGGAGGTCGCGAAGCGGCCACCGTCCAGCTGCACCATCGGACGCAGGTCCGGCGGGATCACCGGCACGCAGTCCAGCACCATGCCCTTGGGGCTGTTGCTGGTCTGCAGGAACGCGGAGACGACCTTGAGGCGCTTGAGCGCACGGGTCTTCTTCTGGCCCTTGCCGGTACGGATGATCTCGCGGAGGCGCTCGGCCTCCTCCTCCAGGTCGAAGGACTCCAGGCGCTTCTGCAGCGCCGCGGCACCCATCGAACCGTCGAAGTACGTGCCGAAGCGGTCACGCAGCTCGCGGTAGAGCAGCTCGTCACCCTCCAGGTCCTGGACCTTGAGGTTCTTGAAGCGGTTCCACACCTCGTCGAGGCGGTCGATCTCGCGCTGGGCGCGGTCGCGGAGCTGCTTCATCTCGCGCTCGGCACCCTCGCGCACCTTGCGGCGCACGTCGGCCTTCGCACCCTCGGCCTCAAGCTCGGCCAGGTCGGTCTCGAGCTTCTTGGCCCGGCCTTCCAGGTCGGCGTCGCGGCGGTTCTCGATCTGCTGGCGCTCGACGGAGACGTGGGCCTCCAGCGACGGCAGGTCGCGGGTACGGCGCTCGTCGTCCACGAACGTGATCATGTACGCGGCGAAGTAGATGACCTTTTCGAGGTCCTTCGGCGCGAGGTCCAGCAGGTAGCCCAGGCGCGACGGGACGCCCTTGAAGTACCAGATGTGGGTGACGGGAGCGGCGAGCTCGATGTGGCCCATCCGCTCGCGCCGCACCTTGGCGCGCGTGACTTCGACGCCACAGCGCTCACAGATGATGCCCTTGAAGCGGACACGCTTGTACTTGCCGCAGTAGCACTCCCAGTCCCGGGTCGGACCGAAGATCTTCTCGCAGAAGAGTCCGTCCTTCTCGGGCTTGAGGGTGCGGTAGTTGATGGTCTCCGGCTTCTTGACCTCGCCGTGCGACCAGGTTCGGATGTCGTCCGCGGTGGCAAGGCCGATCCGCAGCTCGTCGAAGAAGTTGACGTCGAGCACTGTGCGTCAATCCCTCTTTCGGGGTCGAGTCTCAATCATGGTCTGAACGGTCCCGGGGATGACGGGGGGCTCTTGAGCGAGCCCCCCGTCAGGCCCGTCAGACCTCTTCGACGCTGCTCGGCTCACGCCGGGACAGGTCGATACCGAGCTCCTCCGCCGCGCGGAAGACGTCCTCGTCGGTGTCGCGCATCTCGATGGACATGCCGTCCGAGGACAGCACCTCCACGTTGAGGCAGAGCGACTGCATTTCCTTGATGAGCACCTTGAAGGACTCGGGAATGCCCGGCTCGGGGATGTTCTCGCCCTTGACGATGGCCTCGTAGACCTTCACGCGGCCGGTGACGTCGTCGGACTTGATGGTCAGCAGCTCCTGGAGGGCGTAAGCGGCGCCATAAGCCTCAAGCGCCCACACCTCCATCTCACCGAAGCGCTGGCCACCGAACTGCGCCTTACCACCCAGCGGCTGCTGCGTGATCATCGAGTACGGACCGGTCGACCGCGCGTGGAGCTTGTCGTCGACCAGGTGGTGGAGCTTCAGGATGTACATGTACCCGACCGAGATCGGGTCCGGGAACGGCTCGCCGGAGCGGCCGTCGAACAGACGCGCCTTACCGGTCGGGAGCACCATGCGCTCGCCGTCACGGTTCGGGATGGTGTGCTGCAGCAGGCCGGCCAGCTCGTCCTCACGCGCACCGTCGAACACCGGGGTGGCGACGTTGGTGCCGGGGGCGACCTGGTCGGCGCCGATCGCCTGGAGGCGCTGCGCCCACTCGTCCGCCAGGCCGGAGACGTCCCAGCCGCGGCTGGCGAGCCAGCCGAGGTGGATCTCCAGGACCTGTCCCGGGTTCATTCGGGACGGGACACCCAGCGGGTTCAGGATGATGTCGACCGGCGTGCCGTCCTCAAGGAAGGGCATGTCCTCGATCGGAAGGATCTTGGAGATGACACCCTTGTTGCCGTGGCGGCCGGCGAGCTTGTCACCGTCGGTGATCTTGCGCTTCTGGGCGACGTAGACGCGGACCAGCTGGTTCACGCCCGGAGGAAGCTCGTCGCCCTCCTCGCGGTCGAAGACGCGGACACCGATAACCTTGCCGATCTCACCGTGAGGGACCTTGAGCGAGGTGTCACGCACCTCGCGGGCCTTCTCACCGAAGATCGCGCGGAGCAGGCGCTCCTCCGGGGTCAGCTCGGTCTCGCCCTTGGGCGTGACCTTGCCGACCAGGATGTCGCCGGCGACGACGTCCGCACCGATGCGGATGATGCCGCGCTCGTCGAGGTCCGCGAGGACCTCTTCGGAGACGTTCGGGATGTCCCGGGTGATCTCCTCGGGGCCGAGCTTGGTGTCACGGGCGTCGACCTCGTGCTCCTCGATGTGGATCGAGGAGAGGACGTCGTCCTGCACGAGGCGCTGCGACAGGATGATCGCGTCCTCGTAGTTGTGACCCTCCCACGGCATGAACGCGACGAGCAGGTTCTTACCGAGGGCCATTTCGCCCTCTTCGGTCGCGGGACCGTCGGCCAGGACCTGCGCCTCGACGATCCGGTCACCCTCGTTGACGATGACCTTCTGGTTGACCGAGGTGCCCTGGTTCGAGCGGGAGAACTTGGCGACGCGGTACGTGGTGTACGTGCCGTCGTCGTTGGCGACGGTGATGTAGTCGGCCGAGACCTCCTGGACGACACCGTCCTTCTCCGCCTTGATCGAGTCACCGGCGTCGACCGCGCAGCGGTACTCCATGCCGGTGCCGACGAGCGGGGCCTCCGCCTTGATGAGCGGAACGGCCTGGCGCATCATGTTCGCGCCCATGAGGGCACGGTTGGCGTCGTCGTGCTCCAGGAAGGGGATCATCGCGGTCGCGACGGACACCATCTGGCGCGGGGAGACGTCCATGTAGTCGACGTCGTCGCCGGCGATGTAGTCGATCTCGCCGCCACGACGGCGCACCAGCACGCGGTTCTCGGTGAAGCGCATCTCGTCGTTCAGGCCGGCGTTGGCCTGGGCGATCACGAAGCGGTCTTCCTCGTCCGCGGTCAGGTAGTCGACGTCGTCGGTGACGACGCCCTCGACGACCTTGCGGTACGGGGTCTCCACGAAGCCGAACGCGTTGACGCGACCGTAGGAGGCGAGCGAGCCGATCAGACCGATGTTCGGGCCTTCGGGGGTCTCGATCGGGCACATGCGGCCGTAGTGCGACGGGTGCACGTCACGGACCTCGAAGCCGGCCCGCTCACGGGACAGACCACCGGGACCCAGAGCCGAGAGACGACGCTTGTGCGTCAGACCCGACAGCGGGTTGTTCTGGTCCATGAACTGCGACAGCTGGCTGGTGCCGAAGAACTCCTTGATGGAGGCGACGACCGGCCGGATGTTGATCAGGGTCTGCGGCGTGATCGCCTCGACGTCCTGGGTCGTCATGCGCTCACGCACGACGCGCTCCATACGGGCCAGACCCGTACGGACCTGGTTCTGGATGAGCTCGCCGACATTGCGCAGACGACGGTTGCCGAAGTGGTCGATGTCGTCGGTCTCGACGACGATCGAACGGCCCGACTCACCGGTGGTCTCGGTCTCGCCCGCGTGGAGCTTCACGAGGTACTTGATCGTCGCGATGATGTCGTCGGTGGTGAGCACACCGGCGTCCAGCGGCTCGTCCGCGCCGAGCTTCTTGTTCACCTTGTAGCGGCCGACCTTGGCGAGGTCGTAGCGCTTCGGGTTGAAGTAGAGGTTCTCGAGCAGCGTCTGAGCGGCTTCGCGGGTCGGCGGTTCGCCCGGACGCAGCTTGCGGTAGATGTCGAGCAGCGCGTCGTCCTGGCCCTGGGTGTGGTCCTTCTCCAGGGTGGCGCGCATGGACTCGTACTCGCCGAACTCCTCCAGGATCTGCTCGGTGGTCCAGCCGAGAGCCTTCAGGAGGACGGTGACGGACTGCTTGCGCTTGCGGTCGATGCGGACACCGACCATGTCGCGCTTGTCGACCTCCATCTCCAGCCAGGCACCCCGGGACGGGATGATCTTGGCGGAGAAGATGTCCTTGTCGGACGTCTTGTCGATGGAGGAGTCGAAGTAGACACCAGGGGAACG
The DNA here is from genome assembly GCF_055584685.1 of Streptomyces sp. NPDC102258. Lineage (NCBI taxonomy): Bacteria > Bacillati > Actinomycetota > Actinomycetes > Kitasatosporales > Streptomycetaceae > Streptomyces > Streptomyces sp. NPDC102258. The sequence goes on from NZ_JBVJLO010000020.1 coordinate 145,761, forward strand.
GACGAGCTGCGACACGACGACGCGCTCGGTGCCGTTGATGACGAAGGTGCCCTTGTTGGTCATGAGCGGGAAGTCGCCCATGAAGACCGTCTGAGACTTGATCTCACCGGTCTCGTTGTTCGTGAACTCGGCAGTGACGAAGAGCGGCGCCGCGTACGTGAAGTCGCGCTCCTTGCACTCGTCGACAGAGTTCTTCGCCGGCTCGAAACGGTGGTCGCGGAAGGTCAGCGACATCGACCCGGAGAAGTCCTCGATCGGCGAGATCTCCTCGAAGATCTCTTCCAGACCGGACTTGGTGGGGACGTCCTGTCCACTCTCAAGCGCCGACTCGACGCGTGACTTCCAGGCGGCGTTGCCGAGCAGCCAGTCAAAGCTCTCGGTCTGCAGCGCCAGGAGGTTCGGAACCTCAAGAGGCTCCTTGATCTTTGCAAAGGAGATGCGCAGCGGGGCGGTGCTGGCACCGTTGTTCGTATTGGTCGAGGCGTTGCGCGAGGCGGCCAAGAGGGGGTCCTTCCGAGGGCTCGGACTCACTACGCGCGTACCGGTCCCAGCCGACACAGAAGACGGATTCCCCCCAGCCGGCCGGAAGGCCAGGTCAGGGGCATCAATCAGATGTGTTCAAGCGTGGGCATGACCCTGGCGACGGGCAGGGGTCAGCTAACAGGCAGCGCAAAGGGTCAGTGTAGCCACTCGGCTCACTGATGTCCAGACCAGGTTTCCGGAAACCGGCAACAGGCCTTCCCCATGTTGTTTCGAACCAACCCTGCGTCCCACGCTGCGGCGCCCTCGCATACAGAGCGCGTATCAGTACTGCCCTCTTCGTAGTCGATCCATGCCTCGGATCCCGGATCGGACCGACCGAGTCGGCGACGGCTCTGAGAATTGCGCGCCACCGGCCGTTCGTCAAGGCCCCGTGCTCCGAGCGGATCATCCCGTGACCCCGCTCCCGGGCAACGATGATCACCCTACTCCCCAACAGGACCAGGGCAAGTCAGGCACTACGGGTACGCCAAAGGGCGACCACCCTTACGGGTGATCGCCCTTGGAAGGGGCCTCAGAGGGCCCCAGAGGTGTTACTTGACCTCGACGCCAGCGCCGGCGGCCTTGAGGGCCTCGGCGGCCTTGTCAGCGGCCTCCTTGTTGACCTTCTCCAGAACCGGCTTCGGGGTGCCGTCGACGAGGTCCTTGGCCTCCTTCAGACCCAGGGAGGTCAGCTCACGCACGACCTTGATGACCTGGATCTTCTTGTCACCGGCGCCGGTGAGGATGACGTCGAACTCGTCCTTCTCCTCGACGGCCTCGGCAACGGCGCCCGGGCCGGCCGGGGCAGCGGCGACGGCGGCGGCCGCGGTGACGTCGAACTTCTCCTCGAAGGCCTTCACGAACTCGGAGAGCTCGATGAGGGTCATCTCCTCGAACTGGGCGAGGAGGTCGTCCTGAGAGAGCTTCGCCATGATGGGCGATCCTTCCACTAATTCGGCAGGTGCCGGATGTATTGAGAGGCGGGCGTAACGGCCCGCTACGACCCACGCACTAGGCGGCGTAGATCAGTGCGCGAGCCGAATTACTCGGCACCGCCCTGCTCGGCGAGCTTGACGCGAAGCGCTTCCGCGGTGCGGACGAACTTCGACGGCAGCGCCTGGAAGAGCGAGGCAGCCTGGGACTGCTTGCCCTTGAACGCGCCGGCCAGCTTGCTGAGCAGAACCTCGCGGGACTCGAGGTCCGCGAGCTGCTTGATCTCATCGGCGGTCAGCGCCTTACCGTCAAGGACACCGCCCTTGATGATGAGGTTCGGGTTCTCCTTGGCGAAGTCACGAAGACCCTTCGCCGACTCCACCGGGTCACCGGTGATGAAGGCGGCGCCCGTCGGACCGGTGAACTGGTCGTCGAGCGAGGTGATCCCGGCGTTGTTGGCCGCAATCTTGGTCAGCGTGTTCTTCACCACGGCGTACTGGGCGTTCTCACCGAGCGAACGACGCAGCGTCTTGAGCTGCGCAACGGTGAGACCCCGGTACTCGGTCAGCACAACGGCGTTCGAGCTGCGGAACTGGTCCTCAAGCTCGGCTACCGCAGCAGCCTTGTCGGGCCTTGCCATAGAGCGTCGGCCTCCTTCCGGGTGATGAGGACCGCTCAGAAGGGGCTGGACAAGCAAAACGCCCCGGCGCATGGCGCACGGGGCACGGCTCAACCGAAATGAATTCCGGGAACTTTCCTCGAACACCTGCGCAGGACGTCCGCTCGCAGCGAATCCTTCGGCCACCGCCCTCTTTCGAGCACGGCAACGACCAGCGGTCTTTGGCTTCTCCGGAAGCGTACGCGAAGGCAATCGCAGGAAGCAAATCGCCTCCGGAGCCGCCGGTGACTCAGCAGGGGACTCAGCCGGGACTCAGCCGCCCTTCAGCACCTCGTCGAAGTCGGCCACCTGATCGGCCGGGGGCGCCGCGACCGGCTTGACCTGCCCGAATCCGTCGAAAGTGGCCTCGACCCGAGTGGCGCCCTTGCCGTCCTCGCCGTCCTTGCCGTCCTTGCTCACCGCCGTGAAGCGCGCCGGGTAGCCGTTCTTCCCGATCCACACGTCCGCCTCCAGAGCCGTGAGGTGCTTCACGGACTCGCGGAGGTACTGGCGGTCCTGCTCCGGCATGACCTTGGTGGCCTCGTCGGCCGCCTGGAGGTCCGCGCCGGTCAGGACGGCCCGGTAGTGCCGCGTCCCGGGGGCCTCGGACGAGGACACCGGCTCGACCAGGGTGAGCTTGGACTGGCCCAGGAGGAGGGCGAGGTACTCCGCCGGGTCCTCGTTCATCCGGACACCGGGCTTGCCGTCCACGGAGAGGTCCAGCTTCATCCAGGGCTTGCCGCCCGCCGGATCCTTGCGCTCGGTGTAGACGACGTCCCCCGTCATCACGGAGTGGGCCTCGGAGTCGGGGCTCTTCACCGTCAGGTCGTGGGACGCGGGGTACCAGCCCTTCGTACCGGTCTGGGTGACGGTCCTGCCGTCGCCCCCCGTACTGCGGATCTCCACCATGGCGAACTTCGCCGCCGCCGTCTTGAGCCATGACTCCTTCACCGCCTCCACGGGGGACGCGGGCGCCGACTGGCCCCCGGGCGCCTCACCGGCGGCGCCCACGGCCCCCTTGCCCGTACCGGGCTCCGCCCCGCCGCCACAGGCCGCCAGGCCCCCCACGAGCAGCACGGCCCCCGTCAGCGCCGCGCCGGTCCGTATCCGTATCCGTACCGCCTGATTCATCCGGCCCTCCCCCGTATGTGGATCTTCGTACAGCGCCATGACCCTACGCGGAAGATCACCGGCCCACCACGACGAAACCGGGCCCCCGCTCCCCGGAAGGGAGGCGGAGGGCCCGGTCTCGGATGCGCGCGCGGGGGTGCTCAGGCGCCGCCCGTACCGCCCGAGTCCTTCATCATCTCGGCCAGGTCCATGACCTGGTCGGCCGGCGGCGCGGTGATGTCGACCGGCTTGTTGATGTCCTTGAACTTGACGGTGACGTCCATCGGGCCGGACGTGCCCTGGCCCTGCGTGCGGACCTGCTTGGCCTGGTCGGCCTCGTCGATCCAGATGTCCATGGTCAGGGTCTTGATGCCCTGCTCCTCAAGCACCTTGAAGTTCTTCTCCTGGCGCTCCTTGGCATCGGGGGCCGAGGCGGCGCTACGGGCCTTCAGCTCGTCGAGCGTGACGGTGCCGGCCAGGTGCGTCGTCTTCTGGCCGTCGATGGTCTCCTCGCCGACCGTCTTGAGGTCCTTGGAGGCGCTCAGGCTGTCCGCCGTGTCGGCAGGGTTCTGGCCCTGCTGGGCGGAGCCGAGGGAGTCCAGCTCCTTGGCCTGCTCGGGAGCCAGTGCCTTGAGGTCGAACTTCAGGTACTTGCCTTCGCTGCCCATGTACATGGCACCGTCGAGAAGGCGGAACTCCACCTTCTTGCCCGGCTCCTCCGGCGAGTCCATCGTCATCGACATGGCCACCGTGGGCTTGATCCGCATGGCGGCCTCGCCCGTGATGTTCTGCCCGGCGGCCTTGCCGGACAGGGTGTAGCTGAGGGAGGTGAGCTCCTGGGACTTCTTCTTCGTCTTCTCCAGGTACGCGGCCGGGGCGACCTCCGCCGGCTTCTTGGCGGCCTGGGACGGGGCCGCGGACGCCCCGTTGTCCGTCTTCTTCGCGGCGTCCCCGTTCTCGCACGCGGTGGCGCCGCCTGCGAGCAGCAGCGCGGCCAGGACGGCGCCGGCGGTCTTGTTGCGGTATGCGTTCATGTCTTCCCCACCCCGAGTGCCACGGCAGCGGCTCGCTGCGGGCGGTCCGCCCGGGGCCTGCTGCCGGCGATGACTGTACGTCTCAGCGCTGACAGTAATCGCACAGTGTTCGCACAGGAAACGGAAAACGGGCCCGCCGCCCCCGGGAAGGGGGCGACGGGCCCGTTCAGTTGATCAGGGAGCCGTCAGGCCCCACCGGATCAGACCGCGGCCGGGTCTTCCTCGACGAGGAGGTTCCGGGTGCGGTTGGAGTCCAGCTGGATGCCGGGACCCATCGTGGTGCTGAGGGCGGCCTTCTTGATGTAGCGGCCCTTCGCGGCGGACGGCTTCAGACGGATGATCTCGTCCAGGGCCGCCGCGTAGTTCTCGACCAGCTGCTCATCGGAGAAGGAGACCTTGCCGATGATGAAGTGCAGGTTCGAGTGCTTGTCGACGCGGAACTCGATCTTGCCACCCTTGATCTCGGTGACAGCCTTGGCGACGTCCATCGTGACGGTGCCGGTCTTCGGGTTCGGCATCAGGCCACGGGGACCGAGCACGCGGCCGAGGCGGCCGACCTTGCCCATGAGGTCCGGGGTGGCGACAACGGCGTCGAACTCGTTGAGGCGGTTGCCCTTCGCGATCTCGTTGATCAGCTCGTCGTCGCCGACGATGTCGGCGCCGGCGGCTTCCGCGGCCGCAGCACGGTCACCGGTCGCGAAGACCAGGACCCGGGCGGTCTTGCCGGTGCCGTGCGGGAGGTTCACGGTGCCACGGACCATCTGGTCGGCCTTGCGCGGGTCGACACCCAGGCGGAAGGCGACCTCGACGGTGCTGTCGAACTTGGTCGCGGAGGTCTCCTTGGCGACACGGACGGCCTCGAGCGGGGCGTACAGCTTCTCCCGGTCGATCTTGGCGTCCGCAGCGCGGAGAGTCTTGCTGCGCTTCACTTCTGCTCCTGTGTTGTGACTTCAGGCGTGGAGTCGTGGTGCGGACCAGCGCTTGGTCCTACCACTGTGGTGCTGGGGGGTGGCTGGATCAGCCTTCGACCGTGATGCCCATCGAACGCGCGGTGCCGGCGATGATCTTCTCGGCGGCGTCGATGTCGTTGGCGTTCAGGTCGGGCATCTTCATCGTGGCGATCTCGCGGACCTGGTCACGCGTCAGCTTCGCGACCTTGGTCTTGTGCGGCTCGCCGGAGCCCTTCTCCACGCCCGCGCTCTTCAGGATGAGGCGCGCGGCCGGCGGAGTCTTGGTGATGAAGGTGAAGGAACGGTCCTCGTAGACCGTGATCTCCACCGGCACGACCATGCCACGCTGCGACTCGGTCGCGGCGTTGTAGGCCTTGCAGAACTCCATGATGTTGACGCCGTGCTGACCGAGCGCGGGGCCGACCGGCGGAGCCGGGTTGGCCGCACCGGCCTTGATCTGGAGCTTGATAAGCCCCGTGATCTTCTTCTTCTTGGGAGGCATTGCTCTCTCCGGGTCCTAGTGAGAGTTTTCAGCCACCAACCGGTCATCCGGATGGAGGCATACCGCACCACGATAACGGGTACAGGTGCGGGGCTAAAAACCGAGCAGGTCAGAGCGCCCTTCGCGGGGCGATCTGACCTGTTTCGGAAGCGTCGTTCAGAAGCCCTGGATCAGTTCTTCTGGATCTGGTCGAAGCTCAGCTCGACCGGGGTCTCGCGGCCGAAGATCTCGACGAGACCCTTGACCTTCTTCGAGTCCGGGTTGATCTCGTTGATGGTCGCCTGGAGCGTGGCGAACGGGCCGTCGGTGACGGTGACCGAGTCGCCGACCTCGAAGTCCAGGACCTCGATGGTGCGCTTGACCGCGGGGGCCGGCAGACCGGCTTCCTCGGCGGCCTGCTTGGCGGCCTTCTCCTGCGCCTCGGGGGCGAGCATCTTGACGATCTCGTCGAGGGTCAGCGGGTACGGGTCGTACGCGTTGCCGACGAAGCCGGTGACACCCGGGGTGTTGCGGACGACGCCCCAGGACTCGTTCGTCAGATCCATGCGGACGAGAACGTAACCGGGCAGCTTGTTCTGCCGGACGTTCTTGCGCTCGCCGTTCTTGATCTGGACGATCTCTTCCTCGGGCACCTCGGCCTGGTAGATGAACTCCTCGACGTTCAGCGAGACGGCGCGCTGTTCCAGGTTCGCCTTCACACGCTTCTCGTAGCCCGCGTAGGTGTGGATCACGTACCACTCGCCGGGGAGCAGGCGCAGCTCGTCGCGGAGGGCCTGCACGGGGTCGACCGGCTCGGCGGGCTCGGCGTCGGCGGCCTCTTCGGCCTCCTCGCCGGCCTCGGCCTCGACCTCGGCGGCGTCCTCGTCCTCGGAGTCGTCGGCGTCCTCGACATCGGCGGCGTCTTCAGCCTCGGCGGCGTCCTCGGCCTCGGCGACCTCGGCGGCGTCTTCGTCTTCGTTCTCGACGTGCAGCGCGGCGTCCTCGGCGGCGACACCGGCCTCGGCGTCGGCGAGCTCGGCTTCGTCGGGGTCCACAGCGTCTGCCGCCTCGACGATGTCGAGCTCGTCCTCGACGGACTCGACGGAGTCGTGGCTCGCGTTCAGGTTCGGGTCAGACACGGTGGCTGCTTCTTCCTGGATACAAAAGGTGGTGGAACATGCGAAAACGGGCGGCACCCATCAAGGCGCCGCCCTCCGCGGGGATCAGCCGAAGACGAACTTGATGGCTTCCTGGAACCCATAGTCAATCACGGTCACCAGACCGATCATGATGACGACGAAGACAATCACCACGGTGGTGTACGTCGTGAGCTGGTTACGGGTGGGCCATACGACCTTGCGGAGTTCCGCGACGATCTGGCGGTAGAAAAGCGCGAGCCGGCCCAGAGGGCCCTTCTTGCCGCGCTTGCCGCCCTTGCGGGCCTTCTTCTCGCGAGTGTCGTCCTCGGCGTCAGGCATGTCGATGGAGCCCAGGGCGTCCGTCACGTCTCTCACCTGAATCCGGGTCGTGGCCGTAGCCGCGCCCGGTTGCGCCGCACGGCGTTGCATCGAAGTACGTACCTGCGCACACATCCGACTAGGAGTGTGGAGCAGGGCCGGAGGGACTCGAACCCCCAACCGCTGGTTTTGGAGACCAGTGCTCTACCAATTGAGCTACGACCCTTTGCGCTCCTCAACCTACCGCATCCGAGCGGGTGCACGGAGTGCTCACGCTCTGGGGCGGTTGGTGAGGACCAACGACAGGTGAGTGTACGTGGTCCGGGCCCTGACGTCGAACAGAAGACATCCGGACCTGCTCCGTCCGGTACCTGAAACGGTGTGCGGGGCTTCTCGGCCGTCTGGGACGATTGGCCGCATGACCTCTGCAACGCCTTCCTCCGAGCGCCGGGTGTCCGCCCGTATCGGCGCCATTTCCGAGTCCGCCACCCTCGCCGTGGACGCCAAGGCCAAGGCCCTCAAGGCCGCCGGACGTCCGGTGATCGGCTTCGGCGCGGGCGAGCCCGACTTCCCGACCCCGGACTACATCGTCGAGGCCGCGGTCGAGGCCTGCCGCAACCCGAAGTACCACCGCTACACGCCGGCGGGCGGGCTGCCCGAGCTGAAGGCCGCGATCGCCGCGAAGACGCTGCGCGACTCGGGTTACGCGGTGGACGCCTCCCAGATCCTGGTGACCAACGGCGGCAAGCAGGCCATCTACGAGGCCTTCGCGGCCATCCTCGACCCGGGCGACGAGGTCATCGTCCCGGCCCCCTACTGGACCACCTACCCGGAGTCGATCCGCCTCGCGGGCGGCGTCCCGGTCGAGGTCGTCGCCGACGAGACCACCGGCTACCGGGTCTCCGTCGAGCAGCTGGAGGCGGCGCGCACCGAGCGCACCAAGGTCGTCCTGTTCGTCTCCCCGTCCAACCCGACAGGCGCCGTCTACAGCGAGGCCGACGCCGAGGCCATCGGCCGCTGGGCCGCCGACAAGGGCCTGTGGGTCCTGACCGACGAGATCTACGAGCACCTGGTCTACGGCGACGCCAAGTTCGTCTCCCTCCCGGCGATCGTTCCCGAGCTGGCCGACAAGTGCATCGTCGTCAACGGCGTCGCCAAGACGTACGCGATGACCGGCTGGCGCGTGGGCTGGATCGTGGGCCCGAAGGACGTGGTCAAGGCCGCGACGAACCTCCAGTCGCACGCCACCTCCAACGTCTCCAACGTGGCCCAGGTCGCGGCGCTGGCCGCCGTCTCCGGCAACCTGGACGCCGTCCACGAGATGCGCACCGCCTTCGACCGGCGCCGCCAGACGATCGTGCGGATGCTGAACGAGATCGACGGCGTGTTCTGCCCGACCCCCGAGGGCGCGTTCTACGCGTACCCGTCGGTCAAGGACCTGCTCGGCAAGGAGATCCGCGGCAAGCGCCCGCAGACCTCCGTGGAGCTGGCGGCCCTGATCCTGGACGAGGCCGAGGTCGCGGTCGTCCCCGGCGAGGCCTTCGGCACCCCGGGCTACCTGCGCCTTTCCTACGCCCTGGGCGACGAGGACCTGGTCGAGGGCGTCTCCCGCCTCCAGAAGCTCCTGGCCGAGGCCAAGGCGTAACCCCTTCGGCACCCTGAGCGGCGGCTCCCCCACCGGGGGGGCCGCCGCTCGGTCGTTCCGGGGGCCCCACCCCTTCTGGCAGGCCGGGCGGCACCCCGGCATTTCCAGCCCCGCCGGCGTTTGAGGCGCGGGTCCGGGCGGCGCCCGGCAAGCCCCGCGCAGCGGATTGCGCCCGGCCCGGGACCCCGTTCAGGTGTTCGCGCAAGACCCCGATCGGTAAAACCCCCTCCCGCCGAGCGCAGCGGTACGGCAGGATCAACAAATGGAGCACGCACGCGATCTCACGCTTCTGCCGAAGGCACACCTGCACCTGCACTTCACCGGCTCGATGCGACCGTCGACCCTGCTGGAGCTCGCCGACAAGTACGGCGTCCGGCTGCCGGACGCCCTGACCGGCGGGGAGCCACCCAAACTCCGCGCCACCGACGAACGCGGCTGGTTCCGCTTCCAGCGGCTCTACGACGCCGCCCGCTCCTGCCTGCGCGAACCCGAGGACATCCGGCGCCTGGTCCGCGAGGCGGCCGAGGAGGACGTCCGGGACGGCAGCGGCTGGCTGGAGATCCAGGTCGACCCCACCTCGTACGCGCCCCTCCTCGGCGGGATGATCCCGGCCGTCGAGATCATCCTGGACGCGGTGGACTCCGCCTCCCGGGAGACCGGCCTCGGGATGCGCGTCGTCATCGCCGCCAACCGCATGAAGCACCCCCTGGACGCCCGCACCCTGGCCCGTCTGGCCGTCCGCTACGCCGACCGCGGCATCGTCGGCTTCGGGCTCTCCAACGACGAGCGCCGCGGCATGGCGCGTGACTTCGACCGGGCCTTCGCCATCGCCCGCGACGGCGGCCTGCTGGCGGCCCCGCACGGCGGCGAGCTGACCGGCCCCGCCTCCGTCCGGGACTGCCTGGACGACCTGCACGCCTCCCGCATCGGGCACGGCGTCCGGGCCGCCGAGGACCCCCGGCTGCTCCAGCGGCTCGCCGACCGGCAGATCACCTGCGAGGTCTGCCCGGCGTCCAACGTCGCCCTCGGCGTGTACGAGCGGCCCGAGGACGTGCCGCTGCGCACCCTCTTCGAGGCCGGGGTGCCCATGGCGCTGGGCGCGGACGACCCGCTGCTGTTCGGGTCCCGGCTCGCGGCCCAGTACGAGATCGCCCGCCGCCACCACGCGTTCACCGACCAGGAGCTGGCCGAGCTGGCCCGGCAGTCGGTACGGGGCAGCGCCGCGCCCGACGACGTACAGGCCAAGCTGCTGGACGGGATCGACCACTGGCTCACCGGGTGAGCCGCAGGTCCCCCTGGTAGCAGTCGGCCCGCACCCGGTGGCCGTCCGGGAAGCCGATCTCCAGATGGGTCCGGCCCTGCGCGGGCAGCGCGAACTCGGCGACCGCTTCGACGGTCTGGCCGAGGTGGCGCAGGAAGGGGTGGTCGCCGAGGTCCTCACCGACCTCGATCCGGCCCCACTCCCCCATGTCCCAGGGCTCGTGGGGTGCGGCGGACTCGACGATGAGGCACCGGTCGGAGCCGGTGGTGATCCGGGTGGACTCGCCGGAGCTGTCGATCAGCCAGACGTCGAGCGGCGCCTCGGAGCGCTCGCCCTCGCAGACGTGCCAGGAGGCGACGACCCGGCTGATCTCGCGGCCCACCAGCCGTGTGGGGTCCGTACCGGCCCCGTGCCGGGGGCAGTGCACGTCAGATGCGGACGCCGACCGTCACCGGCTCGTTGACGAGGGTGACGCCGAACGCCGCGTGGACTCCGGCGACGACCTCGCGGGCGAGGTCGAGGAGGTCCTCGGTGGTGGCCTGGCCGCGGTTGGTCAGGGCCAGGGTGTGCTTGGTGGAGATGCGGGCGGGGCCGCTGCCGTAGCCCTTGGTGAAGCCGGCCTTGTCGATCAGCCAGGCCGCGCTGGTCTTCGTACGGCCCTCGCCGGCCGGGTAGGCGGGCGGGGCGGTGTCGGGGCCGAGGCGGTCCTGGACGCGGGCGAGGAAGGAGGCGTACGCCTCGTCGGTCAGGATCGGGTTGTGGAAGAAGGAGCCGGCGGACCAGGTGTCGTGGTCGGCGGGGTCCAGGACCATGCCCTTGCCGGCGCGCAGGCGCAGGACGGTCTCGCGGGCGAGGGCCGCCGGGACGCGGTCGCCGGCCTCGACTCCGAGGGCGCGGGCGGTCTCCGGGTACTTGATCGGGGCGGAGAGGCCGCCCGCGTCCTCCAGGGCGAAGCGCACGCGCAGGACGACGTAGCGGTCGGGCTGGTCCTTGAAGGTGCTGTTGCGGTACCGGAAGTCGCAGTCGGCGGCGGAGAGGGTGACGGTCTCGCCGCTGGTGCGGTCGTACGCGACGACCTCGGTGATGGTGTCGCGGACTTCCTGGCCGTACGCGCCGACGTTCTGGATCGGGGTGGCGCCGGCCGAGCCGGGGATCCCGGCGAGGCATTCGATGCCCGCGAGTCCGGCTTCGACGGTGCGGGCGACGGCGTCGCTCCAGTTCTCGCCGGCGGCGAGTTCCAGGGTGGTGCCGTCGAGGGTGAAGCCGGTGGTCGCGATGCGCAGGGCGGTTCCGGCGAAGCCCTGGTCGCCGATGACCAGGTTGCTGCCGCCTCCGATGATCAGGAGGGGGGTGCCGCTCGTGTCCGCGGCGCGGACGGCGGCGACGACCTCGGCGTCGGTGGTCGCGGTGACCAGGCGGGCCGCGGGGCCGCCGAGGCGGAAGGTGGTCAGCGGGGCGAGGGGAGCGTCGTGGAGTTCCTGCACGGGGACAAGAGTACGGTCCGCTCCCCCCGCATCCCGGCGGGGCACTCAGTGGCTCTGCTTCCGCTCCGCCAGACGGCGCCCGGCCCCGGCGGGGACGGGGGGCGGTACCGAGGCCGGGGCCTGGGGCAGCGGGGCAGACACCTGCTTGGCCCGGCGCGGCACCAGCAGGGTCAGGGCGGCGGCCAGGGCGACCGCGGCGGCGCCGATCCACAGGGCGGGGATGGTGCCGTCGGTGAAGGTCCGCGGGGTCTCGTAGCCGCCCCGGGCGGAGAAGACGGAGGCGAGGACCGCCACGCCGAGGGCTCCGCCGACCTCGCGGAGCGCGCTGTTGGTGCCGGAGGCCCGGCCCTGGTCGGCGGGGGCGACGGTGGACATCAGCACGTTGTTGGCCGGGGCGAAGTAGAGGGACATGCCGATCCCGCTGAGGACCAGGGCCGGGAGCTGGGCGGCGTACGAGATGTCGGGGCTCAGGACGGTCGCGAACCAGCCGAGGCCGATCGCCTGGAGGACCAGCCCGGCGACGACGACGGGCCGGCCGCCGAACCGGTCGGACAGGACGCCCGCGATCGGGGCGACGATCACGGCCATGCCGGTCCAGGGCAGCATGCGCAGCCCGGCCTCGGTGGGCGAGTACCCGGCGACGCCCTGGAGGAACTGGCTGAGCAGGAAGATCGAGCCGAACATGCCGAGGTACATGAGCAGGCTGGCGAAGTTGATCCCGAAGAAGCCCCGGTCACGGAAGAGCCGCATGGGGAGTATGGGGTTCGCGTTGCGGAAGCCGTGGTGGACGAAGCCGCCGACGAGGGCGCTGCCCGCGATCAGGCCGGTGAGGACGGGGGCGCTGGTCCAGCCGTGGGCGTTGGCGTTGACCAGGCCGTAGACGATCCCGAAGAGCCCGCCGCTGATGAGGAGGGTGCCGGGGACGTCCAGGCGGGCGTCGGGGGCGGTGGACTCGGCGAGGCGCAGGCGGGCGAACGGGAGCAGGGCGAGGCCGACGGGCACGTTCAGCCAGAAGATCCACTGCCAGGAGATGTGCTCGGTGAGGCTGCCCCCGATCAGCGGGCCGCTGGCGACGGCCAGGCCGGTGACGGCTCCGTAGATGCCGAGGGCCATGCCGCGCCGGGCGGCCGGGACGGCGACGGTGAGCAGGGTCAGCGAGAGCGGCATCATCACGGCGGCGCCGACACCCTGGACGGCCCGGGCGGCGATCAGCGCCCCGATGCCGGGCGAGAGCGCGGCGGCCGCGGAGGCGACGGTGAAGGTGGCGAGCCCGGCCATGAAGAGCCGACGGCGCCCGAAGCGGTCCCCCAGCGCGGAGCCGAACAGCAGCAGGACGGCGAAGGTGAGCGTGTACGCGTTCACCGTCCACTCCAGGTCCTCCAGCTTCCCGCCGAGGTCGGTGCGGATGGCGGGGAGGGCGGTGGTGACGACGAGGTTGTCGAGGGCGGCCATGAAGCTGGCGACACCGGTGAGGACGAGGGCCCAGACCGCGGGCCGACTGAGGCGGTCTTGCTGGTTCACGTGTTTCCCCCTGAGATTTGTCTCTGTTGTTAGTTATCGCTGACTAACTTTTGCGGGCAGGAGTCTGCCGCGGGGTGGGGCGGGGTTGAACGCTGGCCCGCAGGGAGGGGCAGCTGGGGCAGCCTCCCGGCCGGCTTCGGGTCAGCGCGGCTCCTGGACGGACCCTTCCGCGCGCTCCCCCGTGGGCGCCTTGGCCCGGGCGGAGGGGTAGAGCCCCTCCCAGATGCGATGCCCGGGCGTGAAGCCCATGGCCGCGAGGGTGTTGATGAGCATCCCGAAGGCCATGAAGGTGGTGGTCTCCTTCACGTCGCCACCGAGCGGCACGGCGACGGTGTCCCACAACTCCAGCCAGCCCGCACGCACGAACTCACCGAGCTCGCTGTCGCCGGCCGCTTCGGCGGCGGCGACGGTGACGTACATCTGGAGCTGCATCTGGAGCACGTGCGGATGCTCGGCGATCAACCGCGTGTACGCGTCCGCCATGGAGTGCAGGGCCTCGTCACCCTCCAGCCCCTCGGCCGCCTCGGCGAAGACCCGCCGGGTGGTCTCCATGCAGTGGGCGGCGGCGGCGATGAAGATCGCCTGCTTGCTCGGGAAGAGCCGGAAGAGGTACGGCTGCGAAACCCCGACCCGCTTGGCGATCGCCTCGGTGGACGTCCCGTGGTAACCCCCCCGGGCGAACTCCCGACCCGCCGCCCGGATCACACTCTCACGCCGCTCTTCTGCGCTCATCCTGACCATACGAGAAAGTTAGTGCTCAATCACTAACTAGGTCAAGGGGGTTGCGGGGGGGGGAGGCGAGGGGGTCGGGGTCGGGGGTGCGGGGTCTCAGCTGATCCGCATCAGGGAGGGATTTGGTGATTTCCCGTCCGTCTCATCGTCCTT